>NZ_JBYSZM010000028.1:0-17918 GCF_058787155.1 Sphingobium sp. FW305-3-2-15-F-TSA7 | reverse complement strand
GAGGTGGGAAGGGGGGCTTATCCCTGCGCTGGCACCCAGTTGCCGTGAAAGCCCGGCGGCACCCTGTGAGGCAGGCGGATGCTCGCGACCGGTGCTCCGTCGAAATCCTGCGCATCGACAATGACGAGATCGGTGGTCTCGTGGGGCAGGTCGATCACCAGGCCGATCAGCCAGCCTTCATCCTCGGCGCTGTCGGCGTACGCAGGCACGAAGACGAACTCGCCGGGAAAGCGGCCTTCGCCGAAGTCGTGGAGCTGGCGCGTGCCGCGCTCCATATCGTGCTTGATCAGATGCGTGCCGCCCGAGAAATTGACCGCAGGCTCGTCGGGCAGCGCCATCGTATAGGCATAGCGATAGGGCTGGCCGAAACGGCGCTCGTCGGGACGCGGGAATTCCTGGGGATGGGCGTCGATCACCCTGCGCTCGACGGTCCGCGCGGCCGGGTCGATCGTCCAGCGCTCGAATGCGCTGCGCGGGGAGTCGGGGCCGTGCACGCTTTCGGCGAACATCGTCTCGTGCGCGACGACGTCGAGCACGACGCGGCCGTCGGGCAGATCATAGGCATTCGCGACATGGAAGACATAGCAGGGGTCGACGTCGCACCAGATCACGTCGTCGCCGCCGCCGTCGCGCGGCAACAGGCCGACGCGTGCCCGATGGTTCGGGTTCCAGCGATAGGGGAAGGGGTGGCCGCCGATCAGCGCCTTCATCGAGAAGGTGACGGGCAGATCGAGGATGATCGCATAGCGCGCGGTGATCGCGCAGTCGTGGATCGACGGGCCGTCGCGCACCGCGATCGGCTCCTGGCGAACGACGGTGCCGTCCGCGCCGACGACGACATGGCGGATCGTGCCCGGATCGGTGGCGTCGTAGCAGATGGCATGCATCTCGCCGGTCAGCGGATCGAGATGCGGATGCGCGCTGAACGATCCGGCGAGTGTGCCGCCGAAATCGTCATAGGCCAGGGTGTCGAGCGTCTCGCCCAGCTTGACGGGATATCCGCCCGCCTCGATCAGCCCCCAGGTGGTGCCGGCAAAACCGAGCACATTGGTGTTGACCGTATCGCCATGGCCACGACGCGGCCCGGGGGCTGCGGATTCCCCCAGCGCCTGCGCGACTGGGGTCGAGCGGATCCAGCGATTGCGGTACCAGCGGGCTTGGCCGCCCTCGATACGCAGGCCGTGGACCATGCCGTCGCCGATGAACCAGTGGTGCGAGGCCGGATCGGCCGCGATCGGATTGGGGCCGATGCGCAGATAGCGGCCGTCGAGCGCCGGCGGGATAGTGCCGGTGACGGGCAGGTCCTCGATCGTCAGTTCCTCGGTCATCGGGGCGTGGATGCCGGTCAGATACGGATTGGGCGCATCCGGTGTGGGCATGCGCTTGCGGTTGTAATCGGCGAGTACGGTGATGCCCTTGGTCACGACGGACCTGATCGCGGTTTCGACGGCGCTTGCCATGGCGGATCTCCTCGTCCAATGTTTATGCTGTTCACATAGGGCTTGATGATAACAGTGTCAACATCGAAACGCGAAAGCTACCATCACGGCGATCTGCGGGCCGCGCTGATCGAGGCGGGGCTGAAATTGGTCGAGGAACGCGGCGCCGACGATATCGGCTTGCGTGAGGCCGCACGCGCGGTGGGCGTGAGCGCGACCGCGATCTATCGCCATTTCCCCGACAAGGATGCATTCCTCCACGCGCTGGCGGATGCCGGGCTCGAGCGCCTGGCGGCGGCGCAGATTGCCGCATCGGATGCGGCGGGTGGCGGCGTGGTGGGATTCAATGCGACAGGCCGCGCCTATGTTCGTTTCGCGCTGGCCAATCCGGGATTGTTCCGACTGATCTTTTCGAAGGGCAAGGGCGATCCCGTGAATTGGGATGCGGCGCCCGACGACGCGATGCGGCTGCTGCGCGACAATGCGGTCCGTCTGGTCGCCAAGGAGCGCGGAGCAGAAGCGGCCAAGCTCTTCGCATTGCATTCCTGGGCGCTCGTCCATGGCCTGGCGGTGCTGATGCTCGACGGCATGATCATGCCCGACGAGGCACTGATCGACCGGGTGATCGATGTCCGGAAGGTTGATTGTTAGGGACTGACCGCTCCCGTTCGGGCTGGGGGGTCAGCTCCCCGGAATCCCCAGCGCGCGTGCGGCCTCGTCGATCTGCGCTTTGGCCCCCGGATTGGCGGCGACCCCGGATTTCCAGGCGGCGGATGCGCGCGCGGTCTCGCCCAGGGTCATCCGGCTGCGCATCAGCATGATCCAGCCCTTGGGGCTTGCCGGGTTTGTCTTGAGCTTTGCTTCCAGCCCGTCGACCATCGACTGGACCATCAAGTCCTGCTGACCCTTGGGCAGGGCGGCCGCGGCCTGCATCTGCTCGCGCGTCGGGCCCGGGATGGCGGCGGTTGCGACCGAGGGCGAGCCGGCTCGCGCGGGCGCGGGTTTCACCGCCGCCAGCCGTGCGGCGATATCGATCTTCTCGCGCGCGGCCACTTCCTCGATGGTACGGCGCAGATCGGCCTCCCATGGCGCGCCGGCGGGCGTGTCGCCGAGCAACGCGAACCAGTCGTCGAGCGCGCCCTGGTGATCGCCGGCAACATCCTTCCCGACCGCCAGGAAATAGCGTGCGCGCGGATCCTTGGGATCGATCGCGATCGCCTTGCGGAACGCCTCGGCCGCGTCTCCCGGCAATTCGCGCTTGTCGGTCGACAGCGCCAGCGCTTCGCCAAGCGCCGACCAGAGTTCGGCATTGCCGGGCGAGAGCGCGGTCGCCCGGCGATAGGCGGTGGCCGCCTCGGCGAAGCGGCTGGTTTCGAAAAAGGCCCAGCCGAGCAACTGCCAGCCCTGCACGTCCTGCGGGTTGGCCTTCAGCCGCGCTTCCAGCTTGGCGATCGCCTGGTCGGGGGTTTCGTTTGCCTGAGCGGACGGAGCCGGCGCGGGCGGTTCGGCGTCATTGTCGCGCGTCACGGCGATGCCGATCGCGGCCAGCGCGATCACGGCTGCCGCACCCAGCGCCCATTGTCCGATCCGCGCATTGTCCATCGCTCAAGCCCCTCGTTTTTTGCGGCGCGCACTAGCCGCGCGCGATCAAGTTGATAGAGTAGAATCTCGGGTTCGCGCCATAAGGTCCGCAGAGCGCGCCGCAAAGGCCGTCGTGGGCCGCCGCAGGGGGAACAGTGAACGCGTGACCGAGCGGTATCGGATCGCGATTATCGGCTCCGGGCCTGCGGGGCTCAGCGCGGCTGCGCGTGCGGCCGAGCTCGGCCTCAACCATGTCCTGCTCGAAAAGACCGACCATCTCAGCGACACCATCCATAAATATCAGAAGGGCAAGCATGTGATGGCGACGCCGAGCCAGCTGGTGCTGCGCTCGGACATGGACTTCGAGGCGGGCAAGCGCGAGCGGATCCTGGGTGTCTGGGACGAGCAGGCCGCGCGGCGCGGCATCAACGTCCGCTATGATGCCGAGGCGAAGACGATCACCGGCCAGGCAGGCGAGTTCACGATTGCGACGACGCAGGGCGACACGATCCTGGCCGAGACGGTGGTGCTGGCGATCGGGACCCAGGGCAATCCCAATCTGGTGCGGTGTCCGGTGGGCAAGGGCGCTGTCGTCCAGTATCAGCTCGACGACCCCGGCGAATATATCGACGAACATATCGTCGTGATCGGCGCGGGTGATGCGGGAATCGAGAATGCGCTGGGGCTCGCGGCCGACCCGGAACAGCGCAACAGCGTCACCATCGTCAACCGATCGGCCGAATTCGCCACCGCCAAGGACGCCAACGTCAAGGCGCTGCTTGCCGCGGAAGCAGCCGGGCGCGTTCAGATCCGGCGCGAGACCAACACGGCGGCGATCGACAAGGGGCTGATCCGTTTCGACACGCGCGATGGCGAAGTGACGGCGCGCTGCGATCGGGTGATCGCGCGCATGGGATCGGCGCCGCCACGGGGCTTTGTCGAGAGCTGCGGCGCCAGTTTCGAGGAGAAGGACGGCAAGAAGGTGCGTGTGTCCGGCACCGGCATCGAATTCTCAAGCGCCGATCGCGTGTCCTATCCGGTGCTATCGCCCACTTTCGAGACGACCACCCCCGGCATCTTCGTGATCGGGGCGCTCGCGGGTTATCCGCTGATCAAGCATTGCATGAACCAGGGCCATGACGTGGTCGAGTTCATCAACGGCAACAGGACGCTGAAGCCTGCGGACGAACCGATATTGGAGGGCAAGTTCCGCAGCCTGCCGGGCGCGCGCAGCGTCGACGACTGGCTCGAATTCCTGCGCACGCGGATCAGCATCCTGGAAGGGATGAGCCCGCTCCAGATGCGCGAATTCATGCTCGACAGCGAAGCGCGTTTCTACCGGCGCGGCGAGACGGTGTTCGAGCGCAACGATCCCGGATCGTCGCTGTTCGCGATCGCCGACGGATCGGTGCTGGTCCGGGTGAATCCGGCCGATCCGAACGCGACGGTGCCGATCGCCTGCGGGTCGATCTTCGGCGAGGTCGGGCTGATTTCCGGCCGCCGGCGCGGTGCGACCGTGATCGCGGCGGAGGATTCGATCCTGGTCGAGGTCTCCCGACAGGCCGCGCTCAAGCTGCAGAGCCAGGTACCCACCGCGCGCGCCGCGATCACGCGCATCTCGATCGAGCGGCAATTGCTGCAGATGTTCGGATCGGGGCTGGCGAGCGAGGATCTCGCCGATGTGCTCGATAGCGCCGAGATCATCGGCGTCAGCGCGGGCAAGCCGGTCATCGTCGAGGGGGATGAGGGCGAAGACATCTTCGTCATCCGCTCCGGATCGATGGTGGTCGAGAAGCTGGTCGGCGGAAAACCGGTCTTTCTCTCCTATCTGCCGGCGGGATCCTATGTCGGGGAGATGTCGCTGATCGCGGGCGGGCGGCGCACCGCGACGGTGAAGGCCGCGATCAAATCGGAAGTGATCCGCCTGAAAGGCGAAGCGATCCGCGCGGTCATGGCGAAGAGACCCGCCTTGCTCGAGAAGGTCCGCCGCGACATGTCCGCGCGGCAGGATCTGAATGCGTTCATCGAGGCGAAGAAGGACAGTTTCTCGGGCGTGGTCGACCTCTATTCCTCGGTCTCCAACTTCCTGGTCGAACAGGGGGTGGGCGAGGCAACCGATGTGCTGCTGATCGACGAGAATCTCTGCGTGGGTTGCGACAATTGCGAAAAGGCGTGTGCCGACAGCCATGAGGGCCTGTCTCGGCTCGATCGCGAGGCAGGCCGGACCTATGCGCATCTTCACGTGCCGACGAGCTGCCGGCATTGCGAGCATCCGCATTGCATGGCCGATTGCCCGCCCAATGCCATCCATCGCGGGCCCGATGGCGAAGTGTTCATCGACGACAGCTGCATCGGTTGCGGCAATTGCCAGCGCAACTGCCCCTATGGCGTGATCCGTATGGATGCGGTGCCGCCGAAGAAACCGAGCCTGCTGAGCTGGCTGTTCTTCGGCGCGGGGCCGGGCCCGGGGGAACCGGGCAAGGCCTGGTCCTATGCCCATGCCGAGCCGGGTGTCGAGAAACCGAAAAAGGCGATCAAATGCGATATGTGCGCGGGGATTGACGGCGGGCCGGCCTGTGTGCGGGCATGTCCCACAGGTGCGGCGATCCGTGTTGCGCCTGAGGATTTCCTGAGCGTTGCCCGGCTGGAGCGGGGAGAAGCGTGAAGGGTTCCAGATCTCCTGCCCACCGAGCGCTCCCCACTCCGTTCATGTCGAGCGAAGTCGAGACACCCCTTCGAGCGAAGCCGAGAAGAGGGGCCTCGGCTGCGCTCGGCCGAGTGTCTCGACTTCTCCGCTTAGCGGAGAAGCCTGTCCTGAGCGCCTGCCTTGGCAGGCAGTCGAAGGGCTCGACACGAACGGAGGTGGGGAGATCGTCTCTGCCTGACTTAACCCTATCCAGGCCCACCCACTAATGGCCACACGCGTCGCATCCCGCCGCGTAAAGGGCGAGACGCTGCATGACGGTTTCCTGCGTCATCGCGATTTCCGCTGGCTGAAGATCTGCACCGCCGGCTCGCTGGTGACGATCGTCGCCTATTGCCTGATCGACGTGACGCCGCGGCACAATGGCGGCAGCTGGCTGGGCTATGCGCTGGGAACCATCGGCGCGCTCCAGATCCTCTGGCTGACCGCATTGGGCCTCAGGAAGCGTGCGATGACACGGGGGCGCTGGTCGCTGAAGGCGTGGACCTCGGCGCATGTCTATATCGGGCTCAGCCTGATCGTGATCGGGACGCTGCACACCGGATTCCAGTTCGGGCTCAACGTCCATACCCTCGCATATGCGCTGATGATGATCGTCATCCTGTCCGGCATGGTCGGAGTCGCGTTCTACGCGATGCTGCCAGCCGCGCTCAGCAACAATCGCGAGGAAATGACGCAGCCGCAGATGATCGATGCGCTGCGCTCGATTGACCGGCAGCTCCACGATGCGGCACAGCCGATCGATCATCATCTCGCCGCCCTGGTGCGCAGCTCCCTCGAGCAAAATCCGTTCGGCGGCGGGCTCGTACGGCGCCTGTCGGGCCGTTATCCCAATTGCGCGACACGTGCGGCGCAGGCCGCGATCCGCCGCGAGACGGCCTACAAGCCCAATCTGGGCGATGATCCGATCGAGAAGGTCGATGCCTTGCTGGTGCGCAAGGAAGCGATCCTGGCGCGCGTCCGCCGCCATCTGCGGATCAAGGCGCTGCTGGAGGTGTGGCTGTACGTCCATGTGCCCGTCACCTTCGCGCTGATCGCGGCGCTCTCGGCACATATCGTCTCCGTGTTCTTCTACTGGTGAGGGTGCGCGCATGACGTTCCTCATCCGCCAGATCTCGCATACGGCCGACGGGCGGGAGATTGTGCGGCCGGTGAAGGTGGATCGCTCCGTCATCACCATCGGCCGCCTGGCGGAGAACGACATCCATCTCGCCGATCTGGCGGTGACGCTGCGCCATGCCGAGATCGGCCGGGTCGATGCGCGCCGGATCACGGTGCGCGCACTCGACACGCTGGGGTTCGAACTCGACGGCCGCACCGTCATGTCGACCGAGATCGATGCCGCAAAGGGGGCCGAACTCAGGTTTGGCGGACACCGGCTGACCGTCGGGCTCGACGGCGATGCGGTGACCATCGCGGTCGAACGGGTCGGGGCGTTGTCCGATGCGACCGGAGACAAGGACGAGCAGAGGGTTTTCTCGCTGCGCGGCCTGCTGCCGGGCAAGCGGATCAGTGCCTGGGCGTTTGCGGGGCTGGTGCTTGCCGCATTCCTCGTGGCGCCGATCATGACCTGGGCGACCTATCGCAGCGTCGAACAGCGGCCGGTGAGCTTCCATGCGGACAGCCTGTGGTCGAGCGGGTCGCTCAGCCAGGCGCACAAGAGCCTCGAGAATAATTGCCAGGCCTGTCACAAGGACGCGTTCGTCGCGGTAACCGATCAGGCCTGCGCCACCTGCCACAAGGACACGCACGACCACGCCGATCCGATGCGGCTGGCGGCCGCCAAGGCGCCGCCGGGGCTGGGCGGGCGCGTCGGGCTGATGGTCGCCGCCGCTTTCAATCGGCCGCCGGGGCGCTGCGTCGAATGCCATAGCGAGCATGAAGGAGCGGGGCGGATGCAGCCCGCGGCCCAACGCTTCTGCGCCGACTGTCATGGCGGGATGAAGGGCCGGCTGGGCGACACCCAATTGCTTGATGCGGCGGATTTCGGCGTCGCGCATCCCGAATTCCGGCCGGCGGTGATCGTCCGGCCCGACGGGGATCGCCCGATGTTGCGCCGCATCTCGTTCACGGCGCGGCCGCGCGAGGAGAATGGGCTGAAATTCCCGCATGCCCTGCATCTGTCGAAGACAGGTGGGGTGGCGCGCATGGCGCAGACCATGGCGGCCGAGCAGGGTTTCGGCCAGAGCCTGGCATGCAAGGACTGTCATACCGCCGATCCGTCGGGGACGCGTTTCCAGCCGGTCGACATGGAGCGCGATTGCGCCATGTGCCACAGCCTCGCCTTCGATCAGGTGGGCGGAACGATCCGGACATTGCGTCACGGCGATCCGGCGCAGGTGGTGGCGGATCTGCGTGCCTATTATCGCGGCACGGGCCCGGCGCGACCGCCCAGCCTGGGTGGCATGGCGCGACGGCGGCCGGGGGATTATGCGCAGGGGCAGACCTATTATGCCTATTTCGGCGCGGCGGCGTCGCGCGGCGGTCAGGCGGAACAGGCGGTGCGCGCCGTCTTCTCGCCCGGCGGCGCCTGTTTCGACTGCCATGTCATCGATCGACAGGGAAATGCCGCGAGCGCGGGATTCCGCGTTCAGCCCGTCAGCCAGAATCCCCGCTATTTCCGCAAGGGCTGGTTCGATCATGACGCGCATCGCACCGAGACCTGCGAGAGCTGTCACGCCGCGCCCACGTCCAATTCGGCCGGCGATCTGCTGATCCCCGATCTGGCGTCGTGCCGGACCTGCCATGTCGGCGAAGGGGGCGCGGCGCTGAAGCGGGTCGCGGAGCCGGTGGCGTCGGGCTGTGCGCTATGTCACAGCTATCACATGGACGACGGCGCACCATGGTCCACGCGACAGCGAGTCGCGCGGATCAAGGGTGGAACGAATGCCGGAGCCGCCGCGGGTGGAGGACGCCGTTGAGCCAGGCGAGTACGGATCCATGCTGATCGGGCAGATCACCGACGTCCATCTGGGATTCGAGCCCGACAATCCGGCCGAATTCAATCGCAGGCGGCTCGATCAGGTGATCGCCTATCTCGCTCGCCCCGGCCATCGTCCCGACATGCTGCTCGCGACCGGCGATCTGGTCGATCGCGGCGATGGCGACAGCTATCGCCGCCTCCGCAATGCGTTGAGCCTCTGTCCATTTCCGGTCTGGCCCTGTGTCGGCAATCATGACCTTCGTGAGAATTTCGCGGCCTGTTTCCCCGAAATCCCGCTGGCCGACGGTTTCGTCCAATATGAGATCCCGGATACGGGCAATCTCCGGATTCTGGTGATCGATACACTGGAGGAGGGGCGGCATGGCGGCGCGTTCTGCGACGTGCGCGCCGCCTGGCTTTCGGCGCGCCTCGCCGAAGCTCCCGAGGTGCCGACCGTCATCGTCATGCATCATCCGCCGCTGGAGATGGGGATAGACTGGATGGATGGCGGCCTCGACGAGCCCTGGACGCGATTGTTCGCAGCGACGATCGCGCCGCATCCGCAGGTGCGCACGCTGATCTGCGGTCACCTCCACCGCTCGATCTCGGCTGCCTGGAATGGCCGGACGGTCACGATTTGCTCATCGACCGCGCCGCAACTTGCGCTCGACCTTTCGCCGATCGATCCCGACCGGCCCGACAATCGCCCGATGATCATTGCCGATCCGCCGGCCTATGCGATGCATCGCTGGAATGGCCGCGAACTCGTCAGCCATTTCGATACGGCCGACGAGCATGTCATGCTCGCCAAATTCGATCCCTCGATGCAGGCGCTGGTGCGCGAACTGGTGGGCGAACGCGAGGCTTGAAGTCACTCGCCAACGATTGAGCCCACCATGTCATTCCCGCGAACGCGGGAATCCAGAGTCACAAGTGCGATGCCGGCATCTTCTGGATTCCCGCGTCCGCGGGAATGACATGGGGAAAACACGGTCAGTTCAGCCCTTGGCGTGCGACTTGCCTTCCGCCTCGGCGCGTTCGAGCTCCTCGGCCTCGTCGCCTTCAAGCGCGTTCTCCGCATCCTTTGCGGCCTTTTCGACGCGATCCTCGTCCTTGGCAAAGGCGCTTGTAGCTTCGTCATAATCGCGCGCGGCCTTGTAATTGCCTTCGCCCTGTATCTTGTCGGTGGTCATCGCGGCCTCCCTATTTCGCGGTGTCTTCGACCGCGTCGCCCGCGGACTTCAGATCCTTGCCTGCGCCTTCGACGGTGTTGCAGGCGGCGACAGCGAGGCTGCCGAGCAGCGCGAATGAAAGAATGAGCTTCTTCATGATGATCTCCTTCGGACACCTCTCCGGGAGGTGTCGGTGAAGGGGCAACGCGGGAGCAGTGCTTTAAGGTCCGGTTTTATCGATCAGCCGCCAGGAATCAGCGCCGGAAGCCAATCCTCCAACGTGACCGTGTCGCGAACCTTGTAGGGAACGCCGCGGCGGTTGAGGAATAGCCGCTCCATTTCAGGCCGGGTGAAAGGGCGCGAGCCGAGCCGGCCGAACACCGCGATCTGCCCGCCGGTCTCGTCGACCGCGCGATCGCGATCGAGCCCCTTGGAGAGCGCGCGGGCAGGTGAGCGCGTGCGTGCCCATGCGATCAGCTCGGGCATCGGCGCGGGCGAGAAACCGTAGAAATTGGGCTGGCTGTCGGGCGAAGTGAGCTGGATCACCTTCAATCCGTTCCGTCCATCGGCGACATAGGCGAAGAGCGAGGCGTTGGTGGTGCCGACGATCACATCCTGCGCGTCGTTCATCGCGCCGCCGAAACTTTCCATGCGGTAGACGCGCGGACGAGCGGGGGTCTTCACATCGACGATCGCCAGCCCGTCGCGGCCCGCGGCGACATAGGCATAGGTGCGCGCGAGATAGAGGCGACGGGCATCTGCGAGCGGGATCGTGCCCGACGGGATCGCCACGGGCGTATCGAGCCGGGTGACGTCGAACAGTTTCACGCCTTCGGCATCGGTCACCCAGAGATAGCGGAACTGGATGGCCGAGGCCCGCGCGTCGCGCAGGGGAAGCGTCGCGACGAGGCGGGGCTTCAGCGGATCGTCGAGGTCGACGACGACCAGCCCGGCATCGGCGGCGATATAGGCGATATGGCCCGCCAGCGTGACGTGGCGCGCACCCTTCAGTGCGTTGCCGGGGTTCCAGGTGGCGGCGCGCTTCAGGAAATTGTTGCGGAACTCGCCATCAGCCAGCGTGGTCACATCGACGAGGATCAATCCTTCGGCACCGTCGGTGACGACCGCATAATTATAGATCGGGTGGAAGGGCTGCTCCTGGTTCATTTCGCGCATCTCTGCGGTGTTGCGCAGCGGATTGATCGGCTGGTTGGTGGCGAGCGCCATGCAGGTGGCGTCGGTTGATTTCACCTGCATATCCTGGCCGAGCGCCGAGAAAGGCGCGGTCACGATCCGTTCGGAGAAACCCTTGTTGCCGATCGAGGCGACGTCATAGACGCGGAAACCGCCGCGCCCTTCCGCCACGAACATATATTCGCCGCGCAGTTGCAGGCAGCCGACCGCGCCCGCCGTGCCCTGGGTGATGTTGCGGAATTCCTCGAGCGCGTGGGTCTCGCCTGACAGGCGCTTGTCGAAGGTCTTGCCGCGTGTCCAATCCTTCAATTCGCGGTTGTTGCGCTCGACATGGAGTTTCCACCAGTCGGGATAGGCATAGCGCTGGAGATAGGAGCCGATCACCGCCTGGGGTTCGTCCCATTCGGTGACGCGCACCGCTTCGAAGCCATTGTCCAGACCCGTCCAGGCGTGGAGCCCGACGAAATTGACGAAATTGGTGCCGAGCAGCATCAGCTGCGACATGATCGCGTTATTGTCGTCGTCCGCGCTCAGATGACAGTCGCTGCAGGTCTTGGTCTCGGTCTTGCGCACCGTGTGCGGGAAATGCGGCGCGAACGCCTGGGACGAGAAACCCGCCGACGAGATTGGCGGCTGCTGGATATAGATGCGTTCGCGATTGATGTTGGTCGAGGACAGGATCAGCGCCGAGGTCGAGCGGACCGGGGCGACGATATTGCCCTTGGTGGTCTGGTGCCGGCCAAGCTGGAACATGTCGTCGCGCGCCACCTGTGGGTTGTAGGTGGCGAAATTGCGCGTCTCCGTGCCCTCATATTTATGCTCGGTGGTTTTCCAGTTCGCCTCGATCGGCAAATGGCAGCCGCCGCATGAGGTGGTCCAGGAGAGATGGCAGGTGAAGCACGCCATGGTGTCGTCGCCATGCGCGCGATCCGCCTTGGCGACGCCGGGGCCGAAACCATATTTGCCGTCGTCGGCACCGGTGCGGCCCATCAGCTTGGCGCGCGCGGCCTTGGCGTTGAAATGCGGATTGCCTTTGGTCACTGCATCCTTGACCAATGACACTTGCCATTCGAGCGCCGGATCGACGATCGAACGCTGGATCAGCACGCGGTTTCCGGCTGTATCCTGAGACCATTCGAAGCGGCGCTTGCCGTCGGCATTGCGTAGCAGCGCCAGATTGCTGCCCTGCGGCCGCGCGGCGGGGCCGGAGGTCAGCAGCGTCGGATAGGCGTCGGCGGTGCCGTGGCAATCCTTGCAGCCGATCTCGATCGCATTGGCGACCTCACCGTAGATCAAGCCATTGCCGTGATTGTCCTGGCTGAAATGGCAGTCGGCGCATTGCAGGCCCTTTTCGGCATGGACGTCCATCATATGGACGGCCTTGCCCTTCTGCTCGCCCGGCGCGACGAACTCGGCCGCGTCCTTTTTCCTGAATTTCTCGGGATCGTCGGGGGCGACGATCTTGCCGTCCGCATCGAGCAGATTGCCCTCGCGGTCGCGCTTGTAGATGGCGCGGAAATTCCAGCCATGGCCGTGATAATCGGCGAATTGCGTGTCTTTCGCCTTGGGGTTCACATCGTCATAGACGCGGCGGAGGAACTCGGTATCGGCCCAGCGCCCGCGCGCGGCCGCGGCTTCGGGATTGCGCTCATTGACTTCGCGGACTTCGGCGGCGGTCGGATATTTCTGCTTCTCCGGCCACATCAGCGGTGCATCGGACTCATAGTCCCACATGGTGTAGCCGAGATAGGAATTCAGGAAGATATTGGGCTGATGCATGTGGCAGTTCATGCACTGCGCGGTCGGGATCGCGCGGGTGAAGACATGGCCGATCGGATGGCCCTTCTCCTTTTCTGCGCCGTCCGCATGAGTGTCGCCGGGCTGTTTGACGGCGCCGTGGCTGCCGGCACTTTCGAGCTTGCCGGAAATCGTCGGATCGATCGTGGCGCTCTGCCCGTCACGACCGAATTTGGCATAGGTCAGGCTATGGCGCGGCTCGCGATCATTTGCGTAGATGACGTGACAGCCCGCACAGCCCGAATGGCGATAATCGCCGGGCTGGTCGTTGGTGCCCATGAACCACATGAACGGATCGTTGAGCCGGGTCTTGTGGATGTTGAGAATGGGGATGGCGACACGCAGGCCGGTGGCGGGGCCGCGGCTCGATTGCTTCAGGTCGGGCCGGCCAGGTTCCTCCAGCCGCTGGATGATGCCCGTCGGATTGGGCAGGCCGATCTCCGGGAATTGCGTGGCGATATTGCGGCCGCCACGTTCGAACACGCGAAAGATATCGCCCGGCGGAACGACATGCCAGGTCGGCAACGGGTAGAGCGCGGCCAGTGCCCCGCGCGCTTTCTGCTCGGGGGTGACGGTGCCGTGCGGATCGCCGGGGGAGACGATCTTCGCGGGCTCGCCGGTGCGCGTATAGGCTTCGCCAAAGACGTAGCTCTTATAGGGCACGATGCCGTTATTATACGCGGCGCCACCCCATAGCATCGCGCCCGACGCCATCAGCGAGCGTTCGGCCGCCTCGATCACTTCCATGTGACAGGCACCGCAGGATTCGCGTGCGACCCGATAGTCGGACGGATTGACGAAGCGGATGAACTCCGGGGCTTCGCGATTGAGCAATGTATAGCTGCGCTTCGGGTTGGCGGAGGAGGGCCAGTGCCAGCTTTCGGGATAGCGCGGCAACACATGCGCCTGGTCGCGCGCGGCGACGTAGCGCGGATCGTCATGCTGAAGCTCGGAATTCCCCACCACCTTGGGATCGCCGCCATGACAGTCGACGCAGCCGAGCTGAACCGCCGGGCTGACATGCATGGTCGGTGCTTCGGATGCGGTGTGGCAGGTGATGCAGCCCGCCGATTTCGTCGCGGCCTCGGCGGGTTCCTGCACCTGCGGGGCCGGTGCGGTGAAGGCATAGATGCGCTTGACCGGCTTCTCGCCCTCGGAGGCGATCGAGACCGCTGCGGGGATGAGAAGCAGGAGAAGTGCAATCCAAATCCCCGTTCGTCCCGAGCGAAGTCGAGGGACGCCCGCGCGATGCCCACGTCCCTCGACTTCGCTCGGGACGAACGGAAGGGGGACAGGGGGGCGTAACCTACCCATCAGAAGGCCAGGATCGCATTGGCGAGGACCGAATAGAAACGATCGTCCCCGCGCCGGTTGGTGAAGAGATCGGCAAAACCCTTGCCGGGATCGAAGACTGCGGCCGACAGCCTGAAGACCATGTTCTGCGTCGCTTTCGGCCGCCAGATCGCCGCTGTCGACAGGTCCCAGCCGATCGCCTTGGGAATGCTGCCTTCGTTGCGCAGCGCCTGGAGCGAGGCGGTGTTCTCGAACCAGAGATGATTGGCATTGGCGGACAAGCGGAATGTCGGCGTCAGGTCGAAATCGGCGCCCGCGCCGAGCAGCATCGTGCCCGGATTGTTGAAATTGCTCTGCCCCTGCTCCTTGGACGAGCGCAGCGAATTGAGGATGCCGTTGCGCCCGTTGATGCCGATCGCGCGTCCGCCGCCGGCAAAGGGCACCGATTGGCGGATCCAGTAGCTGGTGTCGGCGCCAGCGAAGATCGGATTTTCGAAGATCGCGTCGAAGCCGCTCTCGGTGTCGTCATAGGGATCGCCGTCGCCGCTGGCATAAAGGCCGGACAGGCGGAAGCGCATCCAGTCATGGTCGTAGCTCGCTTCCACCGCCGCGAAACCGGCGCGGACCTTGGCGGGGCGGCTGGTGAAGAAACTGTTCCGGTCCTCACCGAGCGCGGCATAGAGCGAGGCGGTCAGGTTGATCCGCCCGATATGGCCGTCGCCCGAATAGCCCAGATAGACCACGTCGTAGTCGCGGCCGCGCAGATCGCCGAGCAGCGCGGGGCGCACGGGAAAGCCATTGTCGTCGACTTCGATCCGGCCGGCTTCGCGGTTGCGGTTGTAGGTCGCCGAAAGCTGGCTGGTGAAACCGGGAAAGGGGAAATCCTGACGATAGGCGTTCACGAAGAAAACGAAGTCGTCGCGCGGTCGCTGGGTGACGTCGTTCAGCCCCGAATTGGTGTCCTTCTCCAGCCGCCAGAATGCGGCGAGGTTGAACTGGAAGCGGTTATTGTCGCGATTGCCGAAGAAACGCACGCCGAGCTGATTGTCCTGGAACAGGAAGCCGCGGAAATCGGCCTGAAAGGGCTGGATGCCGACGCGGATCGATTCGAAATCGTAACGATCGGACGTATTGCGCAGATGATAGTCGACGAACGCTTCCTGCACGCCGAGAAAATCGTCGGTGCGGTGGGTGGGCTTGGACGGCTGGACGTGAAGGATGCGGCGCTCGGCGACATCGGCATGATTGACCTGATAAGCGAGCGTCAGCCGATATTCGACATGCGGCGGCATGAACGCGGTTGAGCCCTTGATCAGTGCGGCGCCGACGATGAAGGTCTGCGCGGCGACCAGACTGCTCGATCGGCCGAACACGTCGAGGCTGCCCGGCCGGTCGGTGGTCTGGACGCCGACAGGGATCGGGAAGCTGCGCGGCTCGATCACTGTGTCGGACACGGCGTTGAGCACGAAGAACCAGTCGTCGCCCTTGATCGGTAGCCATTTGTGCCTGGCCGGATCGATCGGCCGGTCACCCTTCAGCGTGTTCTGATGATAGGGATCGAACCAGCGTTCCTTGACCATGCCGAGCGACTCGATCAGCCGCCAGCGATCGGGCACGGGGAATTCGTCGGTGGGAAAGGCCTCGGGCGGCGGCGCGCGCACTGCCCCTGGATTTTCCTGCGTCACACGATCGGGCAATGTCGGGCGCCGGCCGGGGCGCTTACGGCCTTCGATCAGGGCGTCGTCGGCGTCGATCTCTGGCTCGGTCTGGGCTTGCGCGGGTGGGGGCGGTTCCTGGGCGCCGGCATCCGCGCTCAATGCTGTCAGCAGCGGCAGAATCGAGGCGGCGACGGCGGGCATTAGGGCGCGATCCTCCAACCCGCTCCGGCTTCGACAGGCTCAGCCCGAGCGGTAAGTGAGGACGCATTGCGGGCGTCGCGACCACGCATCACAGCCCCTCGCACACATTCTGCTGCGCGGTGTCGAGGAAGGGCGCGAAGGGGCAGCTGACATAACGCAGCCGGACATTGGCATTGCCGACATTGACGCTGATCATGTCGGCACGCACCGCCTTGGCCGCATTGCCGATCGACCCCACGCGCAACCCGGCATTGTTGAGCCCGAGAAAGCTGATCATGTCGTCCTGGTCGATGCCGTCGCCCGAAATGCCGATCGCGCCGACCAGCTGGCTGCCGCGATAGATCGGCACCGATCCGGGAAAGATCTGGATGCCGTTCTGGAGCCGGTTCTGGCCGGGTGTGACATCGGGCAGCGAGGTGCAGCGGCGCGGCGTGTCCGTAGGTGCGGTAAAGGTCAGATAGGCGAGATGCGCGCCCAGATTCTGGAGGATGATCGCCGACTGGAGCCCGGTGGAAAAGGGATTGAACTGCGCGATCGGGCGCGAGAACGGCCCGGGGCCGCGCCCGACCTCGCCATCGGGGAAATAGGGGCGTGCGACATTGCCGACGGCGCGATCCGAAAAGGCGGATTTTCCGGTGAGTGCCGTCGGATCGTTGAAGAAGCTGCGTGCGCGGGGCACGACGTCGCGCACGTCCGCGCTGGCATTGGCGGCCAGCTCGGTCGCCGCCGCGCCGTTCGAGAAGAAAGCGGCGGTGCGCGCCTTCTGCAACGACACGTCGATGCCAAAGATCGGCGCGTCGGGGGCGCGGACGATGCCGAGCGGCGTGCCGAAACTGTCGACCACCGAGATCGAGACCTGAGCACGGCTGTCGAGCGGACGGCGGATCTGGCCGCGCGCGCGGCTCATCACCGTAAAGGCTTCCTCCATCACCGCGCGGACTTCGGCCGCGGTCAGCGGCTGGGTTACCGCGACACCGTCGGTGCCGGCGCGGATCGGGTAACGATTGGCGCCCGATCCGTCGGTCAGGATGAAGGCGTCGGGATTGGCGAATTCACCCGTCGTCGCCTTGCGGATACCGGATGCTTCGGTGCCATAGGCCGCACCCGCAACCACGGCGGCGGTCGAATAGTCGCGCACCGCGCCGACCGTGCCGGTCAGCGATGCGAAGGCGGGGGCGGCGGCGGGATTGCTTTTGAGATTGGCCGGCGTCGCGTCGCTATAGCGCAGCGTCGTTCCGTCCACGGTGATCCGCGGTGCGCGGATCTCCTCGGGGGCTTCGAATCCCGTGGTCGCGGCCAGGGCGATCGACTCGTCGTCCAGGTCCGCGTCGATATCGAGAATATTGGCATCGAAATCATAGACGCCATCCGCCATCACGCCGACGCCGCCCACCAGCACGCCATTCTTGTAGAGCGGAAAGCCGCCGGCATCTGCCGACAGGCCGAGCGGAGAACGCTTGGGGCCGATCAGCGCGGTGGGGCCACCCGATGACATGAAGGTGCGAGCAAGGTCGGAACAGGGGAGCTGGCTGAACTGCACGCCGAACAAAGGCCCGCTTTCGAGCCCGACGGTATTGGGGGCGGGCGGGAAATGCTGCTGGACGATCTGGCTGGCGGTGCGTGTCGAAAAGGCGTTGCCGCCGCTCGACAGATAGGCGCCGGTGATCGCCTTGGCGATCGCGCCGCCCTCCTGCGGAAAGCGGAGGCCGGCGACGTCGATCTGCTCGTTGCTGGGCGTGCGCGGCGTGACCGCTTCGGCAAGCGCCCCGGTCATGCGGAACACCGTCAGCACATTGCCGACCCGATCGACCACCGCGATCACCGCCGGCTTGCCGCGCGCCTGCGCTTCACCGGCACCCTGGGCGACGATCCGCTGGACCTCGGCGACGGTCAGGGATTCCTGCGCGGGCACCGGATAGAGCGCGGTCGGCGTGGGGGTAGGGGTCGGTGTCGGGG
>NZ_JBYSZM010000027.1:42483-97081 GCF_058787155.1 Sphingobium sp. FW305-3-2-15-F-TSA7 | reverse complement strand
ACACCAGCCTCCAAAAGCCAGCGTTGAATCAGAAATCCTGCACCCCGTGAATCCCTAAAATGTCACCACCACCTAGAATGATTTCAAGGCAGGTGGAATCACCTGACGACTCGCAAAATGCAGAAAACAAATAGTCAATAGAGCGGGATGCGTTTCAACCTAAGCGCATCCCGCTCTAGAATATCATGCGGGAATGGCTAGTCTGCACGACTCACAATTCCCGCAACTGGTATAGGGCGCAGCCAGCACCTCAGCGGTAACACACAACCTTCGCCGCCCTGACCACCCGCTCCGCATCGACCAGCGCCAGCTTTTCGAGCTTGGCGGCATAGGGTAGCGGCACGTCCTCGTTGGTCACGCGCAGCACGGGTGCGTCGAGATCGTCGAAGCCCTGCTCCATCGCGACCGCAAGGATCTCGCTCGAGATCGAGCAGACCGGCCAGCCTTCCTCGACCACGACCATGCGATTGGTCTTTTTAAGGCTGGCGAGCACCGTGGCGGTATCGAGCGGGCGCAGCGTGCGCAGGTCGATCACTTCGGCCTGAATGCCCTCGCCCGCCAGCGTCTCGGCGGCTTCGAGCGCGAGGCCGACGCCGATCGAATAGCTCACCAGCGTCACGTCGCTGCCCTCACGCACGACGCGTGCCTTGCCGATCGGCAGGACATAATCGTCGAGCTTCGGCACTTCGAAACTGCGACCGTAGAGCAGCTCGTTTTCGAGGAACACGACGGGATCCTCGGAACGGATCGCCGCCTTCAACAGCCCCTTGGCATCGGCCGCGTCATAAGGCGCGATCACGATCAGGCCGGGAACCGCGGCATACCAGGGACCGTAATTCTGGCTGTGCTGCGCGGCCACGCGCGACGCGGCGCCATTGGGGCCGCGGAACACGATCGGGCAGCGCATCTGTCCGCCCGACATGTAATTGGTCTTGGCCGCAGAATTGATGATGTGATCGATCGCCTGCATGGCGAAGTTGAAGGTCATGAATTCGACGATCGGCTTGAGGCCCGCCATCGCCGCACCGGTGCCGACGCCCGCAAAGCCATATTCGGTGATCGGCGTGTCGATCACCCGCCTGGCGCCGAATTCCTCGAGCAGCCCCTGGGTGACCTTGTAGGCGCCCTGATATTCGGCGACTTCCTCACCCATCACGAAGACGCGATCATCGGCGCGCATTTCCTCGGCCATCGCGTCGCGCAGCGCTTCGCGCACCGTCGTCTTGACCATCTCGGTACCGGCCGGAATGTCGGGATCGGACACGCTGGCGCGCACATCGCTCGACAGCTTGGACGTGCCGGATTCGGCCTTTTGAGGCTTTTCTTCACCCTGGCTGCCGGCCGGTTCCCCGGCAACGGGTTCCGGTGCCGCGGCGGGCGCCGGGGCAGCCTCCGCGGCGGACGCCGCCGTCGTTGCCGCATCTTCGCCTTCGCCGGCGATCATCGCGATCACGGTGCCGACCTTCACGCCTTCGCTGCCTTCGGGCACGAGGATCTTCGCGACCGTGCCTTCGTCGATCGCCTCGAACTCCATCGTCGCCTTGTCGGTCTCGATTTCGGCGAGAATGTCGCCGGACTTCACGGCATCGCCTTCCTTGACGAGCCATTTGGCAAGCGTGCCTTCCTCCATCGTCGGGGAAAGCGCGGGCATCTTGAGTTCGATCGCCATCAGTAAGTATCCACCAGCACGTCCGTGTAGAGTTCCGCCGGTTCCGGCTCGGGAGAGGTTTCGGCGAAGTCCGCCGCCTCCGCCACGACCTTGCGGATCTCCTTGTCGATATCCTTGAGCGCATCTTCCGAGACGCCGAGCGCTTCGAGCTCCTTCTTGGCGTGCTCGATCGGGTCGGACTTGTCGCGCACTGCCTGCACTTCCTCGCGCGACCGGTATTTGGCCGGGTCGGACATGGAATGGCCGCGATAGCGATAGGTCTTGAGCTCGAGCAGCACCGGCCCCTTGCCCTCGCGCACCCATTTGACCGCGGTCTCGGCCGCACCGCGCACTGCCAGCACGTCCATGCCGTCGACCTGGATGCCGGGGATGCGGAAGCTCTCGCCGCGGCGATAAAGCTGATCCTCAGCCGAGGAACGATTCACGCTTGTGCCCATGGCATATTGATTGTTTTCGATGACGAAGATGATCGGCAGCTTCCACAGCTCCGCCATGTTGAAGCTTTCGTACACCTGCCCCTGATTGGCCGCACCATCGCCGAAATAGGCCATGGCGACACCGCCATCATCGGCATATTTGTGCTTGAAGGCGAGGCCGGTGCCCAGCGACACCTGCGCGCCGACGATGCCGTGGCCGCCATAGAATTTATGCTCGACCGAGAACATGTGCATCGAACCGCCCTTGCCGCGGCTGATGCCAGCCTCGCGGCCGGTCAGTTCGGCCATGATCACCTTGGGATCGATACCGTAAGCGAGCATATGGCCATGGTCGCGATAGCCGGTGATCACGCTGTCCTTGCCGACTTCGAGCGCGGATTGCAGGCCGACCGCAACAGCCTCCTGACCGATATAGAGATGGCAGAAACCGCCGATCAGACCCAGGCCGTAAAGCTGTCCCGCCTTTTCCTCGAAACGGCGGATCAGCAGCATCTCACGATAGAATTCGAGCAGTTCGTCCTTGCTCGCCTCGTAGCGCTTCGGTTCTTCGGGGCGCTCCCGATTGGCGGGCGGCGGCGCCCCCGTGGCGGCCTTGCCGGATTTCGCTGTCGATGCTCTTGCCAACTCATCACCCTGGGGAAGGAGGAACGGTATGAGCCGGTCTATAGGCGCGGCCCCAAGGATTCCGCAACG
This sequence comes from Sphingobium sp. FW305-3-2-15-F-TSA7, assembly GCF_058787155.1. Classification (NCBI taxonomy): domain Bacteria; kingdom Pseudomonadati; phylum Pseudomonadota; class Alphaproteobacteria; order Sphingomonadales; family Sphingobiaceae; genus Sphingobium; species Sphingobium sp. FW305-3-2-15-F-TSA7. The sequence goes on along the minus strand of NZ_JBYSZM010000027.1, from coordinate 94,282 downwards.
GCCAGCACGCGATTATCGGCGCTCAAAGATCATTTGACCAGATTAATTGGCCGATCATTTAACAGGCAGGATGATCTCGTCAGGATGCGCAAGGCCGAGCTCGCGACGGATCAGCTCATCGGCCATGTCGGGATTGGCGCGGCGCGGATCGAGCAGCGCCACGCGATTGGCCAGCACCGCCTTTTCGGCCTCGAGCTTGGCGAGCACGACGCGCCGTTCCTGAAGCTGACGTTTATAGTCACCCCAGGCCAGCACGCCGTTCGATCCCATCAGCGCATATCCAGCGAATGTCGCGATGACGAGAAACATCAGCGCCGACGGCGCCGCCGATCTGATCAGGGACAGGAAGGAAATGGCCTTGGACATCGTAGAATCCTTGAATCACACGGGATTCTACGGGTCAAGCACAAAGTCCTCCCCGGCCGTAATAAAGCAGCAATATGAGATTCGCCGATCAGGGCATTGATTCAGCCAAAGATTCGCCCTGCATAGCGTGCGACCGGTCCGAGCTGTTCCTCGATACGGATGAGTTGGTTATACTTTGCAAGCCGATCGGAACGCGCCAGCGAGCCCGTCTTGATCTGCCCGCAATTGGTCGCGACCGCGAGATCGGCGATCGTCGCGTCCTCGGTCTCGCCCGAACGATGCGACATCACCGCAGTATAGCCCGCGCGCTGCGCCATCGAAACGGCTTCCAGCGTTTCGGTCAGCGTGCCGATCTGGTTGACCTTCACCAGCAGCGAATTGGCGAGCCCGTCGCGGATGCCCTGGGCAAGCCGCTTCGGATTGGTCACGAACAGGTCGTCGCCGACAAGCTGCACACTGCCGCCGATCTTGTCGGTCAGCGCCTTCCAGCCCTCGAAATCATCCTCGCCCATGCCGTCCTCGATCGATTTGATCGGATAGCGTGCACACAGATCCGCAAGATAATCCGCCATCTCGACGGGGGAGAGTATCCTGCCTTCGCCATCGAGGTGATAGGCGCCATCCTTGAAGAATTCGGTCGCCGCGCAATCGAGCGCAAGCACGACATCGTCGCCGGGCGTGTAGCCTGCCTTTTCGATCGACTGCATGATGAAGTCGAGCGCATCGGACGCGCTGGCGAGATTGGGCGCGAAACCGCCTTCGTCGCCGACCGCGGTTGCCAGCCCCTTGTCGTGCAGCCCCTTCTTCAGCGTATGGAAGATCTCGGCACCACAGCGCACCGCCTCGACCAGGCTCTCCGCGCCGACCGGCATAATCATGAATTCCTGGAAATCGATCGGATTGTCGGCATGCGCGCCGCCATTGATGATGTTCATCATCGGGACGGGCAGCAGATGCGCGGAGACCCCGCCGACATAGCGGTAAAGCGGCAGCCCGCGCGAATCCGCCGCGGCCTTGGCGGCCGCCAGGCTGACGCCGAGGATCGAGTTGGCACCGAGACGCCCCTTGTTGGGGGTGCCGTCCAGTTCGATCATGGCCGCGTCGATCTCACCCTGATCCTCGGCCTCCAGGCCCAGGATCGCCTCGGCGATCTCACCGTTCACGGCCTCGACCGCCGCGGTCACGCCCTTGCCCAGCCAGCGGGTCTTGTCGCCATCGCGCTTCTCGACCGCTTCGTGTGCACCGGTCGACGCGCCCGAAGGCACGGCCGCGCGGCCGAAACTGCCATCCTCCAGCGAGACGTCGACCTCGATTGTGGGATTGCCCCGGCTATCGAGGATTTGGCGCGCATGGACGTCGACGATCGCAGTCATTGGTGGCTCTCCGGCTAGAGGGTTTTCGACGCAGGCGAACGCACCTGCCGGCTCGAAAATCCCGGCAAACAAGGGCAAGCCAGACCCGTTCCGGTTCGATTTGAACCAGAGCGAGTCTGGCGACGATGGGATGGCCGTGCCTCTATCGGCCAAGCCACGCGAGCGCAATTGCGGGAAAGCGGCGCGGGGGCAAGTTCATATCGGCCCCATCCTCAACCTAGTGATGATACGGGCGGAACTTGCGAAGGACAGAGATTGTTGTAGCTGTGAATCGAGTTTTCGAAAGGAAAGCAAAAATGGCTGACGATCCGATCCCGAGCGCTTCCGCACCCAAGAAGCCCGCGACGCGCAAGCCCGCCGCCGCGAAAGCCCCCACCGCCGCGAAATCCAAGGCAGCCAAGCCGGCAGCCGCGGCGAAGCCGGTCGCGCGACGCGCGGCGCCGGTGAAGGCCGCCGCGACACGCGCCGCACCCAAGGCGGCCGCCAAGGCCGACAGCAAGCTCAAGGCCGCCGCGAACGATGCGACGTCGGCGGTGCGCAAGGAAGCCTCCGCGCTGAAGGATCAGGCGGCCGCCCGCGCTCGCGGCGCCGCGACCGAAGGCAAGGCGCGCGCCGCGTCGGCGCTCGACAATGTCGCGCGCATGATCGGCGACGCCGCCGGCACCGTCGATAGCAAGGTGGGATCGCAATATGGCGATTACACGCGCAAGGCGGCCGACGCGGTTTCGGGTTTCGCCGACACGCTGAAGGGCAAGGACGTCGACGAACTGGTCCGCGATGCGACCGATTTCGTCAAGAAGAGCCCGGCGGTCGCGATCGGCGCGGCGGCGGCGATCGGCTTCGTCCTCGCACGCCTGATCAAGGCCGGCAACGATAGCGACGGCAAGGCCTGACGGACCGCACGGGGGTGACGAACGCGCCGGACATGACCACGCCGCACGTGCCGCCATCCGACGCTCTTGTGGAGACCGAAGAGCGGAAGCACGAAGAAGGTAGCATCGCCGACCTGCTGAGCCGGCTGGTCGACGATGCCGAAAACTTCGTCCGCGCGGAAATCAAGCTCTACCGGGTGGAGGCGATCCACAAGGTCAATATCTATCGCACGCTCCTCGCGCTTGCCGCGGTGGGCGGACTGCTCGCCTTCGGCTCGGTCACCTTGCTGCTCATGGCGCTGGTTTTCGCGCTCGCGCCCTTGATGGGTGCGGCCTTGGCGGCATTTCTCGTCGCTGTCGTCGCGATGCTGCTCGCGGCGCTGCTGATTGGGCTGGTCGCCGCGCGGATCCGAAAGGATCTTGGCGACAGGCAGGATGAAGACGAGGGCGAGGACCTGGGCCTATGACACGCGAGGAGATCCGCCTCGCCCGGGCAAGGCGCGAATCGTCGGCCGCACGCGCACGGCTGACCGGAACGCTGATCGAGTTGCAGAACCGGCTGAAACCCAAGGCGCTGATCGAAGAGGCGTTGGAGGATCTGCGCGAAAAGGCCGACGAGATCGCAGCGGATGCGATCGAGACGGTCAAGAAGCGACCGTTCACCACCGCGGCGATCGTGCTTGCGGTGCTGGCCTGGGTCTTTCGCGCACCGATCCTGTCGGCGCTGGGGGATCTGGTCGACAGGATGAAAACGACCCGCGCCGGGGACTAGCAGTCAAAGGCGAAACGACCGGCCGCATGGCCGCCTTTTGGAGGATGAAGCATGACCAAGATCGCTGACAGCGCCAAGAAGGCGAGCGAGTTCGCGAACGAGACGATCGAGGCCGCGCGCGGCGCCGCCGAGACGGCGCTCGCCAGCGGCAAGGCAAAGGCCAAGACCGCCTATTCGGCGTCGCGCACGCGCGCCAACAAGGCCTATTCCACCGCCCAGGCGGGCGTGAAGCGTGCCGGCGCCAAGGCCGGCCAGCAGCTCGATGAAAACCCGCTCGCCTTCCTTGTCGGCGGGATCGCGCTGGGCGCGCTGATCGGCTCGCTGTTGCCGCGCACCCAGCAGGAAGTGAAGACGCTGGGCGCGACCGGACGCAAGATCAACAAGGCGGCGGGCAATGCCGCGCAAGCCGCGAAGACCGCAGGCAAGAAGAAGCTCGACGCGCTCGGCATCAGCAAGGATGCCGCGAAGAAGCAGGCGCAGAGCCTGCTCAAGTCCGTCTCCGCCGCCGCGAATGAAGCCGGCAATGCGGCGGCCAAGGCCGTCGCCAAGCCGACGGCGAAGCCGACCCGCACGGCAGCGAAAGCCGCCCCGAAGCCGGCGGCGGCAAAAAAGGCGCCGAGCGCCTGAACACGGCGCGTTGCGATTGACGCGCCGGCCGGGATCATTAGGGAACCCCCTTGTATCTCAGTCGGCGCGGACTGGGCGCGACCGATGCCCCTCCGCGGCGACCAATTAAAGGGTTTCCGATGAGCAAACTGCATCTCGTGTTCGGCGGGCGGGTCCAGGATCCGCAGACGCTCGATTTTGCCGATCTGTCGACGATCGACATTGTCGGCGTGTTTCCCGACTATAAATCCGCCGAGGACGCCTGGCGTGCCGCGGCCCAGCGCACCGTCGACGACGCCGAGATGCGCTATGTGGTGGTGCATCTCCACCGCCTGCTCGAGCCTGAGATGCTCAAGCCCGCTCAGGGCTGAAGTTCGATCCCGTTCGATTGACTCACTTTCTGTCGTTCCCGCATGCGCGGGAATGACAGATCGGAATTGATGGGCAGCGCCCCCTATTCCGCTTCATCCACGCGTTCGTCCCACTTCGGTGCCGACCCGAGCAGGAACAGCAACAGCGCTGCAATCGCGAACAGGCAGGCGAGGAACCAGAGCATCGGCCTGTATGAGCCGAACATGTCGAACAAGGCCCCGCCGATCGTCGGGCCGAAGCCCACACCGATGCCGAACAGTGCCGCGATCTGCCCATAGATCGCCGCATAGGCGCGCATGCCGAGATAGCGGCTGACAAGGACCGCGAGCACGTCGAATTCGGCGCCGGTCGCAAGGCCGATGATCACGGCCGCCGTCATCATCAGCGGCATCGAGCCGCCGCCCGGCGCCAGCAGGATGCAGGCGATCACGGGCAGCAGGAACACGCAGCCGCCGACCAGCCGGGCCGGAAAATGATCCATCAGCGATCCCGTGATCAAACGGCCGACAATGGCGGCCATGCCGATCAATCCGCCGATCGCGGCAGCATCGACCGGCGATATCCCGCGCTGGATCCCCATCGGGATGAAATGGACGATCAGGCCGGCCACGCCGCCGCCGATCAGCATGGCCGATGCCGACAGCATCCAGAACCGGGCGTGACGCAAGGCCTGGCCGAAGCTGAGGCCCGGCGCCTCCGCCCGGTCGACGGCGGCGACGCCCGCCTGTTTGAGGTCGAGATCGCGCGCGCTGTGCAGAAATGCCAGGAGCAGCGGCAAACCGAGCAGCAGCACCGACCCGCCAAGTGCCGCATAGGTCGCTTCCCAACCGAAGCGATCGAGCATGCGCGATCCGAGCACGAGCGTAGACGCGCCCGCGACTCCCGTGCCGCACAAGGCCACGGCAAGCGCCAGGCCACGTGACCGGTCGAAGCGGCTGGCCACCGCCACCGACCAGAGACTGGCGCCGGCAAAGCTGTAGCCGATGCCCAGCAGCGCCCAGAGCGCATACCAGCTCCAGATGGAGGGCTCGGCCAGGCCGAGCAGCCCCAGACCGATGCAATAAGCGACATAGCCCGGTATGGCGACGCGACGCACGCCGACGCGATCGGCCAATCGCCCGATGCGTGCGGCAATGAACAGATTGACCATCGCGACGATCGCGGGCCCGGACGAGATCGCGGCCCGGCTCCAGCCATATTCGCTGCTGAGCGGCTGGATGAACAATCCGAGCGAATAGAAATGCAGCGAGGTCACGCCGATGCCGACGGCCCCAGCAAGCACGACCGGCCATCCGGCCCGCCATTCGTCACGCGTGGTCGCCTGCGCGCCTGCCGTCATGCCCTGCTCCCATTCGGGCCGCATGAATGCGCGACCCTGAGCCTTTATTGCACCATAGTGCAAAATTCACAAAGCGGGAAACGTCAGCTCGGCGCGGCCGATCCCGCCATTTCGGGAAGCATCAGGAAAGAGGAAGAAGAAGCTGGATCCCCGCTTTCGCGGGATGACACTGCAACGATCAAGCCATGATGGTTGAACGACAACCGCGAATCCCGCTCACGCGCGGCGATATCGCCACAGCAGCAATGGACGCGCGAGCAGCAGGCCGGCGACGAAGCCGCCGATATGCGCCGCCACCGCGATCGCCATGCCCGCATCGGCCATCGCGAAGCCGAACAGCAATTGGACGCCGATCCACGCCGCCGCGAGCCACAGGATGTGCACGACGATCGCCGGCACCGGCCCGATCGCCTTGGCCCGTTTCTGTCCGAAGAGCAGCGCATAGGCGCCCAGCACCGCCGAGATCGCGCCGCTCGCCCCCACCATCGGCACGATCGAGCCCGGATCGACGAGATATTGCGCGCCCGCCGACGCATAGGCGCCGACGATATAGAGAAACGCGAATGCCGCGGGGCCAAGCGCATATTCGGCATGACGTCCGCAATAGAGCAGCATCAGCATGTTGAAGCCGACATGCGCCAGATTGGCATGGACGAACGTGGCGCTGAGCGGTGTCAGCACGACCGGGACCGCGCCATCGAGCGCGGCCCCCGCGACGCGCGCCGGAATGAATCCGGCCGCGATCGACGCCCAGTCGAGCCAGCCGGCCAGATCCAGCGCCAGCCAGATGGCCGCCGTGGCAATGACCAGGATATTGGTAAGACGGCCCGCCGGCAGGTTCATGCCGGTCAGATGAACTCGATCTTCGACACCAGATAATAGCGGTCGCCCGCCGGCACCGTCACCTCGACCTCATCCTCGACCTTGCGCCCGATCAGCGCACGGCCCAGCGGCGAATTGTACGAGATCCGCCCCGAATTGGCGTCCGCCTCGGTCTGGCCGACGATCTGGTATTTCACCGGCTTGTCATTCTCGTCGAGCAAGGTGACCGTCGCGCCGAAGATCACCTTGTCACCCGACAATGTCGTCGGATCGATGATCTGCGCGCGGGACAGCTTGTCCTCGATATCGCCGATCGACGCCTCGATCTGGCCCTGACGCTCCTTGGCGGCATGATATTCCGCATTTTCGGAAAGGTCGCCGTGCGCACGTGCTTCCTCGATCGCGTCGACAATCTCCGGGCGCTCGGCTTTCAAGCGGCGGAGATCGGCCGTCAGCTTGTCGAAGCCCTCCTGCAGCATGGGCATTTTCTCGACCGTCGCCATGACTCTCGTCCTTCGTCAAAACTCCCCCAAGCGGCCCCATCATAGCAGGGCCACCTGTCGCGCGTCATATTGTCGGGATCAGGCGTGCGAACTAGAATAATATGACTGGAGCGACCGTACTTCAAGTTTTTGATTGCGCATTGCAGCAATTGCCTCTGCCGCGGCCACGCTTGCGGACGCCGTCGTGTAGTAGGGAACCTTCTTCGAAAGCCCCGAAGCGCGGATCGATTCCGAGTCCTTGTGGCTCTGCCAACCCTCTGTGGTGTTGAAGATCAGGTCGACGCCGCCGTCGATGATGCGGTCGACGATATGCGGTCGTCCCTGCGCCACCTTGTTGACCCGCTCGACCGCAATCCCCTCCTTCTCGAGAAAATCGGCGGTGCCGCTGGTCGCAACCATGCTGAAGCCGAGTCCGGCGAGTAGCTTGACCGCCGGCAGGATGACCGGCTTGTCACTGTCCTTGACCGAGACGAACACGGTGCCCGATTGGGGAAGCTCGTCACCCGCCCCAAGCTGGGACTTGGCGAAAGCAATCGCAAAATCCATATCGATTCCCATAACTTCACCCGTCGACTTCATCTCGGGTGAGAGCACGGGATCGACGCCGGGGAAGCGCGCGAACGGGAAGACCGCTTCCTTGACCGCGATATGCTTGATGTGGCGGTCGATCTGCGGCAGCGCCGCCAGCTTCTCCCCCGCCATCACCCGCGATGCGATCTTGGCGATGGACTGGCCGATCGCCTTGGCGACGAAGGGCACGGTGCGGCTGGCGCGCGGATTGACCTCGATCAGATAGACCTTGCCGTCTTTCACCGCGAACTGGATGTTCATCAGCCCGCGGACTTCGAGCGCGCGGGCGAGCAGGTCGGTCTGGCGCTCGATCTCCGCCACGATCGCGTCGGACAGGCTGTAGGGCGGAATGGTGCAGGCGCTGTCGCCCGAATGGACGCCGGCTTCCTCGATATGCTGGAGCACGCCCGCCACGACGACGTCGTCGCCGTCGCAGATCGCATCCACGTCCACCTCGATCGCGTCGCGCAGATACTGGTCGATCAGCACCGGCGAATCGCCCGAAACCTGCACCGCGGTCTGGATATAGGCGTCGAGCTGCGCAGGACCGTCGACGATCTCCATCGCGCGACCGCCAAGCACATAGCTGGGACGCATCAGAACGGGGTAGCCGATCCGATCCGCGACCGCGATCGCCTCTTCTCGGCTGCGCGCGATGCCGTTGGCGGGCTGGAGCAGCTTGAGCTTGGTCACCAGCGCCGCGAAACGCTCACGATCCTCCGCCAGGTCGATCGCATCGGGCGACGTGCCGAGGATCGGGATGCCGGCATCTTCGAGCGCCTGGGCAAGCTTGAGCGGCGTCTGCCCGCCGAACTGGACGATCACGCCCGCAAGCGTGCCATTCGACTGCTCGACATGCAGGATCTCCAGCACATCCTCGGCGGTCAGCGGCTCGAAATAGAGGCGATCGGACGTGTCGTAATCGGTGCTCACCGTCTCCGGATTGCAGTTGATCATGATCGTCTCATAACCCGCCTCTTCCAGCGCGAAACAGGCGTGGCAGCAGCAATAGTCGAATTCGATCCCCTGCCCGATCCGGTTCGGACCGCCACCCAGGATGACGACTTTCTTCCGGTCGGTCGGCTGGCTCTCGCATTCGGGCTCGCCGAATGCGGGCGCTTCATAGGTCGAGTACATATAGGGCGTCTTGGCCTCGAATTCGGCCGCGCAGGTGTCGATCCGCTTGAACACGGGCCGCACGCCAAGCCTGTGACGCAAGGCGCGCACTTCCTGCTCGGTCACACCGCCGGTCATCGCGACCACCGCCTCGCGGATCAGGCCGGAACCGCGCGCCACCGCGCGCTCCATGCTCGCGCCACCGCGAAGATTGGCGGATTGCAGCGCGAGATAGGCGAGCCTCTTGTCGGAAAAGCCCATCGCTTTCAGGCGACGCATGGTCTGCGCATCGCGCGGCAGGCCATTGTCGAGCACTTCGCGCTCGGCGGCGACGATTTCGGCGATCCGCTCGAGGAACCAGGGATCGTATTTCGTGACCTGGTGGATCTCGTCGACGCTCAGCCCCTCGCGGAGCGCTTGCGCCGCCACGAGCAGCCGGTCGGGCGTGGCGCGCGACAGTTCGGCAATGATGTCGTCTTTGGGCGCGCCGACCAGATTGTCGACGAAATTAAAGCCCGAAAGCCCGGTTTCAAGCCCGCGCAGCGCCTTCTGCATGCTTTCATGGATGTTGCGGCCGATCGCCATCACTTCGCCCACCGATTTCATCGCGGTGGAGAGAATCGGTTCGGAGCCCTTGAATTTCTCGAAGGCGAAGCGCGGGATCTTGGTGACGACGTAATCGATCGTCGGTTCGAACGACGCCGGGGTCGCGCCGGTGATATCGTTCATGATCTCGTCGAGCGTGTAGCCCACCGCCAGCTTCGCCGCGACCTTGGCGATCGGGAAGCCAGTGGCCTTGGACGCGAGCGCCGAGGACCGCGAGACGCGCGGATTCATCTCGATGACGACCAGTCGGCCATCCTTCGGATTTACCGCGAACTGTACGTTCGAACCGCCTGTTTCAACACCAATTTCCCGAAGACAGGCGATCGATGCGTTGCGCATGATCTGATATTCCTTGTCGGTCAGCGTCAGCGCCGGCGCGACGGTGATGGAATCGCCGGTATGGACGCCCATCGGATCGACATTCTCGATCGAACAGATGATGATGCAATTGTCCGCGCGGTCGCGGACCACTTCCATCTCATATTCCTTCCAGCCGAGCAGCGATTCCTCGATCAGCACTTCGGTGGTCGGGCTGGCTTCGAGCCCGCCCGAGACGATCCGGCGGAACTCGTCCTTGTTGTAGGCGACGCCGCCACCGGTGCCGCCCAGTGTGAAGCTCGGCCGGATGATCGCGGGCAGCCCCACCTTCTCCAATGCCGCCATGGCTTCATCGAGCGAATGCGCGATTGCCGAGCGCGCCGATTCGAGCCCGATCTTGCTCATCGCATCCTTGAACTTCAGCCGGTCCTCGGCCTTGTCGATCGCCTCGGCGTCGGCGCCGATCATGATGCAGCCGTATTTCTCCAGCGTCCCGTCGTTGAACAGCGCGAGCGCGGTGTTCAGCGCGGTCTGGCCGCCCATTGTCGGCAGCACCGCGTCGGGACGCTCCTTCTCGATGATCTTCGCGACGATCTCGGGCGTGATCGGCTCGACATAGGTCGCGTCGGCCAGCTCGGGATCGGTCATGATCGTCGCCGGGTTCGAATTGACCAGGACGATCCGGTACCCCTCTTCCTTCAGCGCCTTGATCGCCTGGGTACCGGAATAGTCGAACTCGCACGCCTGGCCGATCACGATGGGGCCGGCGCCGATGACGAGGATGGAGGAGATGTCGGTGCGTTTGGGCATTAGTTCGCCTTCGTCTCGAATATTTTGACAGCCATGCTGTGCGAACCGGTCACTTGATCATCCCGACGAACTTCTCGAACAGATAATGGCTGTCCTGCGGACCCGGGCTCGCCTCTGGGTGATATTGCACGGAAAACGCTTTCTTGTCCGTCAGTTCGAAGCCGGCGTTCGAACCGTCGAACAGGCTGACATGCGTCGCCTTGGCGTTTTTCGGCAGCGTCTTCGTCTCGACCGCGAAACCGTGATTCATGCTGGTGATCTCGACCGCCCCGTCGGCGATGCGCTTGACCGGATGATTCGCGCCGCGATGGCCCTGGTGCATCTTGCTGGTCTTGGCACCGACCGCGAGGCCGAGCAGCTGGTGGCCCAGGCAGATGCCGAAGATCGGCATGTCGCGATCGAGCAGATCCTTGATCACCGGCACGGCATAGGCGCCGGTCGCGGCGGGATCGCCGGGGCCGTTGGACAGGAACACGCCGTCGGGCCGATGCGTCATCACGTCCAGCACGGTCGCGGTGGCGGGCACCACGGTGACGCGGGCCCCCGCCGCCACCAGATTGCGCAGGATGTTGCGCTTGAGGCCGTAATCGATCGCGACGACGTGCGGACGATCGTCGGTCGCTTCATCGACGGCATAGCCGCTGCCCAGCGACCACAATCCGTCGCGCCATTGATAGCTCTGGAGCGTGGAGACATCCTTGGCGAGGTCCATGCCCTCCAGCCCCGGCCAGCCACGCGCCTGCGCCAGCAGCGCGTCGATGTCGAAGCGCCCCTTGGCATTGTGCGCGATCACGGCGTTGGGCGCGCCCTCGACCCGAATCTTGCGCGTCAGCGCACGGGTGTCGATCCCGGCCAGCCCGATCCGGCCATTGCCCTTCAGCCAGTCGTCGAAACGCTGGATGTTGCGGAAATTGCTCGGTGCGGTGACGTCCTCGCGGACGACGCAGCCCAGCGCATGCGGATTGGTCGCTTCGATATCGTCGTGATTGGTACCGACATTGCCGATGTGCGGAAAGGTGAAGGCGACGATCTGACCGGCATAGGAGGGATCGGTCATCACCTCCTGATAGCCGGTCATGGCGGTGTTGAAACACACCTCGCCCACCGCCGCGCCTTCGGCGCCGAAGCCGCGGCCCCACAGCACCGAACCATCGGCCAGCACCAATGCCCCCGTCGCCCCTTCAGGCGCGGTGGTCGGTTTGGCATCAGCCATGTGCAGCTACTCCCGGGGAACAGGTTAAACGGCGGGGTCACTAGGATCCGAGCCGGGCGGGGTCAATCTATTAAAATCAGACGCCGAAGGCTATGCTGATCGCTTTCCCGAAACAGGCCGAGAAACCCATGATTCGTGACGACATAAAGGCCGCCCAGATTACCGCGATGAAAGCGGGCGACAAGGAAACCACCGCCACCACGCGCCTGATCCAGGCCGCGATCAAGAACCGCGACATCGAGGCGCGCACGGGCAAGGCGCCCGCCGACGACGATGCTCTGGTCGTCGAAGTGCTGCAGAAAATGGTCAAGCAGCGCCGCGAATCGATCGAGATGTATGTGAAGGGCGGCCGCCAGGAACTCGCCGATGCCGAGCAGGCCGAAGTGGTCGTGATCGAACGCTTCCTGCCCACCCAGATGGACGACGCCCAGACCGCCGCGGCGATCGAGGCGATCAAGGCCGAGACGGGCGCTTCGTCGGTCAAGGACATGGGCAAGGTGATGGCACTGCTGAAGGACCGTCACGGCAGCCAGCTCGACATGAGCAAGGCGAGTGCGGCGGTGAAGGCGGCGTTGGTTTAGCCCCAAGCCCCGAAATCACCGTTCGTCCCGAGCGAAGTCGAGGGACGTAGGGCCCCGCGCCAACGCGTCCGTACCAGTGCGGATCGGGCAGCTTTGCTCGACACCGGCGCATGCGTGTAGCAAGGTTCGGCATGGCATTCTGGGTCTATGTTCTGCGATGCTCGGATGGCCGTTGTTACACCGGTCATACCGATGACCTCGAACGTCGAATCGCGGAACATCAGACTGGAGGCTTCTGTGATTTCACATCGCGCCGACGCCCCGTCACATTGATGTGGTCTGAGAATTTTCAGACCCGGATTGAGGCACTTGAGATGGAGCGGAGGATCAAGCCTTGGTCACGCGCCAAGAAGGAAGCCCTGATCAGGGGTGATTGGCCAATGGTGTCCCATTTCAGCAAGCCTCCGCGTGAGCGTCCCTCGACTTCGCTCGGGACGAACGGAGATTATGGCGCCACTCCCTACCCAGTCCGGGACGGGCAATAAATGACTCTCTCCCCGCAATTCCTCGACGAACTCCGCGCGCGCACTTTGCTGTCCGGCCTGATCGGCAAGACCGTGAAGATCCAGCGCGCCGGCCGCGAGTGGAAGGCGTGCTGCCCCTTCCATCAGGAAAAGACGCCCAGCTTCACGATCAACGACGAGAAGGGTTTCTACCATTGCTTCGGCTGCGGAGCGCATGGCGATGCCATCCGATGGATGACCGATCAGCGCGGCCTGCCCTTCATCGATGCGGTGAAGGAACTGGCACAGGCCGCGGGACTCGATGTCCCTGCCCCCGATCCCAAGGCGCAGGAACGTGCCGAGCGCGCATCCGGGCTGCACGACGTGATGCAGGCCGCGCAGGACTGGTTCGTCGCGCAGCTGGACGGGATCGAAGGCGCGGAGGCGCGCGCCTATCTGCAGAAGCGCGGCATTTCGGATGCGACGCGCAAGGCCTTCGGTTTCGGCTTCGCACCCGATTCGCGCACCAAGCTGAAAGCCGCGCTCAAGCAGATCGATGTGGCGATGCTGGTCGAAGCCGGGCTGCTGATCGAGCCCGAAGGTGGCAAGGAGCCCTATGATCGCTTTCGCGGACGGCTGATGATCCCGATCCGCGACCAGCGCGGGCGCGTCATCGCATTTGGCGGGCGCATATTGGGTGCGGGCGAACCCAAATATCTCAACTCGCCCGACACGCCGCTCTTCGACAAGGGGCGCACGCTCTACAATCTCGATCGCGCCAGTCCGGCCGCCCGCAAATCCGACCGGGTCGTCGTCGTCGAGGGCTATATGGACGTGATCGCGCTGGCACAGGCGGGAATCGAGGAAGCGGTGGCGCCGCTCGGCACCGCCCTCACCGAGGCGCAGATCGAGCGGCTGTGGCGGATGAGCGATGCGCCGATCCTCTGCTTCGATGGCGACAATGCCGGGCAGAAAGCCTCGATCCGCGCGCTGGAACGCGCCCTGCCCCATCTCGAGCCCGGCCGCACGCTGCGCTTCCTCACGCTGCCGCAAGGCCAGGATCCCGACGATCTCGTCCGTGCGGGCGGACGCGCCGCGGTCGAGGCGCTGCTCGAAAAACCCGAGTCGCTGGTCGACCGGTTGTGGCGCCACGAACTCGCCGCGGCCCCGCTCGACACCCCCGAAGCGCGCGCCGGGCTGAGGAAGCGGCTGAACGACCAGGCCCAGACGATCAAGGACGGCGACGTCCGCGAGCAATATCGCCAGGAATTCCGAGCGCGCTTCGATTCGCTCTACGAACAGAGCCGCCCCGCCCGGCAACAGCAGCAGCGCCGCGGCAACAGCGGCGGCGGCAAGTGGATGCCGCCCCCGCGCCCGCTGTCCGAAGCGACGAAGCGGATCAACGGCGAAGGCATCAACATCCATCTGGCGCGCGCGATCTTCGGCGGATTGCTCGCCCATCCGGCTGCCATCGAACATTGCGCCGATTCGCTTTCGGCGATTCCCCTCACCGATCCGAATCTCGAACGACTGCGCGCCGCGCTGATCGATGCGGCCTTTTCTCGGCAGGCGCTTGATCCGGCCAGCCTCGCCCCCATATTGGCCGATGCTGGGCTCGACACACTTTCAAAACACCTCGTCTCGACAAAGAGGCTTGCCTTTTCGTCGATGCGCAGCAATGCGGTACCTGAGTCAGCACACCGCAGTATAATTATGGCGATTGAAGCACTCGCTGCCGTTCCAGAGCTCGACGCGGCACTTGCCGCGGTCACGTTGCGGCTGGAGTTGGAATGGGATGGAGCGCTCGTGGAGGAACAGGCACGTCTGCGGACCGCTCGGCGCGAAGCGGACGAACGGATCGCCAGTTTCGCGAGCGGCGACGAGAGTGCGGACATTTAGACGGGACTAGGCGGTTACATGGCAAAGACGAACGGGACGGATTCGGGAGAGACGCCGGAAAGCGGCGATGCGCCGCTGATCGATCTCAACGAGGCGTCGCTCAAGAAGCTGATCGCCCGCGCAAAGAAGCGCGGCTACATCACCTATGACCAGCTCAACGAAGCGCTGCCGCAGGACCAGATGTCCTCGGATCAGCTCGAGGACGTGATGTCCGCGCTGAACGAGATGGGCGTCAATATCGTCGAGAACGAGGACGCCGGCGAGGATGCCGACGAGCAGGCCGATCAGGACGATGCTGACGACGCCGCCGATCCGGCCGACGGCTCCTCGGGCAATGTCGCCGAGAAGCGCAAGGAAACGATCGACCGCACCGACGATCCGGTGCGCATGTATCTGCGCGAGATGGGCGCCGTCGAATTGCTCAGCCGCGAGGGCGAAATCGCCATCGCCAAGCGCATCGAGGCCGGCCGAGACACGATGATCCTGGGATTGTGCGAAAGCCCGATCACCTTCAACGCGATCATCGACTGGTCGAACGCGCTCAACGAAGGCACGATGCAGCTGCGCGAGATCCTCGATCTCGACGCGATGCTCTCCAAGGATCCCGCGCCGGAAAGCCTGACCGACGAAGACGCCGAAGGCGATGGCGAGATTTCCGAGAAGACCGCCGGCCCCTCCTACAAGGAGGAGGAAGAGGTCGAGGAAGAAACCTCGAACGACGACGACGAGGATTCGATGACCGAGCGCCGCGCCAAGCGGCCTTCGGACGACGAGGAAGAGGACAACACCCTCAGCCTCGCGCAGATGGAAGAGACGCTGAAGCCTGCGGCGCTCGAGAAATTCGCGACGATCACGTCGCTCTACAAGAAATTCTCGAAGCTCCAGGCGGTGCGCATCGAATCCCTGAGCGTCGGCAATGATTTCCCAGCCGCCGAGGAAAAGAAGTACCAGAAGCTGCGCGAGGACCTCACCGCCGAGGTCGAGAGCGTCCAGTTCCATGGCGCGAAGATCGAATATCTCGTCGATCAGCTCTACAGCTACAACCGGCGCCTGACCGCGCTGGGCGGCCAGATGCTGCGCCTGGCCGAACGCCACAAGGTGCCGCGCAAGTCGTTCCTCGACGAATATGTCGATAACGAACTCGACGAGGGGCTGCTCGAGCGCGTCGCGAAGATCGACAAAAAATGGGCCGCGTTCGTCGAGAACGAAGCCGCCGCCGTCGATCGCATCCGCACCGAGATCTCGGAAATCGCGCAGGCGACGGGCATGTCGCTTTCCGAATTCCGCCGCATCGTCAACATGGTGCAGAAGGGCGAGCGCGAAGCGCGGATCGCGAAGAAGGAGATGGTCGAGGCCAATCTCCGCCTCGTCATCTCGATCGCCAAGAAATACACCAATCGCGGCCTGCAATTCCTGGATCTCATCCAGGAGGGCAATATCGGCCTGATGAAGGCCGTCGATAAATTCGAGTATCGCCGCGGCTATAAATTCTCGACCTACGCGACCTGGTGGATCCGTCAGGCGATCACCCGCTCGATCGCAGACCAGGCGCGGACGATCCGTATCCCGGTCCATATGATCGAGACGATCAACAAGCTGGTCCGCACCAGCCGCCAGTTCCTGCACGAACAGGGCCGCGAGCCGACGCCCGAGGAAATGGCGGAACGGCTGTCGATGCCGCTCGAAAAGGTCCGCAAGGTGATGAAGATCGCCAAGGAACCGATCAGCCTCGAAACGCCGATCGGCGACGAGGAGGATTCGCACCTGGGCGACTTCATCGAGGACAAGAACGCCGTCATCCCCGTGGATGCCGCGATCCAGGCGAACCTGAAGGAAACGGTCACCCGCGTCCTCGCCAGCCTTACCCCCCGCGAGGAACGCGTGCTGCGCATGCGCTTCGGCATCGGCATGAACACCGATCATACGCTGGAAGAGGTCGGCCAGCAGTTCAGCGTGACGCGCGAGCGTATCCGCCAGATCGAGGCGAAGGCGCTGCGCAAGCTCAAGCATCCGTCGCGTTCGCGCAAGATGCGGAGCTTCCTCGACCAATAAATCGCCTGCCGACGAATGGTTTCGGGCCCGCATGCCTTTTCAGGGGGCATGCGGGCCCGTCGCGTTTCGACGATGCCGATATCGTCAAATCCGAACACAATTCTAACGCGCGATAAACACCCTATTTACGAGAACCCCCTAGAACCGGTTCAGGTTCGGAAAAGCCCTCGGAACGACGATGGCGAAAAGGGCGGGAAGACATCATGGCGACTCAAGCAGTTCTGAAGTTCCGCGGCGCCGGCGTAGCGGAAACGCTCGCCACGCTGTTGACGACCGACGGAACCGCAAGCCATCCCTACCCCGCCTCCGCGGACCTGCTGTTCGGGCGCCATGCGACGCGCAACCTGGCGGACGCGGCACATTATCTCTGCATGCTCCACGGCCGTCACCCCGGCGTGATCGAATTCGCCGCGATGCGCGAGGTCGAACCCGGTGCGCGGAGCTGGCTCGCCACCGCAGCCGAAGGTTTCGCGCTCGAGCGTGCCTTTCTGACCCGGATCAGCGTCGCCGCCGGCCCGCTGCCGAGCACGCCTGGCCATGCCGAATGCGAGGCGGCCGTGATCGGCCAGCGCCACGCGCTGGAGACGCTCGCCCAGTCCGAACGCTCGGGCTGCGCGCTGGGCGCCGCGATCGCGCTGGTGATGGACTGGAAAGCGATCCGTCACATACTCGATGTCGCCGCGCAGCGACTCGGCGTCCAGCCGCAGCCCGCCCGGCTGCCCGACGAGCGTGAAACGCGCTCGGTTGCCGTTACGGCATCGGAGAATGCCAGCGCCGCGCGCGCGCTCGGCTTTGGCGCGCAGCAGATCCTGGCCCAGCATCGCGGCCTGTGGACCGTACTCGATTCGCGGCAGCGCGCGCGCCATCACGCCTGATCCCCATCATTGATTCGGCATCCGGCAACCCTTGCGCCGCCGGGAATCGCGCCCTAACGCCATTGACGTAAACGTGAAGTGGCGAGGGCGAGCATGCGATTCAGCGGAACCGAGAATTATGTCGCGACCGACGATCTGAAGGTCGCGGTGAACGCGGCGGTGACGCTGCGCCGCCCGCTGCTGGTGAAGGGCGAACCGGGCACCGGCAAGACCGTGCTCGCGCAGGAGATCGCCAAGGCCGCCAATGCGCCGCTGATCGAATGGAACATCAAGTCGACGACCAAGGCGCAGCAGGGCCTGTACGAATATGACGCCGTGGCGCGGCTGCGCGACGGCCAGCTCGGCGATCCGCGCGTCCACGAGATCGGCAATTACATCCGCCGCGGCAAATTGTGGGAAGCCTTCACCTCCCCCACCTTGCCCGTCCTGCTGATCGACGAGATCGACAAGGCGGACATCGAATTCCCGAACGACCTGCTCCAGGAACTCGATCGCATGGAATTCCATGTCTACGAGACCCGCGAGACAGTGAAGGCGGTCGAGCGGCCGATCGTCGTCATCACGTCGAACAATGAAAAGGAACTGCCCGACGCATTCCTGCGCCGCTGCTTCTTCCACTATATCAAATTCCCCGACCGCGAGACGATGCAGGCGATCATCGACGTCCATTTTCCGGGCATCCAGAAACTGCTGGTCAGCAAGGCGATGGACATTTTCTACGACGTCCGCGAGGTC
The DNA here is from genome assembly GCF_058787155.1 of Sphingobium sp. FW305-3-2-15-F-TSA7. Classification (NCBI taxonomy): domain Bacteria; kingdom Pseudomonadati; phylum Pseudomonadota; class Alphaproteobacteria; order Sphingomonadales; family Sphingobiaceae; genus Sphingobium; species Sphingobium sp. FW305-3-2-15-F-TSA7. Next base: position 76,039 of record NZ_JBYSZM010000027.1, on the reverse strand, counting down.
CCCGGCCTCAAGAAGAAGCCCTCCACCTCGGAACTGCTCGACTGGCTCAAGCTGCTGCTGGCCGAGGACATGCCGCTCGACGTCCTCCAGTCGCGCGATCCGACCAAGGCGATCCCGCCGCTCCACGGTGCGCTGCTCAAGAACGAACAGGATGTGATGCTGTTCGAGCGGCTGGCATTCATGGCGAAGCGCCAACAGCGCTAGCTCACCCGCTCGTCAATCGACGATATAGGCCAGCTCGAAATCGCCCCAGCGCCGGCCGTCGAAGATCAGCGGCACATAGACGTTGCGGACGACGTAGAATTCCTGGCCTTCCGCCTCGCGGCGATAGACCGCCATGTGGAACGGCTTCTCGCTCGCTTTCGCCTTGCGATCGGTCTCGTCGAGCAGGATGAGCCGGTTGCGGCAATAGGCCAGGTCATGTTCGGGGTCGCCCGTCGGTGCGCGGCTGAACGCGGTGACGTGCGTCGGCAGATAGCCGTTGATGTCGGTACAGGCCGCCGCGACGATCCGCGCGTCGATGCCGCCGATCCGGTCAAGTTCGGGCCGCCACACCAGATCGGCGAAACCGTTGAGCCGCGTCGTGAATTGTTGCGGATCGGTGCCCGCGACGGGCACATAGGCGCGATCGAACAATATATCGGGGTCGAGCCGCCCGGCATCGATCGCGGCGCGCGTGATCGCCGCGATCCGGTCGCGCTCGGTGATCGCCAGATCGACGAAATAGCGATCCTCGCTCGCGAACCCGCCCTGGATCAGATCGTTGAACATCGCGTTGGACAGCTGCTCCATCGAGTCCATCCTGACGCTGGTATTGCCGAGCGCCGCGGCACTTGCGCGCGCATCGCTCGCGAACAGCGACAGACCGTCGCGCACCCGCGCGACGCTGTCGTGGATCATGCCCGTCGATCGCGCGATCCCGTCGGTCTGGTTGTCGACCTGGCCGACGATCTCCGCGACGTCGCGGACGGTCTCGTCGATCGTCGCGAACCCGCGCTGCGCGATGACGCTCTTCATCACGCCGTCGTTGATCTCGGAGATCACGGTACCGGCCTCGTTGGTGAGCGATGCCAGCGTACGCGAGATCTGTTCGGTCGCGCCGCGCGTCTCCTGCGCAAGCTTCTTCACTTCGCTCGCGACCACCGCGAAGGTCCGCCCGGCATCGCCGGCGCGCTCCGCCTCGATCGTGGCGTTGAGGGCAAGCATGTTGGTCTTGCGCGCGATCGTGTCGATCACCGTGCTGACGCGCCGCACCTGCTCCATCGCCGCCGCGAAACTCGTCATCCGCGCGCCGAGCTGCGAAACGAGGTCGGTCAGTTCGTTGAACTGGCCGCGCGATCCGCTGATCATCGCGGCGCCCTTGCCCAATTTCTCGCGCGCCTGTTCGGACAGCAGCCGCGCTTCATCGGTCGAATCGGCGACGCGGCGCTGATCCGCCTCGAGCGCGGCGGTCACTTCCTCCAGCGCCGAGAGCATGTCGAGCTGGCGTGCGATGCGTTCGGAAACGCCGGCGACATAGCCGGCCGCATCGCTGCAGCCGACCGCGACACGACCGCAATTGCGCGCGACCGCGTCGAGTGCGCCGCTATCCATCCCGCCTTCTTCCGCGACTGCGAGATTGCTCGCCATGCTTCCCCCTTGGAATTGCTCCATCGGATCCTAGGCGCCATTGGTTGAAGGCCCCTTAACCACCCGTCTTTCACGCTTGGACAGCCGCCGCGCGAACGGTAAGGAAAGCCATGTTCTTCAACTTTCTCGACGAGCTTCGCGCCGCGGGCATTCCTGCCTCGATGAAGGAGCATCTCGTTCTGCTCGAAGCGCTCGACCGCGACGTGATCGAGCAGACGCCAGAGGAATTCTACTGGCTCTCGCGCGCGACCTTCGTGAAGGACGAGGGCCTGCTCGACCGCTTCGACCAGGTCTTCGCCAAGGTCTTCAAGGGCATCGAGACCAGCTTCGGCACCGGCGCGGCCGAGATTCCCGAGGACTGGCTGAAGGCGGTTGCCGAGAAATTCCTGACCCCTGAGGAAATGGAGCAGATCAAGGCGCTCGGTTCCTGGGACGAGATCATGGAGACGCTGAAGAAGCGTCTGGAAGAGCAGCAGGGCCGCCATCAGGGCGGCAGCAAATGGATCGGCACCGGCGGGACCAGTCCGTACGGCAATTCGGGCTATAATCCCGAAGGCGTCCGCATCGGCGGCGAAAGCAAGCATGGCCGCGCGGTCAAGGTCTGGGACAAGCGCGAATTCAAGAATCTCGATGCGACCAAAGAACTGGGCACGCGCAACATCAAGGTGGCGCTGCGTCGTCTGCGCCGCTTCGCACGCGAAGGTGCGGCCGACGAGCTCGATATCGACGCGACAATCGACGGCACCGCGCGCCAGGGCTGGCTGGACATCCATATGCGCCCCGAGCGGCACAATGCGGTCAAGCTGCTGCTGTTCCTCGACGTCGGCGGCTCGATGGATCCGCATATCAAGCTGTGCGAGGAACTCTTCTCGGCGGCGACGAGCGAATTCAAGAATCTCGAATTCTTCTATTTCCACAACTGCCCCTATGAAGGCGTGTGGAAGGACAATCGCCGCCGCTTCACCGAGCGGACGCCGACCTGGGACGTGCTCCACAAATATGGCCACGACTATAAGCTGGTCTTTGTCGGCGATGCCTCGATGAGCCCCTATGAGATCAGCCACCCCGGCGGCTCGGTCGAGCATTTCAACGAGGAATCGGGCGCGGTGTGGCTCAGCCGCATGGCGCATGTCTATCCCGCCGCCGTCTGGCTCAACCCGGTGCCCGAGGCGCATTGGGGCTATTCGCAATCGGTGAAGATGATCCGGGAACTGATGAACGACCGCATGTATCCGCTGACGCTGAACGGCCTGGACGACGCGATGCGGGAACTGACGCGCAAGCACTGATCGGCAGGGCTGCGGCACATTGCGACACAGTGCTGCGACATATTGCGACACAAAAGCGCGCCTCCGGCACAGTCTCGCGACAAGGCGACCCTAGACAGGTCTCGTTCCAATCAAGGGACGGGAGTTTGTAACATGCAGCGTAAGAACATCATCCTCGCGACCCTCGCCGCCGCGATCGCCTTCACCACGCCGATGGCCGCCAATGCGGCGCCGTGGCAGAATATCAATCAGCGCCAGCAGCAGCTCGACCGGCGCATCGACCAGGGCGTGCGCAGCGGCGCGCTGAACCGGAACGAGGCGACGCGGCTGCGCACCGAATTTCGTTCGCTCAATCGCCTGGAGCAGCAGTATCGCCGTTCGGGCGGCGTGTTCACCGCCCGCGAGCGTGCCGATCTCGACCGCCGCTTCGACGCACTGAGCGCGCGGATCAAGATCCAGAAGCACGACCGCCAGCATCGGCGTTGAAAAGCGCGGCGCGAATAAGTTGGAACCGGTTATTCGCAAACAGCCGCGCGACCACAAAGCATCAAATCGCTCTCTCCCGGCCCCGGCGTCTGCAAAGGCGCCGGGGTTGGCGCGTCAGTAACGCAGGAAAGCGCGCCGTTCCTCGATCCAGGCCTGTTCGTCGGGGATGGTCAGCGCATCGAGATCCGCCGGCACCGCGTCTGCATCGTCCACCCACTCGCGCAGCGCCGGGCCACCGTTGATCACGTCGATGGCGAGCTTGCCGAATTCATATTCGTACGGAAAATCGCGCCACAGATCATAGTCGGGCTGCAATTCCCGGATCGCCTTGAACGCCAGTGCCTGCACCCGCCACGGCCGGAACGCCTGATGATCATAGGCCGGCCCTTCGGCATGGATATGGACGCCGCTGCACATAAGCTGCGCATATTTGTGGAATGTCGGCTCGAAGGTGCAGTCGCGCAACAGGCATCCCGTCAGCCATTCGGGCGCAAGCCGGCGCATCGTCGCGATCACCGCGCGCGCATCGATATCGGGTGCGCCGAAGATCTCGAGCGGCCGCGTGGTCCCCCGCCCTTCGGACAAGGTCGTACCTTCGAGCATCACCGTGCCGGCATAAGCGCGCGCCATCCAGAGATTGGGCGCGTTGGGGCTGGGATTGATCCAGATGCGTTCGCCCAATGGCCAGCCAAATCCGGGGCCGGCTTCGGGCTCATATCCCTCCATCTCGATCAGGCGATAGTCGACGTCGAGCTTGAACCGGTCGATGAACCAGAGGCCGAGTTCGCCCAATGTCAGGCCGTGGCGCATCGGCATCGGCCCCGCGCCGACGAAACTTTCCCAACCCGGACGGAGGGTGAGGCCTTCGACCGGCCGGCCGGCGGGATTGGGGCGATCGAGCACCCAGATCTCCTTGCCATGCGCGGCGCCGGCTTCGAGCACGTAAAGCAAGGTGGTGATGAAGGTGTAGATGCGGCAGCCGACGTCCTGAAGGTCGACCAGCAGCACGTCGAACGTGCCCATCGCCTGTCCCGTCGGACGACGAACCTCGCCATAAAGGCTGAACACGGGCACGCCATGAACAGGATCGGTGAAGTCGGGCGACTCCATCATATTGTCCTGCTTGTCGCCGCGCAGCCCGTGCTGCGGCCCGAACGCCGCGGTGACGTTGAGCCCTGCGGCAACCAGCGCGTCGAGCGAATGGGTCAGATCCGCGGTCACGGAGGCCGGATGGGCGAGCAGCGCCACGCGCCTGCCCTCCAGCGGCTTGCGCAAGGCAGGGTCGGCGAGGAGACGATCGATACCGAATTTCATGGGTTCAGCCTGCTGCCGGGAGTTCGAGGACAAAGCAATCGGAATGATGGAAATCGGGCTTTCCAGGCGGATGCGCCAGCGCCCAATAGGATTTGCGGCCGTCGATTTCCTCGATGACGGCGCTTATGCCGAGCGTCCAGGGATTGCGGCCAGGCAGTTCGACCGTTGCGCCCAAGCGATATTGCCCTTCCCCTTTTTCGATCAGGATGGCCGGTTCGATCGGCGCTTCGCGCATCCCGCTGCGATAATCGTCGAAACGATAGGATGCCCATTGCCGTGACGGCGAAAAATTGAACTCGTGATAGCCGGTATCATCGCCCGAACGGACAAAGGCTTCGAAACAGGTTTCCTGCCAGAGCCCGTCGGCGCGACCGCCGGAGACGATTTCCGGATATCGCAACCGCTCGACCTCGCCGGTGACGAGATAATGGAGCGAAAGCCGGTCTCCATCACGCGACACTGCAACGGAAAGCGTGATTTCCGTACTGCAAGGCATATCGTGATGAGGTATCAGAAAATGCTGCACCGCCGCCAACTCCGTCATTCCAGCGAAAGCTGGAATCTCACTTCTTCTTGCCGCGGTGTCCAGAAGCGAGATTCCAACTTTCGCTGGAATGACGTGATCATGTGAGGCCACATGACAGTAGATGACATGCATGCACACATGCTAGGCGCACGGCGCCATGACCCAATACAACTCCGATCTCCTCCGCCTGCTCGCCGAGCGCGGCTATATCCACCAGATCACCGACGCCGCGGCGCTCGACGCGCTTGCCGTCAAGCAGGTCGTCCCCGGCTATATTGGCTTCGACGCCACCGCGCCGTCGCTCCATGTCGGCAGCCTGGTGCAGATCATGATGCTCCGCCGTCTCCAGCAGGCCGGACACAAGCCGATCGTCCTGATGGGCGGCGGTACCAGCAAGATCGGTGATCCGAGCTTCAAGGACGAAGCCCGCCGGCTGCTGACCGACGACGTGATCGCGCAGAATATCGCGGGCATCAAGCGTGTCTTCGGACGCTTCCTGCGCTTCGGCGACGGCCCGACCGACGCGATCATGGTCGACAATGCCGACTGGCTGGACAAGCTGGAATATATCCCCTTCCTGCGCGAGGTGGGCCAGCATTTCTCGGTCAACCGCATGCTGAGCTTCGACAGCGTCAAGCTGCGGCTCGATCGCGAGCAGTCGCTGAGCTTCCTCGAATTCAACTATATGATCCTGCAGGGCTATGATTTCCGTGAACTTTCGCGCCGGATCGATTGCCGCCTGCAAATGGGCGGATCGGATCAGTGGGGCAATATCGTCAACGGCATCGAACTGACGCGCCGGATGGACGGTGTCGAGGTGTTCGGCATGACCACCCCGCTGATCACGACGGCCGATGGCGGCAAGATGGGCAAGACCGTCTCGGGCGCGATCTGGCTCAATGCCGAACAGCTCTCGCCCTATGATTACTGGCAATTCTGGCGGAACACGCATGACGGCGATGTCGGCCGCTTCCTGCGCCTGTTCACCGACCTGCCGCTCGACGAGATCGCCACGCTGGAAAATGCGGAGGGCGCCGCGATCAACGAAGCCAAGAAGCGCCTGGCGGACGAGGCGACCACGATGCTTCATGGCCGCGAGGCCGCCGAAGCCGCCGCAGAGACCGCCTATCGCACCTTTGTCGAGGGTTCAGCCGGCGCCGACCTGCCGACACTCTCGGTGCTGGAGGACAGCATAGCCATCGTCGATGCGCTGGTCGGGCTGGGGCTGGCCGCGTCCAAGGGCGAAGCCCGGCGACTGATCAAGGGCGGCGGCGCGCGTGTCGATGGCGAGAAAGTGGTCGACGAGGCGCTGATCGTCCCGGTCGGGGAGGCTCCGGTCAAGATCTCGGCGGGCAAGAAGGCGCATGGCGTGCTGACGCGCGTCGCCTGAGCGCCAGTCATGATCACGGTGATCGCGGCGTTAACCCGATAATTTCACCACTCCTCAGCCCGGACAGTACAGCGTTGCAGTGTAATCCGGGGGGAGACAGAATCGTGGGCGCACCGCTGGCCCAGCATATTTTTCAGGTGGATCAACGTCGCGCCCAGCGCGACGAAATCTTCATCGCGACCCGCATCCGCCCCTGCTCGCCCCCCTTTGGCGATCCCGCCACCGCCTATCTGCTCAATGTGTCGCGCTTCGGCTTCATGGCGCGCACGTCGCTTTCGGTGATCGACGGCAGCCTGATCTCGATCGAACTTCCCGAACTGGGGCAACTCGTCGGCCGCGCGACCTGGTCGATGGACCAGAATATCGGCGCCGAATTCCTCGAAGCGCTCGATCCGACCGTTTATTTCAACCTGCTGGCCGCGATTGCGGCGGAGCAACGTCTGGCCGAGGCGGTTTAAACTTCCAAACCATCAGCCCGACCGCAGCAGACCCACGCCCGCATCGCGATCGAACAGATAGAGTGCGGTCCGCGCCGCCTGACCGCGCGCGCCTTCCAGCCCGCCGTCACGGTCGACCAGCAACCGGGCGTCGTCGGTCGCCATCGGCAGGAACGACTGGAGATGCTCCGGGCTGGCGAGGCGGAAACGCGCTTCGCCCGACTGCCGGGTTCCCAATATCTCGCCGGCGCCGCGCAGCCGCAAATCCTCTTCGGCGATGCGGAAGCCGTCATTGGTTTCGCGCATCAAGGCCAGCCGCGCCCGCGCGGTCTCGCTCAATCCATTGCCACGCAGCAACAGGCAGACCGAATGCCCAGTGCCCCGCCCCACCCGGCCGCGAAGCTGATGGAGCTGCGCCAGGCCAAACCGGTCGGCGCCCTCGACGATCATCAGCGTGGCGTTGGGCACGTCCACCCCCACCTCGATCACCGTCGTCGCCACCAGCAACAGCACTTCGCCGCGCTGGAATCGCTCCATGACGGCGTCCTTTTCGGGCCCTTTCATCCGGCCATGGACCACCCCCACACGATCGCCGAAGCGCAGCTGAAGTTCCGCGGCGCGCGCTTCCGCCGCCGCGAGATCGCTATTCTCGCTTTCCTCGACCAGCGGGCACACCCAATAGGCCTGGCCCTGGTTCGCGAGATGGCGCGTCAGTCCTTCGACGATCTCGGGCAAGCGCTGATCGGACATGACACGCGTATCGATCGGCTGCCGGCCGGGCGGCATCTCGTCGAGCCGGCTGACGTCCATCTCGCCATATTGGGTCAGCGTCAGCGTGCGCGGGATCGGCGTTGCAGTCATCACCAGCAGATGCGGCGGACGCTCCGCCTTTTGCGCGAGCAGCAGCCGCTGGGCCACGCCGAAGCGATGCTGCTCGTCGACGACCGCCAGGCCGAGCGCCTTGTAGGTCACCGCTTCCTGGAAGATCGCATGGGTGCCGATCAATATGTCGATCGATCCGTCGGCCAGCCCCATCAATGTCGATTCGCGCGCGCGTCCCTTGTCGCGCCCGGTCAGCACCGCCACCGTCACCGGCAGGCCGGCAAGCTGTTTCGACATGGTCTCATAATGCTGGCGCGCCAGGATTTCGGTCGGCGCCAGCAATGCCCCCTGCGCCCCCGCCTCGACGGCGGTCAGCAACGACATCAACGCGACCAATGTCTTGCCCGATCCGACATCGCCCTGCAGCAGCCGCAACATCGGCCGTTCCTGCGCCAGATCGCCCTCGATCTCGCCGACGGTCCGCTGCTGCGCGCCGGTCGGTGTATAGGGCAGGTTGAGCATGGCACGGAGCCTGCCATCGCCCTGCAACGCCCTGCCCCGCCGTCGCCGCGCCGAGGCGCGCACCAGCATCAGCGCAAGCTGATTGGCGAAGATCTCGTCATAGGCCAGCCGCTCGCGCGCCTTGGCGTCGGCCGGATCGACATGAAGCCCCACCAATGCTTCGCGCCAGCGCGGCCAGCCATGTTTTTCGAGCACGCTGGGTTCGATCCATTCGGGCAGATCGGGCGCACGGGCCAGCGCCTGTTCGGCAAGCTGGGCGACACGTTTGCCCGTCAATCCTTCCGATAGCGGATAGACCGGCTCACGTTCCGGGAGCGCGCCGGCCTCGGTGAGCGGCAGGACATGATCGGGATGGACGATCTGGAGTTCCTGGCCATAGCTTTCCAGCTTGCCCGATACGATCCGCGGCTCGCCCAGCGGCAACAGCTTCTTCGCCCAGCCCGGATTGCCACCGAAATAGACCAGGCTGACGACATCGCCATGCCGGTCGGTCGCATGGACGCGGAACGGCCCGCGCGGCCCGCCCTGACGATAGTCGGTCGGGGTCAGCGCGATGGTGACGATCTGTCCTGGAATCCCCTCTTCCAGCGCTTCGATCGGCCGGCGATCGACCCAGCCCGTCGGCAGATGGAAGGCGACGTCGATGGCGCGCGCCAGGCCGAGTCGCTCCAGCGGGCGGGCAAGCTGTGGCCCGACGCCCTTCAACGCCGTGATTTCGGCGAACAGCGGATTGAGAATATCGGGTCGCATCGTTACTGAGCCGCTTATAACCAAGCCGGCAGGCGTATCCAGTCGCCCGCCGGCCATTTCCTGTCTGCCTATTCCTGTTGGGACGTCTCATGGATCGCGAAACCCGCCTGAAGCGCCTCTTCTTCCGTGCCTGGCATCGCGGCACGAAAGAGGCCGACCTGCTGATCGGCGGTTATTTCGATACCTATTCGGCCGGTTGGACCACCGAACAGCTCGACTGGTTCGAGCGCCTGATCGACGAAGAGGATGTCGAGATCATGGCCTGGGCGATCGGAACGATGCCGGTGCCCGAACGCTATCAGGGGCCGATGATGACCGAGATGAAGACGCTCAGCTATATCCCGGTGGCACAATGACATTTGCTCTTTTCGAGGGACCGAGCGACGCGGCGTGACCGATTTCAACCGCATCCTCTCGGCCCGTACCCCGCTGACCCTGGCAGGCGCGCCCACCGGTTTCCTGCCCTGGCTGGCCGCCGATCTCGCGCGCGCCGCGCAGGCCCAGGGCGCCCGCCGCCTGGTGTTCGTCGCTTCGGACGATATCGCGATGCGCGCGATCGTCGATGCCGCGGGCTATTTCGCGCCCGAGCTCGAGATACTCGGTTTTCCGGCCTGGGATTGCCTGCCCTATGACCGTGCCTCGCCGTCGCTGCGCGCGACATCGGAACGGCTGGCCACGCTCCATGCGCTGCAGCGCCAGCCGTCGCGACCGCAGATCCTGGTCACGACCGTCAATGCGATCACCCAGCGCACGCTGACTCCGTTCCGCATCCGCCAGCTCGTCGCCACACTTGCGCCGGGCGAACGCATCGATCGCGACGATCTCGCGACCTTGCTGCAGGCCAATGGTTATGTCCGCACCGACACCGTCGCCGATGCCGGCGAATATGCGGTGCGCGGCGGCCTGGTCGACCTGTTTCCCTCGGGCGAGGAACAGGCGCTGCGCCTCGACTTTTTCGGCGACGAGATCGAAAGCGTCCGCCGCTTCGATCCGGCCGACCAGCGCACTACCGGCCGTGTCGACGGCTTCACGCTGTTGCCGGCATCCGAAGCGCTGCTCGACGGCGACAGCGTCAAGCGGTTCCGTAGCCGCTATCGCGAGATCTTCGGCGCGACCGCGACGGGCGATCCGCTTTATCAGGCGGTCTCGGACGGACGCCGCCTCGCGGGCATGGAGCATTGGCTGCCGCTGCTCGAGGACAAGCTCGCCACCCTGTTCGACCATATCGGCAAGGACGCCCTGATCCTGCGCGATGCAGGCACGGTCGCCGCCGCCGAACAGCGTTTCGAGGCCATCGCCGACTATCACGCCAATCGCGAACGCGCCCAGTCCAACGACCCGGGCAGCTATCGCCCGATCGCACCCACCGCGCTCTATCTCGACGCCGCCGAATGGTCGGAGCGGATCGAACGTGCGCCGATCCATCTTGCCACGGCCTTCCACGAACCCGAAAGCGCCGCGGTCATCGATTTCGGCGTCGACGGTCCCCGCGATTTCGCGCCCGAGCGCGCGCAAAGCGCCAATGTCTACGAAGCCGTTGCCGCTCACGCCACCGCGCTGCGCAAGGCCGGCCGGAAACTGGTGCTCGCCAGCTATTCCGAAGGCGCGCGCGAACGGCTGGGCGGGTTGCTCGGCGATCACGGGCTGAAAGGCGCGATCCCGGCCGATGGCTGGCAGGAAGCGCTGGGCGTGGCGGTATCGGGCGTGGCGCTGGTCGTGCTGCCGCTCGATCACGGCTTCACTGCGCCCGACGTCGCCGTCCTGACCGAGCAGGACATGCTCGGCGACCGGCTCGTGCGCCGGCAGAAGCGCCGCAAAAGTGCGGATGCGTTCCTCAACGAGCTGGCCACACTCACCCCCGGCGATCTCGTCGTCCATGTCGATCATGGCATCGGTCGTTATGAGGGGCTGACCCAGATCCCGGTCGGCCAGAGCCCGCATGACTGCGTCGCGCTCGAATATGCCGGCGGCGACAAGCTCTACGTGCCGGTCGAGAATATCGACGTGCTGTCGCGCTATGGCGCCGACAGCGAGAATGCGTCGCTCGACAAGCTTGGCGGCGAGGCATGGCAACGCCGCAAGGCGCGGATGAAGGAGCGCATCCGTGAGATTGCGGGCGAACTGCTCGCGACAGCGGCGCTGCGCGCCTTGCGGCCGGCGCCGGTGTTCGAGGCGGATGCGAGCAGCTATGCCGCCTTTGTCGATCGTTTCCCCTATCAGGAGACCGACGATCAGGATCGCGCGATCGGCGATGTGCTCGGAGATTTGAGCGCGGGCACGCCGATGGATCGGCTGGTGGTCGGCGATGTCGGCTTCGGCAAGACCGAAGTCGCCCTGCGCGCCGCTTTCGTCGCGGCGATGGCCGGGCAGCAGGTCGCGGTCGTCTGCCCGACCACGCTGCTCGCCCGCCAGCATGCGATGAACTTCGCCGAGCGTTTCCAGGGTTTCCCGCTCAAGGTCGGCCGCCTGTCACGTCTCGTTCCCGCGGCGGAGGCGAAGGCGGTGAAGGAAGGGCTGGCCGACGGCACCATCGACGTCGTCGTCGGCACCCATGCACTGCTGGCCAAGGGCATCGATTTCAAGCGGCTCGGCCTGGTGATCGTCGACGAGGAACAGCGCTTCGGCGTCACCCATAAGGAGCGGCTGAAAGCGCTGAAGAGCGACGTCCATGTGCTGACGTTGACCGCGACGCCGATCCCGCGGACCTTGCAGATGGCGATGTCGGGCCTGCGCGAATTGTCGGTGATCCAGACGCCGCCGGTCGACCGTCTCGCCGTGCGCACCTATGTCATGCCCTGGGATCCGGTGGTGTTGCGCGAAGCCTTGCTGCGCGAACATTATCGCGGCGGGCAGAGCTTCTTCGTCACGCCGCGCATTGCCGACCTGCCCGATATCGAAACCTTCCTCCGCGATGAGGTGCCAGAGATCAGCTATGTCGTCGCGCATGGCCAGATGGCGCCGGGCATGGTCGAGGAACGCATGTCCGCTTTCTACGACCGGCGCTATGACGTGCTGGTCTCGACCACCATCATCGAGAGCGGGCTGGATATTCCCAGCGCCAACACGCTGATCGTCAATCGCGGCGATCGCTTCGGGCTTGCCCAGCTCTATCAGCTGCGCGGGCGGGTCGGCCGGTCGAAAACGCGGGCCTATGCCTATCTGACCACCGCGCCCGAACGATTGATGACCGAAACCGCGGAGAAGCGCCTCAAAGTGCTGTCCGACCTCGACAGCCTGGGTGCCGGTTTCCAGCTGGCAAGCCACGACCTCGACATACGCGGCGCCGGCAATCTGCTCGGCGACGAACAATCCGGCCATATCAAGGAAGTCGGCTTCGAACTCTACCAGTCGATGCTGGAAGACGCGATTCTCGAGGCGAGAGCCGGTGGCGCGGGCCTCGAAGCGCCGCGCGAAGCCTTCTCGCCGCAGATCACCGTCGATGCGCCGATCCTGATCCCCGACACCTATGTGCCCGATCTCGACCTGCGCATGGGCTTGTATCGCCGCCTCAACGAACTCGACGACAGCCAGGGCGTCGAATCCTTCGCGGCGGAGCTGATCGACCGGTTCGGCAAGCTGCCCGAGGCGACCGAAAATCTGCTGCGCGTGATCGAAATCAAGTTGAACGCCAAGCGCGCCTGCATCGCCAAGATCGATGTCGGGCCACGGGGCGCGCTTGTCACGTTCCACAATGACAGCTTCCCGAATATTCCGGCGCTGCTGGCCTATGTCGAGCGCCTTCAGGGTACGGCGAAGCTACGTCCGGACAACAAATTGGTCATCACCCGTGCCTGGAGCGACGCGAAGGCCCGACTCAATGGCGCACTTCAACTTTCGAAGGGATTGGCCAAAGCTGCCGCTTGACTTGCCGGCACGGTTTTTTAACCTTGTTTGGAGATGTTTCGTGGGGGCGAACGATCGTGAACGGACCGGTTTCGGCGAAACGCTGGACCAAATTGCTGGCGACGATCGAGGCCTTGAAACGGGCTGATACCATCGCCGATGTCGTCGATATTGTGCGCGATTCGGCGCGCGCCATCGCCAATGCCGACGGCATCACCATTGTCCGCAGGATCGGCGGGCGCGTCCATTATATCGCCGAGGACGCGATCGGGCCGCTCTGGACCGGTCAGGATTTTCCGATCGAACAATGCGTCTCGGGCCTGGCGATGCTGGCGCATGAGCCGATCCTGATCTCGAACATCACGCTCGACTCGCGCGTGCCGCAGCATCTCTATCTGCAGACCTTCGTGCGGAGCATGGCGATGTTCCCGGTCGGCATCGGCGAGCCGGTCGCGTCGGTCGGCCTGTATTGGCAAAGAACTGGCAGGATCGACGACGAAACGGTCGCGCTGTTCGAATCGCTCGCGCGTTCGATGGGTGCGGTGCTCTACAATATCGACAATATCGATCATGCGACCAACTATTGCACCGGCCGCAGAACGCCTTGGGGTGGCTCGCCAATTCCGAGTTATTGATCAGCCCATCCGGTCGACCAGCTCGGCCAGTCTCGCGCCATCCACCGGCTCGGAGCAGAGGAAACCCTGATAATAGTTGCAGCCCTCGCGTGCGAGCAGCGCGAGCTGGGTCGCGGTCTCGACGCCTTCGGCGACCACGCTCAGACCCAGCGACCGCGCCATTTCGATGACGCCGCGCACCACCACGCGATCGCGGCTCGATCCCTCGATATCCTCGGCGAGCTTCTTGTCGATCTTGAGGTAATCGAGCGGCAGCGCCTTGAGATAGGCGAGGCTGGAATAGCCCGTGCCGAAATCGTCGATCGCGACGCGGCATCCGCCCGCGCGCAACGCCGCGAGCAAGGCCGCCGCCTGCCCCAGATCCTCGATCAGCCCGCTTTCGGTGATCTCGACGGTCAACCGCCCACGCGGAAAGCCGCTTTCATCGACCATCGCCAGGAAACGCTCGGCAAAATCGGTCACGGCAATGTCCGCGGCCGTGACGTTCACCGACAGCCTGAGCGCGGAGAGCCGTTCGGGCCAGGCCGCGGCCAGCGCGACGGCGCGGCGCTGAACATGCTCCGACAGGGGCAGCAGATAATCGGACCGCTCCGCCGCCGCGAACAATGTCGAAGCCCCCAACTCGCCCAGTTCGGGATGCCGCCAGCGCGCCAGTGCCTCGACGCCGTCGATCCGGCCGGTCGTGACCGAGATCTGGGGCTGGAACACGATCTCGATTTCATTCTGGTCGAGCGCGCGGCGCAGGTCGATCTCCAGCCGGCTGCCGAGCGCAACCGCCACGGCCTCGGCACCGCCGATGGTCCGCACCGTCCCGCTCTCGCCCGTCTTGGCTTCCGCCAGCGCGGCACTGGCGCGCCGCAACAGGCCGGTGGCGTCGTCACCCGCGCCATCCGCCGTCGCCAGCCCGATCCGGCATCCGAGCGGAACCATATGCTCGCCCGCCACGAACGGACGGGTCAAGACGCGCGACAGCTGATCGGCGAGCAATCGAGCGCGTTCGGCCGGCTCGCCTTCCTCCAGCCCGATCGCGAATTCGGCACCCGCGACGCGCGCGACCAGGACGGAGCGTCCACCGGCTTCGACGGCGAAGCGTTCAATCTGCCTGGCCGCCGATCGCATCAGCCCGTCGCCGGTCTCGCGACCGAACGCCGCGTTGATCATGTCGAATCGGCTGACCGACAGCAGCAGCAACGTCACCGGCGTTCCCACCTTCAATCGCGTCTCGAGCCAGCGACGCGCGGCAATGCCGTCGCGCAGACCGGTGAGCGCATCGCGGCGCCCGCGCGTTTCGGGTTCCTCCACCTCGTCGAGCGGTTCGATGCTGCCGGCGATCGCGCCGTCCGCATCGATATGGAGGTGATGCGCGATATGCTCGCCCGACGGCAGCCGGTGCGCGAACGCCGTCGTCCGCGCCCCCGCCCTCAGCCGGCCGATGGCGATCCGGGCGGCCGCCCGCCCGTCCGCGTCGAGCAGGCGATAGAGCGATACCAGCCCATCGATCCGCAATGCCACCACGCCGAGTCTGTCCCGGAACGGCTCGCCCAGCGTCAGCCCCGTGTCCGGCGTGTAGCGCCAGCCCAGCCCGCCATCGCTTTCGGTGAGCACCCGATCCCTGGCATGCCAGCCGCCCGACAGTCGATCGCTGTGGCGCTCGGCGAAACGCAACGCCTGCGCGAATTCCGCCTCGCCGAACGGGCTGGTGAGATAATGAGTCGCGCCTGCGCCAAACAGCGCATCGAGCGCGCCGACATCGCTGCGCGCGAGAATCACGAGCAATGCACCGGCATTCGCTTCGACCGGATCGGCAAGCGTTCGCGTCGCGGCGAGCCCTTCCTCCAGCGCACCGCGCGTGTCGACCACGGCGACCACCGCGCCGCTTGCGATGAACCGTCGCTCGATTCCATCGGGTCGCCGCGCCGCGATCGCACGCCAGCCCACCTTTTCCGCCGATGCGGCAAGCGCGTCGCGATGGCGGAACGACAGCAGGAACAGCGGCGCCGGCTGGAGAGGTTGGGGCAGATCCGGTATTTCAGTCGTCACGCAGCCATCCCCTCGGCGCCAATGATTAACAATGCCCTTCATCCGCGCAATCGCCTTTATCTTGCCGGAAATGGGTACAGCGCCTAGCTAGGGGTATGCAGACGGCAGCACCCTCGCCGACATCCCTGACCGACGGCCTCGGCCGCCGGATCACCTATCTGCGCCTGTCGGTCACCGACCGCTGTGATCTGCGCTGCCGTTACTGCATGTCGGAGGCGATGACCTTCCTGCCGCGATCCAAGATCCTGAGCCTGGAGGAGATGGAGGCGATCGCCGATCGTTTCGTCGCGCGTGGCGTTCGCAAGATCCGGCTGACGGGCGGCGAGCCGCTGGTTCGCCGCGGACTCGACCGGGTGGCACGCCATATCGGCCGTCATATCGGCGCCGGGCTCGACGAACTGACGCTGACCACCAATGGCAATCGGCTGGACGATATGGCGGGGCCGCTGTTCGACGCGGGGGTCAGGCGGATCAATGTCAGCCTCGACAGCCTCGATCCCGACCGTTTCCGCCATATCACCCGCTGGGGCGATCTCGACCGCGTGTTGCGCGGCGTGGCGGCCGCCAAGGCGGCTGGGCTTGCGATCAAGATCAACATGGTCGCGCTCAAGGGGATGAACGAGGACGAGATCGAGCCGATGCTGCGCTGGTGCGGCGATGAGGGTTTCGGCCTGACGCTGATCGAGACGATGCCGCTCGGCCAGGTCGACGAGGACCGCACCGATCGTTTCCTGCCGCTGACCGAGGTCCATGCCCGGCTGACCGAGCGCTTCACGCTGCGTCCACTCGACCTGACCACGGGCGGTCCCGCGCGCTACAGCATGGTGGAGGAACTCGGCGTCCGCATCGGACTGATTTCTCCGCTGACGCGCAATTTCTGCGACGGCTGCAACCGGGTTCGCCTGACCGCGTCGGGCAAGCTCTATATGTGCCTGGGCCATGACGACCGTGTCGACCTGAAACAGGCGCTTGCCGAGGGCGGAATGGATGCGGTCGACGCCGCGATCGACACCGCGCTGCGCCTCAAGCCCGCGCGCCACGACTTCAAGATCGAAACCCGCGGCGAAACACCTGCCGTCGAACGCCATATGAGCGTCACTGGCGGATGACCCAGGCCGAGTCCTGGGCGGAGAAGACGCGCGGCCTCGTCGTGTCTCCGACCGAAGCCGCGCAACAGGCCGCAGCCATATTGCGCGAAATCTATCAATGGGTGGAGCCCGAACGCGCCGACATGCTCGTCGTGCTGGGTGGCGACGGCTTCATGCTCCAGACGCTTCACCAGATGCTCGAACGGCGGCGAATCGTGCCGGTCTTCGGCATGAACCTCGGCACCGTCGGGTTCCTGATGAACGAATGGCGCGCCGACCATCTCGAAATGCGCCTGGCGCAGACCAAGACCTTCAGCGTGACGCCGCTGCGGATGGACGCGACGACCATCGACGGGAAAAGCGTCTCGCTGCCCGCGATCAACGAAGTCTCGCTGCTGCGCGAGACGCGCCAGACCGCGAAGATCGAAGTGACGGTGAACGGCAATGCGGTTCTGCCCGAACTGGTGTGCGACGGCGTGCTCGTCGCGACACCGGCGGGCTCCACCGCCTATAATTATTCGGCGCAGGGCCCGATCCTACCCTTGGGCTCCACGCTGCTCGCGCTCACCCCGATCAGCCCGTTCCGCCCGCGACGCTGGCGCGGCGCGATATTGCCGGAAAAGACGCGTTTCGGTTTCACGGTTCTGGACGCTGCCAAGCGCCCGGTCAGCGCGGTTGCCGATCAGCGCGAAATCCGCGACGTCGCCAGGGTCGAGGTCGCGATCGACCGGTCCTGCACGCTCAGCCTGATGTTCGATCCGGAACACGCGCTGGACGACCGCATCGCGATGGAACAGTTCGCGATCTGACCGCGCGCCCGTTCGCGACGACACCCGCCGCGCGGCCGGATTCGGCCGGAAATCAGCGAATGCGCTTCGCGACACACCCCGGAATCCGGACGTTTTCGCACTCATTTCGGATATCGCGAACCAGCGCTTGCCAACCGGCGAATCCCGCTGCTATAGGCCCGCCTCCGATCAGTGTTCCCCGGTAGCTCAGCGGTAGAGCATCCGACTGTTAATCGGACGGCCGCCTGTTCGAATCAGGCCCGGGGAGCCATTTTCGACAGTCCGATTTACCCGAGCCCTTGACGGGCTCGGGGGACGGTCCGCCCAGATGAAATTCCTTAAGCATTCCAAATGAATCTCGAAAGGTCACGGTAAGCTCACCGTTGGCCCACGAGCTGTTCGAAACCAAAAGATCCAAAGCGGAATTTTTGGCACCGGGCGGCCGTATATGGAACATGCGATGGGCCTTGTGAGCACGCGCTTTGCGAGCCCATCCGACAGGCTTGCCAGGGGCCAGCTCTGCAACCGAGCGATCGCAAGACAGGCCCCTATTTCGGCATCCCGCTCAAACCACTCGCCTTGCGAAGCGCGTTTCCATCCAGCCGATACCCGTCGAGAAACACCGTCTCGACACGGCGGAGCTTGGTGAGATCCCTGGAGACATCCCCATCGACCAGGATGATGTCCGCGGTCTTGCCAGCGGCAATCGATCCGATGCGGTCGTCCATGCCGGTCATGCGTGCCGGAACGATCGTCGCGGTCTGCAGCGCTTCCGCGTTGGTCAGACCCGCCTCCTGATAGAGTTCAAGCTCGCGGACCAGTTCAAGGCCATAACCGTCGGTGCCGGCGACGATGCGCACGCCCGCCTTATGCAGCCGGCCGACCAGGCCGACCATCTTGGCAAAGCTCTTGCGGAAATCGTCGCGGGTCAGGCCGCCGAACAACGGATAGCCGCCGATCCTCCACCCGCGCACGACCGAGGGCGGCGCGACGTCGGCAAAGGGCGCATATTCGGGGGCCAGTGCGGTGCCGTCGGAGGTCATCAGCGGCTCCCATACCGTCAGCGTCGGGTCGATGATCGTCTTCCGCTTTGCGAGCTCCGCGTAGAACGCCTTCATCGCGGGAGAGTCGAGGTCGACATCCTTGCCGTATTTCGCGGGCCCCTCGAGCCGCGCAGCGGTGTTGGCCTTGTCGACGACATCCTGCGGCATTGCCTGCATCATGATGAAGTTGATGTGCGTGACCTCGTCATAGCCGGCGCGGACTGCCTCGAGCGGGCGCATGCCGGCCGGGATATGGCCGTGCACGTGCAAGCCCAATTTGTGCGCCTCTGCCGCCCCGGGAGCGATCCAAGCGGGGTTCATCGAGGTATAGAATTTGACGCCCCACAGACCGGTCGCCTTCACCTTGTCGACCGCGGCGACCGTTTCCGCTGCTGAGGAGACGGTGAGCGCGCCCTGTGCGGCCAGCGGATCCTTTCGATCGATGATCACCGAGATCTTGCCGTCGGGTGCCAGCAGGTCGCCGGCAGCACGGCGCTTGTAGATGCTCAACGCGTCGTCGATCATCGAGCCGGGGCTACGATAATTGGTCATGCCGGTGGCCAGATTCTGCAGCAGGTTCCAGTCGTCGCCGACATGCTGATGCGAATCCCACAGACCGGGCAGGATCGTCTTGCCCCGCCCGTCGATCACGGTCGCGTTCGCGGGGGCCTTGATCGATCCGGCAGCGCCGACAGCAGCAACCTTGCCGTCCCTGATCAGCACCGCGCGGTTCGGCAGATAGCGGCCGGCGACCGAATCGAACATCAGGACGTTGTCGACCAGAGTCGCTGTGCGATTCGCGGGCGTCAGGAAGCGGTGCGCGACATCGCGGACCATCGCCGCGGTCGCCTTGTCCTGAATGTCCTTCAGCGCGGGCCCCTGGCTCTCATAACCCTGGGGCAATAGCGACATCCCGCCGGCGTTGCCGAAGAAGCGATTGTCGCCGTCGAGCCAGACCGGCGACGGCGAGAAGCCCGTGCCGGTGATGAAGGCGAGCTTGACGGTCTTCTTGCCTTGCGGACCGTCGATCTGCACTGGCTCGCCAATCGCGATGCTGGCATGGCCGGTCGGCAACAGGTCGACGCCCTTGTCGCCCGCAGCGACAAGCGCCTCGACCTCCAGTTCGCTGGCAAGCCAGGGACCGCCATAGCTATTGTAGCGCTTGGCGCCGAACGGTGCCGAGCCGGAGTCGACGACCGTCTTCCAATGCGCGACGCCGCCGGCGTCGACGCTGAAATCCTCGGTGGCTTCGCCGGTGTCGGTATAGCCGCGGATGGCGATTGCCGATGGGCGCCGGTCGGGCCCGAGCGTCACCAGTTCATCGGTTTCGGTGACCCAGCCGCGCAACGACATCGACATGCGATAGGCGACGCGGCCGTCCGGCGTCTTCCACGACCAGATGTCGCCATGCTTCCCGGCGGTCGAGCTGATCGTATAATGCCGCGCTTCCGCGGGCGGCTTCATCAGCTGCTCTTTCGGGGTCGAGGCGCCAGCGATCGAAGCGGTGGCGGCAAGCAAGGTCGCGAGGATAGTTCGGTGCATGATGGTCGCCCCCGGCAAGAATATCACGAGAGTGGCAAGCCGGTCGGTCTGACGCAACCGCAGAATGGTCGGATGTGAACGACATCCCCTGACCAGGACACCTGCGGCCGATTCCCAATTCAATCGGTCGGACGAGACGCAAGCGGTGGACGTCTGCATAGACATTCCGCAACGCGCGCCGCCGAGGAGACCGTCTCGAACGGTGAGTCCGGCCCGCGGCCGAACGGAGCCGTCAGAGAGAGTCGAGCGAGACGGCGAGATTGATAGGATTACGCCGCCGGGGCACCAGCAGGTGGATGACGGCCCGAGTCTGATCGTGGACATTCCGTGGTCCAGCGTTAAGCTCGAAAGCCGCTCTTCCCACGGCGTTGATAAACTCCGTTGGGGCGCACCAATGCTTGGAGGTTTCGTGGCAGATGTTTTTCCCCATGGCACCGTCCATGAGGCAGGTGACGACCTTCAGGCAGCAATTCGATCTGATCCCAAAATCCTTGCACTGTGGGAACGCCTGACGCCGCTGGGACGGAATGAATTCATCTGCTGGGTCGATGACGCGAAGCAGCCAATGACGCGCCAACGCCGTATCGAGCGAACCTGTGAGGAGCTGTCGGAGGGGAAGAAGCGGCCCTGCTGCTGGGTGGGGTGTATTCACCGTACCGACAAGGCGCCAAGCCGATGGCAACAGGCAGTCCTGATCGATAAGGGAAAAAAGGGCCCAGAACCGGCCTGAGAGCGAATGTTGCTGTCCGGGCGGTCCAGGAGGACTCGCGGACAGCATTTCACCTTGTGCATGCTTTTGAATTCGATCCCCCCTCGTCGGTGAGTTCGACGATTGCCTCATGGAAGCGGTCGCTTTCACCGGCGAAGCCCCAAATACTCTTCGTCCTCCAAACCTCCTCAGTGTACTGAATGCCGTGAGCGTCTCAGAGCACACGATGTTTACGACCCTGCCGAGTTCCTCGACCTGCTCGCCGAGCCAGGTTAGCTCCTCCTCGCTTACGCGATAATGCTTCGAGTCGGTGCGCGCTTCCCGCCGGACCGCCCGACCGGTGCCTATTCGCAGCAGCGATCGGGATCATCCGACGCATCGAGCGCGACCAACAGGCCGATGCCGCCAAGGACGGCCAGTCCCCCGACGACAACGGCCACGACGCCAGCGTCAGACAGATTGTTGCGCCCCTTCGCCGGCATCGACCTGCCAGGCGCATAACGCACCGGCGTCAGCCGCAGCCCGGCCAACGAGACGAGCGGTTCGGGCTCGTCGCTCCTGAGGCCGAACTCGAGTCCTTCGCCGATCCGCCAGGCGAGACCTTTGAGATCGCCGCCATTGCTACGCTGCATCGGCGCGACGGTCAGGCCGGCGCAAACGGCCCGCGTCTCCCCCTTTGCGCCGCCGAGCGCTATGCGGAGCCGCGCGCCGGCGAAACTGCCCATCGACACCGGCCGGGCGCCGTTCATATGCGCCGCGCCCTCCCCGGTCTGCGCGTGAAGCGGCGCGGCACAGGTCGCCGCAAGCGCCATGGCGAACATCGACTTTTGCATGGGAGATCCTTTTCCGGAACTGGTCATGATTGCCTGAAAATCGGAAATCCGGTGAAATCCGGTGAAATCCGGCAAGGGCGGGAATGCGATCGCGCCCTTCATTTCTCGGGGCGACAATCGCCGAGGTAAAGCGTGGTGCGGGACTGGCGATACTCGAGAAACCTGCCCGTCAACCGGATGCGCTCACCCTTGCTCAAGCTGAGCGCATAGGTGGCCTGGTCCTTTGCCATCATGCAGTGAATATCGACCTTGAACTGCGGTGCACCGGGGCCCGGCGTGAACAGCAGCTTGCTGGGATCCGGAACATCGAAGGCAATGCGATATTGGGGACCGTCCTGCTCCGCATAATCGAACTTGCCCGATACGGTGAAGGACTTGCCGGCATAGCGCAGCGGTATCGCGGCGGGCTTGTCCATCGTCTCACCGGCCAGCCGCTGCGACA
Source organism: Sphingobium sp. FW305-3-2-15-F-TSA7 (assembly GCF_058787155.1). Taxonomy (NCBI): domain Bacteria; kingdom Pseudomonadati; phylum Pseudomonadota; class Alphaproteobacteria; order Sphingomonadales; family Sphingobiaceae; genus Sphingobium; species Sphingobium sp. FW305-3-2-15-F-TSA7. The sequence continues at coordinate 53,932 of NZ_JBYSZM010000027.1, read as the reverse complement.
GCGCCAGCGCATCGATCCTGGTCGGCGGGCTCGGCGCCACGACCGCCCTGCCCGCGGCGATACCCGCCTTGCCGCCGCGCAAGCGCGACAGGAGCGCACACATGTCTCGCCTGAACGTCTTCTCGCCGACGATAGAGCCCTTGTTGAACTTGGCGAGCAGTTCGGCCCGGCTGCCACCAGCCTCGCGCGTCGCGGTGAAGACGAACGGGATCGCGCGATGCGTCAGGCTCTGCGGCATTTCCAGCAGCATGTTGCCGCCCGCCGGGTCCGCCGTAAGCACGTCGAGTTTTTCCGAGGGTGCGAGTGCGCGCATCTGGTTGACCGCGCTCTCCGGGGTCAGATCAGGCACGGTGAGCGTCGCGGTGTAGCGCGGTCCCGAAAGGACGTTGCCGCTGATCTTGAAACTGTCCTCGCACGGCCCGGCCTGCGCCACGCCCGGGAATGAGAGGCATAGCAGCGCCGTCAAAGGGACAAGGATATGTCGGCTCGTCACTGCCCTGGGCATCGCGGATTTCCTATCGATACTGCGTTTCCGGTACATTCGGAAAGCCGCTTCGAACCACGTCTTCGCATTCCGCCAGACATGTTTCACTAGCACAGATGCACTAGGTGCTTCACTTGCGGATCGGATGTAATGATCAGCATGATGGATGTCGGCACGTCTGTTCTCAGCGGCTCGCAAACGGTCTTCCGAGGCCTGGCGGGATGACGAGTCCTGCCGCCCGCCTCGCCGAGAGGATCGTCATCGCCGACGATCATCCGATGTTCCGCGACGGCGTGCGCCGGATCGTCCAGCGGCTGGCGCCCGATGCAGAGATTGTTGAAGGCGGCGCATGGGGAGACCTTCTCGAGGAAGTTCGCCGCGGCGATACGCCCGGCCTGTTCCTTCTCGACCTGATCTTTCCGGGTTTCGATGCCGAGCATTCCATCAGTGCCCTGCGCGGGGAATTCCCGCGTGCATCAATCGTCGTCATTTCGATGCTCGATCGGGAGGAAACGATCGATGCCGTCCTTGCGGCAGGCGCCGACGGCTTCATCAGCAAGGCCGTGCCGCCGCATGAGATCAGCCTTGCGATCCAGGCGGTCCGCGATGGCGATTTCGTCGTGCAGCGATCCCCCACCGGATTCGAACTGCCTTCGGCGAAGGCGGTGCTGACGACGCGCCAGTTGGACGTGCTGCGCCTGATTGCGGTGGGAAGGACCAACAAGGAGATCGGCCGAGAACTCGGGATTTCACCCTTCACGGTCCGTGTTCACGTCTCTGACCTGCTGCGCGGCCTCAATGTACCGACGCGCGCCGCAGCGGCGGCAAAAGCGGTGGATCTGGGTCTTTGAACGCTCAGCGCGCCTCCTCACCCTGACGCTTGAGGGCCCCGAGCAGCGACCGCAACTCTGCCGGACGCGTGGGTTTCGACACGATCGGGATTGTCGGATCGTCGAGTTCCCGGGCGATGGCCCGTACATCACCGCCGGTGATGACGATCGCCGCGACATGCCGTCCCAGCATCCGTCGCACCTGGGCGATACAATCGACACCCGTCACCGGTGAATCGAGATCATAGTCGGCGATGACGATATCGCAGGGCCGGACAATCTGAGGCAGCGAGGTTTCGGGCTGAACGATGCAACCCCAGCGCTCGAGGAGGGTTGCCGTCGCCAGTAAGGCTTCGCGCTCGTCATCGACGAGCAATATGCGCAGCCCCCTAAGCGGGCTTGGTGCGGCCAGTTTCGAAACGATTTCGGGAGCGGTCGGTCCGTCCCCGATGACGAGCCCCTCGATCGCGAAGACCGCACCGAGACCGGGCTGCGATCGCACCGAAACCGCCAAATCCAGCACATCGGCCAGGCGCCTGACGATCGACAGGCCCAGCCCGATCCCGTCAATGTCGCGGCCGCGTTCCTTGACCCGGTAAAACTCCTCGAAAATTCTGTGCAAATGCCCCTCTTCGATCCCGTTTCCACGATCCCATATCTCGATTGCCAGCCGCCCCCGCCGCCTCCGGCATCCGACCAGAACGGGCTTGCCCGGCGCATATTTGAGCGCGTTCGACAGGATATTCTGCACCATCGTCGCAAGCAGGCCGGAGTCGGTGCGCACGTACAGCCCGCAACCGACCTGACGAACGACAGACCCCGTCCATTCGGCCGCCTTGGAATTCTGATGAATCACATCCTGTAGCAGCATCCCGATGTGCACCCCCTCGATCTTCGGCACGATGCCACCGGCATCGAGCGTGGAGACGTCGAGCAGCGAGCGGAACAGCAGCGAGACGCTGTTCAGGGACTTGTCGATATTCTCGACCAATTGCCGATCCTCGGTCCGAAGCGGGGCATCGAGCAGGCAATTCGTGAACAGGCCGATCGCGTGGATCGGCTGGCGCAGATCGTGGCTCGCTTCGGCCAGGAAGCGCGATTTGGCAGCGTTGGCCGCAACCGCCGCCTCGGAAGCCCGACGCAACCGCGTGAGCAAGCTGAAGGCATAGGCAGGGACGATGATCGTCGTCAGAACGAAGGTGAAGGCAAGATAGGGCTGGCTCGACCAATAGGGAGTGAAACCGATCACCAGTCCAAGCGAACAGAGCGCGATCGCGGTTGCCCCGGCAAGATAGTGGACGCCGTACCGCAAGCCATTCCCGACCGTCACCCAAAGCAGTATCGCGTACAAAGGAATTAGTGAATACCCGCCCTCTATAAGACCATAGGTCAAAACTCCGTAGTCAAGGAACATGACGAACAGTCGCCTTGAATGATAAACTCCCGGATATTTTTTAACAAAGGTGAGAATCAGGATCGAGAGGACCTGTACGACCACCATGAGATAGAAGAATTCATGGATCGAATCATACGCCCTTCTGTCGAAGATCATCATCGCGCATAGAGACAGAAGGAAGAAAAAGGCGATAACCACCCTGACGAGAGCCTGGGATTTCTCGGCATCATGGCTGGAATCGCGTGCCGAACTCCATCCGGAAAGAGACGATTTTACGGTGGAATTCATTCGCGGGCTTACCTTGTCGAGCTCTTCTTGCCTCGGAGGGATATCGGGCTCGCGGTTCCGTCGAGCGCACATCCATGCTGCCACATAGCAGCCGCGCTTGAAATGGATGAGGGAGGGTCTCGCATGAGCGCGGACGCAGGATCATCGCGCCAAGAGCGAGAATGACTAACGCTCTGGCCCAAAATTACTGGTTTGCGGCAGCGATGCGTCCAATCGAGATAGAGCGTCGCTGCGACGCGAGTTGCTGACGCAGAGCCCGCTTTGAAAGCGATCCAGGCATATCGCGCCAACTCTTCCGTCCGGTCGACCACAGCCAATAATTTAGGGGATTCCTGAAATGCGCCTGCTGACCGCCCTGCTCGCCACCAGTCTGATCGCTGCCCCTGCCCTGGCCAAGTCGGATGTCGTGACCGCGGTCGAGGCGGACTATGCCGCCCATCTCGAAACGCTGTTCGTCGATTTCCACAAGAATCCGGAGCTGTCCTTTCAGGAAACCCGTACCGCCGCGATCATGGCGAAGGAGCTTCGCGCGATCGCCGGGATCGAGGTGACCGAGAAGGTCGGCGGCACCGGCGTCGTCGGCGTGATGCGCAACGGCAGCGGGCCGGTGCTGCTGATGCGCGCCGACATGGACGGGTTGCCGGTCAAGGAGGACAGCAGCCTTCCCTATATGTCGACCGCCACCAGCGTCGATCGGGACGGCGTGACCAAGCCGGTGATGCATGCCTGCGGTCATGACGTGCATATCACCGCGCTGATCGGCGCCGCGCGCCAGCTCGCCCGGCTGAAGAACCAGTGGAAGGGCACGATCATATTCGTCGTCCAGCCGGCCGAAGAACGGGTCGCAGGCGCGCGGATGATGCTGGAGGACGGCCTCTACACCCGCTTCCCCAAGCCCGATTTCGCCGTCGCCTTCCATGTCACCTCCGATTATCCCTCGGGCAGGATCGGGCTGGTGCCGGGAACCGCGATGTCGTCGATCGACGATATCGAAGTCACCGTTCCCGGCGTGGCAGCGCATGGCGCGTCACCGCAGATGGGCAAGGATCCGGTGGTCATGGGGGCCGAGATCGTGATGGCGCTCCAGACGCTGGTGAGCCGCACCATCGCCCCGCTCAAGCCCGGCGTGATCACCGTCGGGGCGTTCCAGGCGGGCATCAAGCACAACATCATCCCCAACAAGGCCGAGTTGCAGTTGAGCGTTCGTGCCGACGACGAGGAAACCCGGCAGACCTTGCTCGAGGGGATCAAGCGGATCTCGGCCAATGTGAGCCGCATGAACGGCATGCCCGAGGACAAGCTCGCCACGGTCCGGATCGGCGCGCAATCGAGCCCGGTGACCAGCAACGATCCCGCACTGACCACGCGCGTCCGCGCGGCATTTGCGGCGGCGCTGGGCAAGGACGTGCTCTACGATCAGCCGCGCACGAGCATGTATGCCGAGGATTTCTCCTATTACATCCAGAAGGAGCACAAAGTGCCCGGCGCCTTTTTCTGGGTCGGCGGCACGCCCCAGGCCGAATTCGACGCGGCGCGGAATGGCGGGGCGCCGATCCGGCCGCACCACTCCCCCCTCTTCCGGGTCGAAGCCAGGCCCGCGGTAACGCTGGGCGCGCAGGCGATGACGGTGGCGGCGCTCGACCTGCTCAGGAAATAGCCACGCCCCATGACGACCGGAGCCGTCAGCACGTCGGCGCGGCGCTCTCGCCGACTATCGGCATGGCATGATCCGCCATGCCGCAGTCGCTCAGCGACCGAGAAACTGGCGCACCAGATCATCCTCGGCAATGTCGCGCGCGGCCTGCGGGGTCAGGTTTCCGCCTACAATGTCGAGGCCCTTTGCCGCTTCCAGCAACAGGACTCTGACGTCGGTTTCCGACAGCAAGCCCTTTTCCATGAGCTTGCGAACCAGCGCACGCAGGATCAGCGTCTGTATATCCCGATGCCCGAGCGGCTGTTCCTCTTCCATCATGATCGTCTCCAAAGCGGTTTTGGCGCGAAGTCGCAGAGCGTAATTCCTTGGCGATGGTTGCGCCAATAGGACGCCACATCCCGACCTGCTTCAAATGTCGCATTCGGAACGAACGCCCGGTTTCGAGGGTTGTTTGACTGGGAAGATCGCCTCGCCAAGCGAACCAAGCGCAGCTTGCGCGGGCCAGCAGGAGCATGATCATGGACCAGACAATTTCGGAACTGCCGATCGAGGAAAGCGCGCATCGGTTCATCCTGGCAAGCCGGGTCAATGACGCGCCCGTCTTCGATGAGGCGGGCAAGCGGCTCGGTCATGTCGACGATCTATCGATCGAGCGGGTCAGCGGTCAGGTCATCTATGCGATCGTGTCGTTCGGCGGCTTTCTCGGCATCGGTGAAAAATTCCATCCGGTGCCCTGGTCGCTGCTCGATTATGATCCCGAGCGCGGCGGCTATGTCGTGCCCCTGGATCGGGCGACGCTGGAGTCCGCGCCCTATTACGACCGGTATGAACTCAGCGCGCTCGGCGGCCCCAGCCATCAGACCTATGGCGAACGGATCTTCGGCTATTACGGCCCCTATGGCTCCGTGCCCTATTGGTAAGCCCGATCCGGGATTGCCGGGCATCCGGCATAGTCGGCCGATCAAAATGCCAAGCGGTCGTCCGAAACCGCATTGGCCTGACGGGGGGCACTTTTGACGACCCCGCGAGCACTTTCCTTGGGAGGCATCGCGTCCGATCCCCGCACGGCCGCACCACCGTCTTCGCCAACGAGGTGGCCGGGCGAAGGCAACGCCTGCCGATAGCGTGATTTGAAGTCGGACGAACTCATCCGGCGCTTCGGAAATCAGGGCATATCGCGGGCTTCGCGCATGAAACCCGCGATCACAAGGAATTCGCCTGCACCACCAGGAGGAAAAGGCTCTAGCCACATGCGATTTAATTGTTATTATCGTAATAATATATTTACCCGGAGAGGCCCGCAACACCGTCATGATCACCCCTGAGTTTCGCGTATCGGCTCAAGCGAACGGGCCATCCACCGGCGCTTCGCATCACCTGTCGATGGACCATCTTCCGGACGCGCTGATCGGCAAGAGCCGTCACGGATGACAGACAAGGGCAAGCATCGGGTCGGCATTGTGGGGCTGGGCATCGTCGCGGAAGCACATTGGCATGCCTATCGCCAGATGGACGATGTCGAACTGGTCGGCGGCGTCGACCCCGATCCTCGGCGGCGCGAAAGCTTCGGTGAGCGGGGCCTGCCGACATTTGCGATGCTGACAGAACTGATCGATCGCACAAAACCCGATATCCTGTGCGTCTGCTCGGCGGTCTCGACGCATGAGCAGATCGTGATCCAGGCGGCGGATGCCGGCATCGATATCCTCTGCGAAAAGCCGCTTTCCCCGGACGCGGCCAGCGCGCAGCGGATGGTCGATCATTGCGAAGCGCGCGGCGTGCGCCTGTTCTACGGTTCGACGCAGCGCTATCTGCCTTCGATCGCGGCGGCGAAGGCCCTGATCGCCGATGGCGAGATCGGCGATGTCCAGATGGTCAGGGAGGAACTGATCGGCGGCTCGGGACTGTCCGGTTTCAAGCCGATGAACGCGGTCCATTATCCCATGGGCGGCCCCGGCGGTGGCGGATGGGGGCTGGTCGATCACGGCATCCATATGCTCGACCTTTTCCCATGGCTGGTGGGCAGCGAGATCTGCTCGGCCTATGGCTCCGGGAACATTTCGGGCGCGAACCCCGCCCCTGAATTCGCGATCGTCGAAATGAACGGCGGCGCGGCGATCGGCCATCTCCTCTACAATGAGATATCCTTTCCGACCAAGCTGCCCAATGAAGGCGTCTTCGGCGTCGGTGACGGCTGGGGCAACCGGGGATATGCTGATCGCGGCGCCTGGGATACCCAGTCCGCATCGATCGATGTCTATGGCTCGCATGGGAGCATCCGGATCTTCGGCTATCCCAACCTGCTGTTCCTGACCACCGCATCGGGCATCCGGAAGGTGGCGACCGATCAGATATCCTCGCCTGTCCAGTTCGCGCGCCAGATGAGCGCATTCATATCGGCGATCGACCGCGACGAAGACGCACCGGTGAAGGGTCAGGATGGCGTGCGTGCGCTGACGGTGCTCGAGGCGATCTATACGAGCCGAAGACTGGGAAAAAAGATCACCATCGACGACTTTGCGCAAATGGCATCCTGACGTCCATATCCCTGGACGTTGGCTTAACAGCATGGGGCGAACGAGAATGTCCGATGAATCCAGAAATGTCCTTGGATCGACCCTGCTTTTCATAGGACTGCTGATATCGTCGGCGGCCCATGCCCAGCCATCGCCGGCCAATCCATCCGGTTCCACCGAGAAAACGGTCTGGGATCAGGATCGATATGTCGCCGGCGGCGGAGTCCACACATCCGCATCCAGGAAATCGATCTATGTTCCGGTAAGCGACAAGACCAGGCTCGCCGTCGATTTCTACCTGCCGGCAACGGACCGGACCAGGAAGCTTCCCACCATATTCCTCTATACCCGTTATTCCCGGGGCTCGACGAACCCGGACGGCAGCTTCACATCCACCGAAGGGTTGAAGGTCGATCGCGACGGCGTGGCGCGACTGGATATCGGCGGCGCCGATGACGCGACGCAATCGGGATCGGTCGCCCAGTTCCTGCGGCATGGCTATGCGGTCGTGATCGCCGAGATGCGCGGTGCCGGCGCGTCCTTTGGTCCGCAGCATCACGAAGGCGACGATGTCGAGGGGCGCGACGGCAAGGATCTGGTGGACTGGATAGCCCGCCAGCCATGGAGCAATGGCCGCGTCGGGATGTTCGGCACATCCTATCTCGCCGAAGTGCAGCCCAGGGTCGCAGCGCTGAAGCCCGCGCCACTCAAGGCGCTGGTCATGGTCCAGGGCTTTTTCGACGGTGCCAACAGCGCCTATGCGATGGGCGGGATCCATCGCAGCGGCTGGGCGGGCGCATGGCAGGCGGCCGTCGCCCGCCTCGACAGCCTGGCCTCCGCCGCCAAGGCGCGTGCGGCGATCACGCCGGTGGATGCCGATGCAGACAGGCGCTTGCTGCGCGAGGCGATCGAACAGCATCAGCAAGAGCCGGCGGGAACGGATTACCGCACCTATAGCGCCGATTTTACCGGTATCGGCGTGCTGCGCGACACGCTCGGCTTCATCGATCGCTATCAGGCCGTCGGCGCGAACAATCTCAGCACATTGGTGCCGAAGTTCAACGCCGCGAACGTCCCCACGCTCCTCATCGGGGGATGGGAGGATCTCTATGTGACCGACATGATGCTCTGGAACGCCAATATCAGCGTGCCGCACAAGCTGATCTACGGCCCCTGGGGGCATGGCGGGGCGCTCGGGCCAGGTCTTAATCCGAGGAACCTCGAATTCCGGACCGTCCGCACCACCGAGGCGCTGCGATGGTTCGACCATTGGCTCAAGCAGATGCCCAATGACGCGATGGAGAAACCCGCAATCCGCCTCGAGGTCGCGATCGATCAGAAACAAGCGATCGGGCTGTCTTCCGACACCTGGCCGCTCCCCGGCACACGGACGATATCCTATTATCTTTCGCCGGGCCGAACCGGGACGGTCCAGTCGCAGAATGACGGCGCCCTGTCAGTGACAGCGCCCCAAAGGTCACTGGACAATTGGGTCGTCGATTACGGCACGAGCCTGGGCACAGCCGGCACACGGTGGGAATATAAGCGCATCTATCCGATCGCGATGCTGCAGAACGACCTTCGTTCGCTGACCTATACGAGCGATCCGATCGAGACCGACATGCTGGTGGCGGGAAGCCCGTCGCTGTCGCTGTGGCTGTCGAGCGAAAACGCGCCGGTCGTCGACATCTATGCCTATCTGAGTGAAGTCGATCCCGACGGCACGTCGCGCCTGGTCACGGAGGGCATGATCCGGTCGTCGCATCGGACGCTCGGCCCCGCGCCCTATGACAATCTGGGTCGGCCGTTCCCGACCTCGAACGCCGCCGATGTCACGGCAGCACCCGCATTGAACGGCGACGCCACGCTGATCCGGTTCCCGATGCTCGTGACCGGCAAGGTCTTCCGGGCCGGATCGCGGATCCGGGTCACGATATCCGGAAACGACAAGGGCAATACGACGACGCCCATTCTCGACATTGCCCCGAGACTGAAGATGTTTCTGGGCGGGGCCACCCTGTCGCGGATCGAACTCCCCATCGCGCCCCTCGGCAAAGCTGCCGCGACGGCGGAGAGCGGACGATGAACGGGAAATCGCCCGCGCCGGCGCCGATCAAGGCATCACGGCTGAAGGGAGCGCTGGGATACCCGACCTATTTCGCACTGGGCTTTGGCTGCATCGTCGGATCGGGCTGGGTGCTCGTCCTCAAGGAATGGATCGATCAGGCCGGCATCGGCGGCGCCATGATCGGTTTTATCTGTGGTGGCATCGTGATGGCCGCGATTGCGGCCTGCTATGCCGAACTGACCAGTCGCCTGCCGGAAGCAGGCGGCGAATTCGTCTATATGCGCGCGACATTCGGTGACTCGACCGCGTTCATCGTGGGCTGGTTCCTGTTGCTCAATCTGGTCAGCGTGATGATCTTCGAGGGAATCGCGCTCGCCCTCGCGCTCCAACAGATATTGCCGGGGCTCAAGGCCGCAACCAGCCTCTATTCGGTGCTGGGCCATGCCGTGACCATGGACGCGATCCTGATCAGCATCGCCGGCGCCCTGGCCATGGGCGCCATCAACATCCGCGGAAATCGTTCGGCCTCATCCTTCCACAACATCCTGACCTATGGCTTCCTGGTCATCACGCTCGCCCTGCTCTGCTATGTCATGGTCTTCGCGGTCGACCGCCCTGCCCCGCCCTTGCTCGAGACGACGCGCGGGTCGCCATGGTGGCATGGCGCGCTCTGGATCTTCGCGATCTCCGGACTTCTCCTGAACGGCTTTCAGGTCATCCCGCAGGCGATCGAAGAGCGCGATGCCACCATCAGGCTGTCGGGGATCGCCAGGATCATGATCCTGGCGGTCGTCGGTGCGGCCGCATTCTATTGTTTCGCCATCATCGCCTGCGGTCTCGCGCTCCCGGCGGCACTGCTTGCCAGCTCCGAAATGCCGCCGATCTTCGCGGTCAGCCTGCTGCCGTTCGGGCCGGTGCTCTCGACGGCATTCCTCGTCGCGCTGATCATGTCGATCCTCAAGACATGGAACGGGATTCTGATCACCGCGGTCAGGCTGATGGTCGCTATGGCGCGCGTCGGCCACCTCCCATCGGTGCTTGCGACCACACGCCAGCATGACAGCACTCCGGTCGCGGCCGTCATCGCCTTGACCGGCCTGACCCTGCTGGGCGCCTTTCTTGGCGCGGGTGCGATCGTTCCGATCATCAATATGTGCTCGATCGGCGCCACGATCGTCCTGACGGCGTGCTGCATGGCGGTGATCATCCTGCGCAGGCGCGACACCCGGACCGATCGCCATGACTTTCTTGCCAGGCCATGGGCGATCATGATCGGCGTTGCCGGCTCGCTCGTCATGGCCGCGACGGCCTTGATCATGCCGCTGCTGAGCGCGCATGCGCAGGTCCCGCTCGAATATGTCCTGCTCTCCGCCTGGGCCGCGATCGGGATCGTCTTCTGGCTGGGCATGCGAAACAGGGTGCGCGCCGACGCGATCAGCTGAGCGCTTTCCGATCGGGGATCACGCCCTGTTGCCGCATCCCTGCACGCCCGGTTGTTTACGCACCGGCTTTGTGATGGCACAAACATCGTCGAGCCTGTTATGGCGCTCCCGATTTGCAATATCGCAAGGATAATAAGAATGGCCCGCCCGAAACTCGACCATGACGAACGCCGGGCGACGATCGCGGCAGCGGCCTGCGACGTGATCCTGGAGGTGGGCCTGGAAAACGCCCGGCTGGCCGAAATCGGCGCCCGCGCCGGCGTGACGACCGGCGCAGTCCAGCACTATTTCCGGAACAAGGAAGATCTCCTCTTCTTCGCCAAGAACCATATCTTCGACGAGCTGCTCGACAAATCGGCGGAGATGCCCGCATCGGACAATGGTGCGGAACGCCTGTTCCTCATGATCCGCCGGCATCTTCCGACGACGACCAAGCATGTCCGGACGGCGCGATTGCTCGAAGCCTTTCGCGGCCGCGCGATCGGCAACCCGGCACTTTTGCGCAGCCAGCACAAAAGGGATCGCAAGTTCCTCGATATGCTGGAGGACGAGATCCGGTTGCTCCACGCAGCCGGCGTGCTCAAACCCGATATCGATGTTCAACATGCCGCACTTGGCGTGAACGCGTTGCTCGACGGGCTTTGCTGCATCGTCATGGCGTCGCCCAGCGCCTTCAAATCGATGGACCTCTTCTCGATCGTCGAGGACTATGTCTGCGAGGCGCTTGGCGCACCGAGGTTTTCGGAAAAGTCGTGAAACGGCCCCTCGTCG
>NZ_JBYSZM010000027.1:0-42473 GCF_058787155.1 Sphingobium sp. FW305-3-2-15-F-TSA7 | reverse complement strand
TTTTGCCGTAACGACGAGAAAGAAGGTCGGCCGATAGCCTGTAGCCCGCCTCCGCTTTCGTGAGGACGGGCTTTTTAATGTCCTAAAACGTCTTGCCGACCGTCAGGAAGAAGGTCCGGCCCTGATTGCGATACTGGCTACCGCTGTCGGTCAGGCTCGGATTGTTGTTCGCGCCGGCGGTCGATCCGCCCAGCCCCTGATAGAGGAACGGCAGGCGCGGCGGATCGCGATCGAGCAGATTGTTGATGCCCGCGACGAAGCGGAAACCATGGGTCGATACCGCCAGCGAGACATCATGGTACCAGACCGCACCGATCCGGTCGAAATCGGCATATTCGGGTTCCGGATTATATTTGTCGGAAAATGCCTTGGATTTTCCGATATATTGCGCGGCCCAGGTCAATGTGACTCCGCCCAGCGTATAACCCGCCTGGACATAGCCCTTCACTCTCGGGAAACCGACCACTCCGGCGCGATAGACGTCGAAAGACGGATCCGTCGGAAAAATGGAGGTTTCGTTCTTCAGCAGATAGGTTCCGGCGACCGCCAGGCTCAAGGTGCCGCCATTGTCGATACCGATATTATCCAGGGCTAGCGGGTAGCTCAGATTGACGTCGATCCCTTCGACGCGCTCCTTCGCCGCATTTGCGGCATTGGCGAACACGCGCTGGATCTCGCCATTGGGCGCCCGGGTCAGGAACTTGCAATATGGCGAGCTCCCGCCCGGCGTGTCGTAACAATCCGACAGAATGTTCGCCACGGGCAGTCCATAGCTCTGGATCCCGTCCTTGATCCGGATCTTGTAATAATCCGCGGTCAGGGAGAGGCCGCGCATGAACTGCGGCGAGAAGACCAGGCCCGCGGTAAAGCTGTTCGCGACCTCCGGCTTCAGGTCCGGATTGCCGCCCCGAACAATCGAAGGCAGGGACGAGCTCGAATCGAAATTCGCGGGGACGCCGGCGGCGGCGCAATTCTGCCGCCTGACCGCGGGATCGGCCGCGCCGGGAATGTTGCGGTAATCGCAGGGATCGGGCACCGATTCGCGGCTGTCGACGCCGATCGCGAACAATTCGTCGATCGAAGGCGCGCGAATGGACCGCGCAAAGCCGCCGCGGAAACGGACGCTGTCGTTCACGACCCAGACGGCACGCGCATTCCAGGTCACCGAGGTCCCCGTCGTCGAATATTTCTGAAGCCTGGCCGCGAGGTTGAGATCGAGCGATTGCGCGAACGACAGATCGCGCAGCAGCGGAATATTCGTCTCGATATAGGCTTCCTTGGTGTTGAAGGAGCCGGAGAACGGATCGACGACGATGGCAGTTATGCCCGACCTGGCAAGGTCGTTCGGCGTCGAAACGCTCGATTCCTTGCGATATTCCAGACCCACCGCCACCGAGATCGGCGCGGAGACGTCGGAGAAAGGTACGCGATAGCTGAACAGATCGCCGGTGGCATCGACCGTCGCGATATATTGGTCCGCAATATTGCTCTCGGCATAGTCGCCGCGCGAATAGCTATAGGCCGAAGCGAGGTTCAGCCCCGCCCCCAGGACGTTGAGGGGAACGCAGCCGGCCGCGCGCGCGCCCGGGTCTCTGCAGACGATGTTTCCGTCGAGCATGACGGCATCGACCTGCTGGTTGAAATTGTTGAACAATCGGCGGGTGTGCCGATATGTCGTGTCGTTATGGCCGTAGCCGACCGATCCTCTGACGTTCCAGGATCCGATCTTCGCCTTGAGGCCCCAGACTCCCTGGAACACGCGGTAGAGCGCGAATTGCTGATAGGATGGCTGATCGATCCAGTTCGCCCTGGCGATCTGGAAGGATTGCAGGCCGTTCGCGGCCAGCAACTGCCGCAGGTCCGCCGGGACATAGGGGTTGTCCGCCTGGATCGTCAGCGCGCCGAACGCCGGATTGGCGAGGTTGGTGCCGTTCGAATAGGCGGCGCTGTCATATTTCACCTGGGTCTCGGAATAGCTCATCTCGGTGAAGGCGGTGATATCATCGAAGATGCCGATCCTGTCGGAAACCAGATAGTCGGCGACCATATAGCCGTTGAGGCGCCGATACGGGGTCTGGAGAACCCGCGGTATCGAGAAATTGATACCGTCGCCGCCGACCGAAACCGTATCGCCGGTCCTGCTCGGATCGCGCGGATCCGAGGATATGTTGAGCTGGGTTCCGCGGTTGAACGGAATCAGATGCGATCCATCGGGGCTGAAGGTCAATGTGAAGGGATTGGCCGATCCGATCGGCGTCAGGATCAGGCCGGTTCCCGAGGCCGGCGTGGTCGACGAAAGCGTGCAGCAGACAGACACGCGATTGGGGATACCGTCGGCGGGGCCGCCATTGGCGGGATTGTTGAGCAGCGAGATGTTGCGCATCGCGAAGTCGCGCTGGCTCGCATAGATGGGAGAGGTGCGATCGAAGGATGCGGCGACGACGATATGCCCCCTATTCTCAGCGAACTTCGCGCCGAACACCGCGTTCACAGAGGTTGAACTGCCGCCGCCATCCTGCGTCAGCCTTTGCGTGGCGCTGATATCGACGCCTTCGAACCGGTCCTTCAGAATGAAGTTCACCACGCCGGCAACGGCATCCGCGCCATATTGCGCGGAGGTTCCGCCCGTCACCACATCGACCCGCTCGATCAGCGCGACGGGGATGCGATTGATATCGACCTGAGAGGTCAGGCCGGAATTGCCGAGTCCGCCCATGCTGCCGATCTGCCGACGTCCATTGACCAGGGTCAGCGTCCGATATGGCCCCATGCCGCGCAGGTCGACAATATTGAGCCCGGCACCGTTCACATAGTTGGACGTGGTGTTGCCGCCGATATTGTTGTTGGTCTGCGGCATCAGCCGCAGGATCTCCAGCGCGGTCGTCCGCCCGGTCTGCGAAATCTCCTTGGCGTCCAGCGATTGAACCGGGTTCGGGGCGTTCCTCAATGTCGACAGCCGCGTACCGGTGATCACGATATCCGCGTCGGAGACGGCGCCGTCATCGACATTGCCGATGCCCGCATCGTCCCTGGCCGGGCTTGAAGCGTCGGCCTGCGCATAGGCGGCCGGGGAAATAACCAGCGACATGACCGCCGCGGCGATCGAGGATCCGGCGAACCATCTCCCCCTGCGCTGCCGATCCGCCTTCGCGAATTCGGCGCGCGCGCCACCCAGTCCACGGCCATTTCTGTTTTCATCGGTCATCGATCGTCCCCCCATTTCTTTGCGGTATGATTTTCAAATATCATTACCGTTATAATGTTAATGTCAAGCGCAAACAAAAAGCCGCTATCGTCGGCGCCCGGCGCTTCGAGAGGAAAGTGCAGGCATACGCCGATTGCGCCGCCACGAATGACGGCCGCGCGGGCGGGCGATGCGGCATTGAGCAATTCCGCCACCGGATGCTGTCGCCCGCCGGATCGGCCGGCTGACGGCACCAGCCCCGCCCTCGGGGCGAGTCGCCATTGAGGTCAGACGGCGCCGGGCCGAGCCGAAGGTGACCGCGTCATGCGGGCAGCCCCGCCGTCACCCCTGGATCGGCGAGGCCATTCCCAGACACAGATATTTGATGTTGAGATAGTCATCGATGCCGTGGCGCGACCCTTCGCGGCCATAGCCCGATTGCTTGACGCCGCCGAACGGCGCGACCTCGGTCGAGATCAGACCGGTATTGGCGCCAACGATGCCGAACTCCAGAGCTTCGGCAACGCGGAACAGGCGATTGACGTCGTTGGTGTAGATATAGCTCGCCAGCCCGAACTCGGTCGCGTTGGCGAACCCGATGACCTCTTCCTCGGAGCTGAAGCGCATCAGCGGCGCCACCGGTCCAAACGTCTCCTCCTGCGACAGCAACATGGCATCGGTCACATCGCCGACGACCGTGGGCGTAAAATAATTCGCGCCCAGCGGGCTGCTCTCTCCGCCGCAAAGCAGCCGGGCGCCCCGCGCGACCGCATCCGCGACATGCGACTGGACCTTGGTCACCGCCGCGGCGTCGATCAACGGGCCGATCTCGGTTTCTTCCGCCTGCCCCTCACCAATCCGGAATTGCCTCACCCGTTCGACGAGCCGCCGCGCGAACGCATCGTAAATCTCGTCATGCACGAGCAGGCGGTTCGAACAGACACAGGTCTGCCCCGCATTGCGGAACTTGCTCTGCAGCGCGCCTTCGATCGCGGCATCGAGATCCGCGTCCGGAAACACGATGAAGGGCGCATTGCCGCCCAGTTCGAGCGACAGGCGCTTCACGCTGCCCGCGGTCGCCACGATCAGTCTTTTGCCGACTTCGGTCGATCCGGTGAAAGTGAGTTTGCGGACGGTGAGATTCTCGGTCAGTTCCGCCCCGATTTCACCGGGCGTTCCGGTGACGACGTTGATCAGCCCGTCGGGAACGCCCGCTTGCTGCGCCAGTGCGGCCAGCGCCAGCGCGGAGAAGGGCGTCTGGCTTGCCGGCTTCAGAACGACGCTGCACCCCGCCGCCAGTGCCGGGCCGAGCTTGCGCGTGACCATCGCCGATGGGAAATTCCATGGCGTGATCGCTGCGACCACACCCACCGGTTGCTTGAGGACCAGGATGCGCTTGTCGCGTTGATGGCCCGGAACGATGCTCCCGTCGATCCGCTTCGCCTCTTCCGCGAACCATTCGATGAAGCCGGCGGCATAATCGATCTCGCTCCGCGCCTCGCGGATGGGCTTGCCCTGCTCTTCGGTCAGCAGTTCGGCCAGAGCGTCTCGGTGCGTGACGATGCGATCGAACCATGATCGCAGAACGGCGGCGCGTTCCTTGCCCGTCCAGGTGCGCCACATCGCCTGCGCATCGGCTGCGACCGCGATGGCATGCCGGGTCGCCGCGCGATCGAGACTGGGTACCCGGCCGATTTCCTCGCCCGTCGCCGGGTTTTGCACCGGAATGGACGGCCCATCGCCGGCCGACAGCCATGCTCCGCCAATGAAGGCGGCTTCCTTCTTCAAGGACATTGTTCAGCGCTTTCGATGGCGGCGCAATCACGCCGGGTCTGGGATTCAGAGATGTTCGGCCAGGAATTTCAGCGTTCGTGCGTCGGCAATCCGCGCACACCTCTCGACAAAAACGGGGCTCCCGGTTCGCGCGAACGCATGACCGGCATCATGGGTCGCGATGGTGACCAGTGCGTTACCATCCATGGCTGCCGCGATCTCGGCCTGCGCCGCGGGCGGGCAGAGCACATCCTCGCGCGCCTGATGGAGCAGCAAAGGCACACCGATGCCCCAGGCCTCATCCAGGGCCCCGTGGATGCCCACGCCGTAATAGGACACCGCCGCGTCGATCGCGGTATGGATGGCCGCGAGATAGGCAAGCTTGCCGCCCAGGCAATATCCGACGGCGCCGACCTTCCCGTTGCAATCGGGACGCGATCGCAGTTCATCGAGCAACGCCTGCGCATCGTCGACCGCCCTCGCCTGATCGAGCCCCTGCATCAGCGCCATCGCACGCTCCCGCTCGTCTTCGGCGAGTTCGACGCCGGGCTCCTGTCGCCAGAAAATGTCCGGCGCGGTCGCGATCATGCCATGGGCGGCAAGCCGATCGCAGACGCCGCGCACGAAATCGTTCACGCCGAAAATCTCCTGGAACACGATCACCGCCGGACATGGTGCCGATATCGTCGCGGGCCTGCTGACATAGGCGGAGAAGACGCCGTCGGGCATGTCGACGCTCAACGACCCGCGTTCGATCGATCCGGTCATGCCGCCTGATCCGTCAGCAACCCGGCTGTCTTCATCACCGCATCGAGCCGCGCCTCGACCTCCGTGGTGGCGGGCAGCAACGGCAGCCGATGATGATTGCCGGGAAGGAGGCCAAGCCGCTTCGCCATATATTTGATCGCGATCGGATTGGTGTCGAAAAAGACGGCCAGGTTGAGATCGAACAGATCGAAATGGCATTTGCGCGCCGCGGCCAGATCGCCCCGCGCCACCGCGTCGTACAGGGCGATCACCGGCTTCGGCGCGATATTGCTGACCGCATTCACCATGCCGCACGCACCGATCGTCAGCATCGGGAAACTCAGTTCCTCGAGCCCGACGAAGATCCGGAACTCCGGACCGAAACGGGCAAGCGCCTCAGTGACGATCGTCAGTTCGAAGCTGGCATGTTTCATGCCGACGAAATGCGGGACGGTGTCGACGATCCGGGCGAGCGTATCGAGCGTGACACTGACCGAGGCACGCCCCGGAATGTGATACATCAGCATCGGCACATCGCTGCGTCGGCCAAGCTCCTGATAATAGGCGACCAGTCCGCGCTGTGGCGGACGGACATAATAGGGCGTGACGACCAGCAGTGCATCGGCGCCCGATTTCGCTGCATGATCCGTCAGGGCGGCGGTCTCCGCGAAGCTTTGCGAGCCGGTGGCCGCCATGACCGGCACCCGGCCGCTCGATACCCGCAACGCGGCTTCGAGCAGCGCCTGCCGTTCCTCCACGGTCAATACGCTGGGTTCGGCTGACGTGCCGTTGACGACGATCCCGTGACTGCCCTGGCCGATCTGGAAATCGACAAGCCGCTCATAGGTCGCATAATCGACGCGGCCATCCTCCAGGAACGGCGTGATGACGGGCGGATAGGATCCGCGGAGAAAATCCTGTTCGAGGTCGATCATGATCAGCGTCCCGTGCCGCGATTGGTCTGAAATCCGGTCTGCGCGCCCAGCAGCGCTGGCGGAGCCTTCATGCTTTCCTGCCAGAGCAGCGATTCCATCGCGATGTTGAGCGGCTGATCCTGGATGGTGAGTTCGTAGACCGGCTCGCCATAGGATGCGTGATTGTGGACGGCCCAGCCCGGCGCTGACAGCATCAGGTCGCCCGCCTTCCATTCATAGACATTGCCCGCGACCGAGCTGCGCCCCGTGCCATGGAAATAATAGTTGATCGCGGCAGAGACGTGCCGGTGCGGGCGATCGACGATATTCGGCGGCCGGATCGTGATCGTGGCGAAGAAATTGGGCGTGGTGCCGTTGGTCCGGCCCGTCATCGGGTTGTAGAGCAGGTAAAGCCGACGCCCCACATAATCCTGTCCGAGATCCTCGAGTTTCTTGAGTTCGGCGCGCACTTTTTCCCATGGCCAATAGAGCGCGAGCGAGCGCACCGGCGGCGGATTGATGAGCAGTTCATAGGGCATCAGCATCGCGCCGTCGCCGAGCTCGAACGATCCGAACGGACTTTTCCGGCGCGGATCGTCGCTGGCATGCGCATCCTCTTCCGCTGCCTCCGGCGCAGGCGCGGGATCGTCTTCGCAGATATAGACCTGCATGAACTGCAGCAGCGATGCGTTGGAATAATGCAGGCACACCTGGAGGTCGTTGCCGTCATTGACGCGATATTGGGTGGTGAAGGACGGCGTGTTCCAGACGTCGAACTGGCCGAACCCGATCTCGCGCCCGCCGGCCAGCGCATGGCCGCTGCCCCGGATGCAGAAATTCACGTCGGTTGCGTTGTGGCGAAAGGGCCGCGTGCGTTCCCCCGGCTTCAGCACGCACAATGTCACCTGGATGCCCGGCGCCAACCCGGCCGCCCAGGGCAGCGCATTGGGATGGACGATGACGGATTGGCGACGGCCATCCGCAGGCGCCGGCAGCGATGCCAGCCGCTCGATTTCCGCGTCAATCTGCTCCTTGGTGATCGTAACCGGCGCCCAGGGCTCATTGGCCGGTGGCAGGCAGCCGCTCCGATCCGTGAATGACGCTTCGGCGGGCCCGAATGCAAGCTTGTAATCGGTCATGATACTTCCCCTGTATTGCCCAGTCGCGCGGATGCCCTGCGCGGATGATCGAATGCGCGGCCGATATTGTTCGCGATCGCGCGCCGGTGGATTTCGATGCCCAGCGCCAGATCCGAGACGCCCATGCCCATCGCCTTGAAGACCGAAAGATCCCTGCCGGGCGGACGCATCGACACGTTCGCAACGATCTCGCCGATCGACAGAAGCCTGGCCCAGGCCGCATCCGACTGGCCGAAGAACCGGCCGAATTCGCGCGACAGCCTGCGCGCGGCGACCGGTTCGTCGGCGGCGACCAGATCGGCGCGGCCGAGAATGTCCTGCGTGAATTCCTCACGCTCCGGCGTGATCGCGCCGATCGCGTTGATATGGGCGCCTGCGGACACCTCCGCGCCGGTCAGGAACGGTTCGCGCGCACGTGTCGCCAGGGTCAGGATCGACGCGCCATCGGCCGCCTGTTGCACCGTATCGGGCGTCTCGATCGCAAAGCCGTAACCGAGCCTCGCCGCCGCCTCGCAGAGTTTCGCGCGCTTCGCCTGGTCACGGCCCCATATCCGCACCGTCCGCAGCGTCCGGACCGCGGCGACGGCGGCAAGCTGGGCAAGCGCCTGCTTGCCGGTGCCGAACAGGGCCAGGCAATCGGCGTCGGGCGCCGACATCCAGCGCGTCGCAACGCCCGACATGGCGCCCGTGCGCATCTGCCCGAGCGCAAAGGCCTCGATGATCGCCAATAGTGCACCGGTCTCGGCGCTCCACATCAGCAGCAGCGGTGTCGCGCCACCCTCGGTATGCGCCCAGCTCTTGGTGCCGACGATGCCGGCTCCGTCGAATGCCGCGCCAATGGCGTGAAGCGTGTTGCCGTTCCCCCAGCTCACATGGGTCTTGCTCATATTGGCGGCGGCCCCGCCGGCCTGCAGCCGCAGCCCGGCCTCGAGCGCGTCGATCGCCTCGCGCAGATCCATGAGCGCGACGACATCGGCTTCGCTCAGCCATAGCGGCGCACGGACCGTCATGCCTGGGCCCCGTCGTCGAAGATCGAGGGAACAGGGGGCGCAAGCGCCAGGCTGTTCACGATCAGCGCGTGCACCACATAACGCCCCGTCACCATCAGAATGGCGACCGCGGACGACTGACCCAGCCAGGCGACGGCCGCTTCGAACAAATCCCCGGCGCCTGCCCCCTTGGTCTCGAGGATCGCGAGCACCAGCCGCTGCACGAGCCGTTCGTCGTCGTCGAGCAGCCCCGCAGCGTCGGGCGTGCGCCGATTGACCTCGCGCACCCAGGCTTCGCCGAAGCCGAGCTTGGTGCACAGCCGTTCATGCTGATGGCGTTCGTAATCGCTGCCCATCCAGCCCGCACAGGTCAGCGCAATCACTTCGATCAGCCGCTCGGGCAGGCCGCTTTTGCTCGCTTCGGTGAAATCGATGAACGCGATCAGCGCCGCCGGCTGATGCGCCGTGCATTTGAAGAATTCCCCGAGATAACCGAGCCGCTCGACGCGCGGTGCAAGCCGGGCAGCGATTTCGGTCGGCAGGTCGTCAAACTCGATGCGGCGCAGGCCGGACATTCATCCACTCCAATCAGAGATGCAGGATGCGATAAAAGCTCAAATCGTGTCAATATAGCAATATACGTTCTATTATCGCACAAATCGACTAGAAGGTCCCGCCAGGCGCCAGCCCCAGCCGGTGACGGCCGAACATGCTGCCGGTGGAGGACCAAGCGAGGCTGATGTGGCGTGCCGCCACATTGGTGTCGCGCCAGGCACGCTGGATCGCATTGCCGAGATCGCCGCCATTCGCGCCCAATGCCTCGAACAGGATGGTGCAGGCGCGCGCCGATTGCGTCGCCGCGAATGCATGGTCGCGCCGATACACCATCCGCTCGTCGATGCCGGGCAGCACGCCCCGGCCGAGCATCTCGTCCATCGCCCCGGTATCGCGCAGCAGCAGCAGCGCGCATGCCTCCGTCGCCGCCGACGCATCGGCGATGGCAAGCTGGACATGGGGCAGCTCCGCCATGGGACGCGGCCGCCCGCCGGGCTGGCTCGCCATCTTCGTTCGCGCCATGTCCGTGAAGTCCTCGAGCGCCCCGGCCGCCGCGCCGACCGGCACCGACGACAGGGTGAACGGCGCGGCGCCCGTGAAGGACAATCGGTAGAGCGGATTGTCGTGGAGCCGGCTTCCTGGTGCATCGCCGGAATTGATGACGGCGACGGGCAATATCCGATGCTCGGGCACGAACACCGCCGCCTCGATCACCACCGTCTTGCTGCCGGTCCCGGCCATCCCGGCCGAGAACCACGTATCCTCGATCACATAATCCGCCTGCGGCACCAGGCACCAGGCCTGTGTCGGCGGCGCGCCTTCCGACGCGGGCGGCAGCATCGTGCAGATGACTGCCCATGACGAATTGTCGCAATTGCTGGCAAAGGACCAGCGCCCCGCCACCCTGAAGCCGCCCGATACGCGCTCGCACGAGCCGTTGGGAGCATAGGCACCGCAGACGAGTGCGCCGGGATCGTGCCACACCTCTTCCTGTGCTTCGCGCGGATACAGCGCCACCAGCCAATTGTGGATCATCGCGATCGATGCGCACCATGCGGTGCTGGCACAGCCGCGCCCCAGCTCCAGATTGATGCGAACGAAGTCGGAAAAGCCCATTTCGAGCCCCCCGAACATGCGCGGCTGCAGCAGGCGGAACAGCCCGATCTCGCGGATGGCATCGATGATGTCGGCGGGGACCGCCCTCTCCTGCTCGATCCGTGCGGCGCTGGCCTTGAGTTGCGGCACCAATGCGCGCGTCGCCGCCAGCATTTCGGCGATGCCTGGGGCCGCGCCGGGTGCATTGCGCAGGGGGAGCGAATTCATTGGCTCATATCCTCTCTCATGCCGGAACCGCGGCTTGAGGGCCGAAATTTCCGGTTTCCATCGCCGCAGCGCAGGCAAGCGCCGCTTCGCTCAGGCGCATCGTGCCGCGCGTTTCCAGCAACCATGCCCAATAGCGCTCGGGAACATCCTCCAGCGGACCCCAATGGGTGACGCCCTTCGGAGTCCAGATCATGTCTCCCGGCGTGTTCATTTCGCCGTAGTGACCCGGGCCTTCGAAGTAGAAGATCAACTCGTCATAATCGGCGTTGTGATGCTGGGGCGGTCGCACCGCCGGTGGACGCGCGCTCAGCGTGTACAGCAGCACGTCCGCAGATGGTGTCTGGCAGAATTGCGCGGGCGGCCCGCCGGAATTCGGATAGGCGAGCGGCGACACGGATTTCAGGTTCAGCTTCCATACCGGTGCCGTGCCATCGACGATGGCGGTGCAGGACAGCGGATTGTGCGGCACGCGGAACCGGGTGACGCCGTCGAACGACTTCAGCCAGAGATCGCTCTCTTCATCGGGCAGGTCTTCGACCACCGGGCGCTTCAGATCACGGCCATAATTGACCATGCCAAAGGGTGCCGGCGGATTGAGCGTCAGCATCTCCGGCGATTCCAATATGATCCGCAGGCTCGACGGCGTGATCGGTCGCACCCGGTACGTGACCGCGCGACCGAGTGCGACGAAATCGCCGGCGGTCGCGCGGAGCACGCCGAAATCGGTGACGAACTCCATTTCGCCCTGCTGAATGAAATGGATCTCATCGCATTCGGTGTTGCGAAACGCATAGGGCATGCCCGCGCTACGTGCGGAGATGCTGAGCGTGACGCCCTGCCGGTTGGAGGCGATCGGTATCGGCAGCGCCCAAGGATCGTCGCGATCGGCCGCGACGATGTCGGCAATATTGAGCCGCTTGGGCGCGTGGACGCCATCCACCGTCAGATATTCGTAGATCGTATGCGGCCGGATCGCGACGCACATGCTGCCAACAAAGCCCTCACGCGTGTAGAGGTGAAGACCCGGCGGCGGACCATGGGGTTTGGACGGGTCGGCATCAGCCATTTGCTGTCTCCAAGGATCTGCGCTTGCGATATCGACGTGCCGGCCCGGTTCAGGCGGCGACGGACGCCGGCTGAGGCGCCGCGAGTCCGATCATGGCGCGGAATTCCGCCGGCGTGGCGAGGCGACGCCCCAACACCTTGGCAGTCTGGGCGACGCGCTCGACCATCTCGCGATTGCCTTCGACCAGTTCGTCCCGATGCGGAAAGCGATAGACGGTATCCTCGGTGCCGACGCGCACATGCAGCCCCATCATGATCGCCGCCGTCGCGAGATAATGACCGGCCCGCCCCGCCGCGCACACCTGGATGAAGCCGTCCGGGTCGATTTCCCTGATGCGGTCGACGACCTGCATCAATTCCGTCAGCATCGCCTTGGGATGCGCCAGATAGGTCGCGAGCCGGTCGGTCGCGTCGTCATATTGATAGCCGATCAGGATTAGCCAGCAGGCCGGGCGCTCGCACAGCCCCTTCTGGAAGATGAGGCGGTTCGCCAGATCGACCTCGGCGGTCGAGTGGATCGAGAAGAACAGCCGCGCCTTTTGCCGCTTCACCACCTGGGCGACGGCCTCCATCCAGGGCAGCGGGAAGTTCGGCGCCATCGGGACGGTCTCGGCAAGGCCGGCGGTCAGCGGATACATATTCTCTTCGAAGTTCCGGCCGCGCAGCACGTTGGTATCGAAAACGCAGTCCAGGTCAGTCGCCGCGCGAATCTCCGGAATCAGCTTCTGATAGGCTTCCGAAACGCTGAGCCCCGAATCCTGGATCGCAGGCAGCCCGCCAAAATCGATGTGCACGCCACAGGCGCCTGCTTCGAGCACTTCGATCGTCGCCTGCTTGAAGCCGTCGAAATCGACGGGGAAACTGGCGGGCGTACCGGTTCCCGCTTCCCGGGCCACGCGCCCCGCGACCGCGGTCGTGACGACGAGCAGTTCGGGAATATCCCAGCGCGGCTGAACCTCGGGCGACGGTGGCGCATCCAGCTCCCGCGCACCACGGGCGGCAAGCAAGTCGGCGCGCGACGGCAGCGTGCTCCAGTCCTGAGTGAGATCGAGGGATTTTGGGTAGTCGCGCGACATCGGAACGCTCTCCTTGGACGGGTTGTGGATCAAGCGGGCCAGCTCACTGCCCGGCTGACGGCGACCATAGCATTCGATCGCGATGTGTCAATATAGCACTATACGTGCTAATATAGGATTTCTAACATCCACACAGCGGAATCCAGGCGCTGGGGCCGACGCCCAGCGCCTCGGAAGTGGGCAAGTCCACATGGATCCACCATGGAGATCAATACAGAATCGTGCGTTTAAAGCATTATTGATCCTATATTCGCACTATCCTCTTGACCTGCCAAGAGGGTTGGATAGGGTTGGCGCATTGCTGCATTGGCCAGACAGGAAGAGTCACACGGATGACCGATTCATCGCGACCCACCACCCCCGCCGAACTGATGATCGAGATCGATCGGGCATTGAGAACCGATCCCAGCCGCACCGAAGGCATCGATACCGTCTTCGCTTTTGACGTGGAGGGTGATTCGGGTGGCCATTGGTGGATCGAATCGAAGGACGGCACGGGCTCCGCCAACGCGGGCAAGCACCCCGCCCCCGATGTCACCGTCTATGTCGACGACGCATCGCTCGTCCGCCTCGGCAATCACGAGCTCGACGGCGGCGAGGCCTATGTCAGCGGGATCATTACGCTCGAGGGTGACCATAGCAAGGCGATGCTGCTGGCGCAGATCTTCGGCGAGTAAGCTTCACCACCGATGGGACGCGGACAGCCCCGCGTGACGCGTCGCGTCGCGCGGCATGGCACCCGCCGTCGCGCATGGAGATCAGGATATGACCGTCGAATCGGCCCAGCACGTCACCGCCTATGGATTGGCCATCGCCTTTGCGATCGGCGCCCTTGTCCATGTCATCGGCCCGTCTCCGCTGCGCAAGGCCTATGCCGGCTGGGGATATCCGGCCGGCTTTCACTATGTCACCGCGGTCGTTCACGCGAGCACGGCCGCGCTGCTCTTCTGGCCTTCGGGTCGGCCGATCGGGGTCGTCAGCGGCATCGCCGTCACGCTCGCCGCCCTGGCCACTTTGGTCCGCCACCGCGAATGGAAAAAAACCCCCGGAAGCTTCGCCCTGATCGCAGCGCTTCTGTTCGTGGTACTGGCCCAGGCGTAAGGATCAGCCCATGGTGAAGCGATTGGGTCGGCCCTCGACAAAGCCGAGAACGCCCTCGATCTTCCGGATATCGATCAGGATCGCGACGCCGGTCCGGCCTGGATCGGCACGCTGCTCGCGTTCCGGCGAAAGCTCGAACACGCGATTGCGGTTTGCCTCATCCTCGACGATCCGCGCCTGGCCGCGAAACTGCAGGAACGGCACCTCGGCCGATCGATACATCATGGCCACATTCGGATTCCGGCGAAGCGCGTCCAGCGTCTCGCCTTGGGTGTTGCGGAGCCACAGGCCGATCCGCGCTTCGTCGAAGACCTGCGCCGATCCCCTGAACGACAATAGCGGCTCACCGCCGGCGCCGACCGCTGCAAGCAGCAATGGATTGCCGCTTTCCAGTGCACGATTGATCAGAGCGCAGATCTCCGGCGTGAAACTGACGCGGCTCTGCGGATCGGCTGGTTCAGTCATGGCACTCACCAGACCACGTCGACGCTTTTGGGGATGTGCGAGAATTGGCTCGGCAAGGTTTCGAAACGGAAATCCGGCGCAAGCCGGAGATCCGGCAGACGCTGGAGCAGCTTCTGGAGCGCCGTGGTGATCTCGCTGCGGGCAAGCGGCGCGCCCAGACAGGTGTGGCGACCAAAGCCGAAGGCCATATGCCGCGACGCATCGGCGCGATCCAGGCGGAACCGACCAGCATCGGGACCGAAGACCGCCTCGTCCACATTCGCCGATTCCAGGCCGATGAACGCGATCTGCCCCTTGTGCGCCGGGCACCCGCCGACATCGACATCCGCAACGATCTGGCGCTCGACGGCGCGTAGCGGCGAGGCGTAGCGCACCCCCTCCTCCACCGCATTGGGAATGCGCGAGGGGTCCGCGAGCAGGCTCTCCCACTGCGACCGGTCCGCCAGCAGCTCGTGCAGCAGGATGGACAAAGTATAGGCCGTGCTTTCAAGTCCGCCGACGAACAACAGCCAGATATGGCCAGTGATCTCCCTGGTGGTGAGATCGCGTCCCTCGATCTTGCTCGTGGTCAGCCGGGTGATCATGTCGTCGGGCTGCACCGCGAGCGCGGCCCGCTCCGCCAGCAGTTCGCCGATGTAACGCTCGATGCGAAACCATTCCTCGGAATCGAAGCGTGGCCGCGGCAGCATCGCGGTGATCGCCAGCGACCAGCCCGCAAGCATCGCGCTGTCCTCGGGCGGGATGCCGACGAGCCGGGTGATCACGCGCTCGGTCAACGGCATCGACAAGTCCGCAACGAGATCGGCATGACGCCGGCCGGCAAAGGCATCGACCAGCTCATCGACGATCTCGCCGATCCACGGCGCCGCATCGACGATCGTGCTGCGCGTGAATCCCTGGTTCAGCATGTTGCGGACGTCGGAATGGACGGGCGGATCGAGCAGGGTGACAAAGGGCGGCATGTTCGGATCGCCGCCGAAATTGCCGACATTGCTGAAATTCTTATAGTCCATCAGCACCCTTCGGGCCTCTTTGGCACCGAACACGTAGAGCAGCCCCGGCATCACCTCCGCCGCCGGGCATTGCGCCCGCAAGGCCGCCTGTTCCGCGCGCGCATGCGCGACCGGCATGGGAATGAAGGGATGCCAGGTCGGCGTCGCTTGCGCTTCGGCTGTCACGGACGGCTGCTCGGTCATAAAAACTCCACTGAATCTCGGACGCAACACATCACCGGTAACAGACACCGCCATCGATCGAGAGCGTCTGGCCGGTCACGAAACTGGCGGCGGGACTGGCGAGATAGGCGATCGCCTCCGCGATATCGGACGCCTCGCCGCGGCGCTTGACCTGCTGCACCGTCTGAATCCACGCCAGGAACTGATCGGCGTTGGGCACGCTCATCGTGCCTTCCGTCGCCATGATCCCGGGCGAAATTGCATTCACGGTCACGCCATGCGGCCCGCATTCGGTGGCCATGACACGGGTCAGCCCGACGACCGCTCCCTTGCTCGCCACATAGGCGCCGAAATTCAGCGTGCCTTCGTAGAAAGATCCGGTCGAAAAATTGATGATGCGGCCATAGCCCTGCGCCTTCATGAACGGATAGGCCGCCTGGCAACAGATCAGCGTGCCTTCCACATTCACCGAAAAGACGCGCCGCCATTCCGCCAGCGGCATCTCGTCGAACGGAACAAAGGGGAAGATCGCGGCGCAGTTGACCAGGATCTGGATCGCACCGAACTCGTCGACGATCGCCTTCATCACGCCATGCACCTGGGCTTCGTCCGCCACATCGACAGCGAAGGCGGAGGCCGTGGCGCCGGTTTCACATAGCCGCGCCGCGGCCCTGGCTGCACCATCGCCGTCACGATCCAGTACGGCGATGGTGGCACCTTCCGACGCCAGCCTCTGCGCGGTCGCAAAACCGAGTCCACGCGCACCACCGGTAATGACGGCAACCTGATCCTTGAAACGCACGATCATCCCCTCCTGAGGCCATGATGATTGATGCTGCGGCACCTGGGGCGTGGAGGCGATCAAGCGCCCTTCATCGAAAATCCCGTGGATACGACAGTCTGCCTAGCTAGGGTTTCCTGGACACAGAAGTCAATCAAAAAAACTCAAATATAGCACTATCAGTGCTATATTTGATCGTTCATCGACCGAATAGCGTGTCAGAGATGCCGCTCGGCGACGGCCAGGATCGATGCCACAGTCCGGCGCGACGTCAGCTCCGCCCAGGCCGCGGGCGCAGCCGAAACCCCCTCCTCAAAGGCCGTGAGCGTCGGCCACCACAATTCCCGAATGCCCGAGACGAACGCGCCCTTGGCGTGGACCAGTTGATTGGGGGTGGATCGCACATGACGGAAAGCACCGACCGCCCCGCCCAGCGCGATGTCGCGATCGCTCGCCCAGCCCGCCTCGGCGGGATCGAAGAACTGGAGCAGCTTGGTCGTCACCGGCCGGTCCTGTTCGCGCCAGCCAAGATCCTCTCCGGCCGGGCCAGACACCAGCACCTCCTGATCCGCGACGAGGAACCGGACATGGCGCATGCTGATAAAGCCCGGTTCGTCGGGCGCGAGCTTCTCCTTATAGACCGGATCCTGATTGTAGGCGCCGGCATCGGAGACATTCTCGAACCAGATTTCGGCAACCCCGTCATAACGCTGCAGCGCGAGGTCGAGATGCGCCGTAGCAATCTTGTGGCTCTGCACATAATGTTTGCGCGCTGCCATACCGAGACCCCAGGTGGCGTGCGGATGACGCCAATGGTCGTGGAAATACTGCTCGGACACATCATCCTTGCGAGTCAGGGCAACGAAAACCTTGACACCTGTCATGACCGGCTCTCCTCATCGTGGCGGAGCAGCTGCCCCAGATGGACGCCGCCTTCGCCATCATGTTAGCGAACCGATCACAGACGTCAATATATAGCACTATACGTCCTATAATCGCTCAATCCTTGACCCAACTGTCGTTCAATCTTGCACACGACTCCATGGAATGCTTATATAGCACCAATCGTGCTATATTCGGATATCACGAGTCCATCGACACATTGGAGGCACTCTATGACATCGGCTCGCGACCATGACGGCGCAGATCACGACGGTCTGCTGGCGAAATTCACCAAGGTTTTCGCGGACGACGATCTGCCGCTCCTCTATTCCATCATCGCGCCGGATTGCGAATGGTCGATCATGGCGACGGGAGAGCATTTCTCCGGGCTCGATGAAATCCGCGTTCTCAACGACAAGGTCCAGCAGGCACGAAGCCATTCCGACGCCGCCAAGGTGCAGATCAAGGAATCCTTCCGCAGCGCGGATCGCCTTTGCATCGAATTCCTCCACCGGGGCGTGGTGGCCCAGGGCTTCTCATCGGATCCCAATACGCCGGCCGAAGGCAGCATCTTCGAGATCGATTTCTGCGCGACCGCCCAGGTCCGCGCCGGAAAGATCGTCCGCATCCGGGAATATTTCGACCATACGCAGTTCGCCACGCCCCCGGAAAAGCGCATCAAATTCTTCAGCTGAACACGAACCGCGGCGCCTCAGGCGCGTCGATACACCATAATCGCACGGAGCATTTCATGCCTTTCATATTACCGCCGCTTCCTTTCGCGGCGGACGCCCTGGTTCCGCACATGTCCGCGGAGACATTCGACTATCATCACGGCAAACACCACAAGGCCTATGTCGACAAGGTCAATGGCTGGATCGACGAGAAGGACCTGCGGGGGCAGAGCCTGATCGAGGTCATCCGCACGGCCCAGGCCAGACAGGACAAGGGGTTGTTCAACAATGCCGCGCAAATCTGGAACCACAGCTTCTTCTGGAACTGCCTCGCGCCGCCCGGCACTAGGCCGTCGGTAAAGCTGCAGCAGCTGATCGACGCCAGCTTCGGTTCGACCGGCCAGCTCGTCGAAAAGCTGGTCGAGCAAGCCGTCGGCCACTTCGGAAGCGGGTGGGCCTGGCTGATATTGCACGGCGAAACGCTGAAGATCACATCCCATCACGATGCCGATACGCCGGTCGCGCATGATGAAGTGCCGCTACTGACGCTCGATGTCTGGGAACACGCTTATTATGTCGATTATCGCAATGCGCGCCCCAGATTTGCGGAAACCGTGCTCGGTAACATCGTGAACTGGGATTTCGTGTCTCAAAACCTCGACGGACAGGGCGCTACACGGGCCGATCAACAGCAATAGTCAGGATCGGCGCGCGCGCTGCCCCAGCAGGACGGCGCGCGCCGTCTCGTCCATCTGGCCCCGGCTTTCCGCGGCGACCGCGCATCCTCTCACCACCGCCGGGCGCGCGGAAATCTCATCGAACCAGCGCCTGAGATTGGGAAAATCGGCCAGGCCCGGCTGCCCCGGCGCGTCATGATGCACGATCCAGGGATAGGCTGCGATATCCGCGATCGAATAATCACCCGCCAGATACTGGGCCTCGCCCAACCGACCGTCCATCACGCCGTAGAGCCTATGCACTTCGTCGGCATAGCGCCCGATCGCATAGGGCAGTTTTTCCTGGGCGAAGAAAGCGAAGTGGTGCGCTTGGCCCGACATCGGCCCGAGTCCGCCGACCTGCCAGAACAGCCACATGTTGACGGCCGTGCGGGCGCGCGGATCGGACGGATAGAATAGCCCGGTCCTGTCACCCAGATATTGAAGGATCGCGCCGGATTCGAAGATCGAGATCGGCCGCCCGTCAGGGCCCGCCGGATCGACGATCGCCGGCACGCGATTATTGGGCGCGATCCGCAGGAAGTCCGGCGCAAACTGGTCCCCCTGGCCGATATCGATCAGATGGACGGCGTAGGGAACACGGCACTCCTCGAGCATGATCGATATCTTTTTCGGGTTCGCGGTCGGATAATAATAGAGCGCGATGGGCTGCGATTGGGTCCGGTCACTCAGCATGTTCGATCCTCTTCATTGGCGATGCGGCGTCCGGCGCGATCGGGACGCATGCGGATGGAGGCGAAGCTAAAGTCGCGACAAGCTGCCGCCTGCGGCTTTCCAGCTCGGCGATCTGCCGCTCTATTTCCAGAAGCTTGGCGCGATGCGCGGCCGTCACGGCCGAGCAATCGCTCGACAACGACGCCTCGCCGATCAGCTGCGGCAGGAATATGGCGATCTCCGCGGTGGAGAAGCCGAGCGTGATGAGCCCGCGGATACGCCGGACCAGTTGCGCGCTATCGCTATCGAAATCGCGATAACCATTCCCGTTGCGGATCGCGCGGATCAGCCCGACCCGCTCATAATGTCGAATGGAGCGCACCGAAGCGCCGCTCTGTCTTGCCACATCGCCGATCTTCATATCGACCTCCGCGACAGTTTTTAGCCCCTGACACCAATGTCAGGGTCAAGCATTATCTGCACTCACTCGCCTTTTAATTGGGCGGTCAGTGACATCAGGTCGACCAATCGCCAGATCTGGCTGATCTTCCCGTCGCGGAAATGCGCGATCAGGAATTCCTCGATCGCGAATTCCCTGCCATCGGCCGGAAACCCCATGAAATCGTCGATCAGCCTGCCCCGCACAATGACGCGCGCCGCCACCTTGTCTTCCTGAACGACGATATCCTCGATCGTTGAGCGGTAGCTCAGCTTGTCGCGCAGGAACTCGAGATGCTCGCGCAGCCCGTCTATCCCCTGCCGGCCATTGGGGATCGTATCGGCGGGCAGCGCGATGTCGGGATGGATCAGATCGGGCAGCGCCGCGACATCGGACGTGGGGTCGACTTCCTCGATATAACGGCGGAAGATGCGGGCGTTCTCGGTCACTGACATGAACATGTTCCTTTCCGGGATCACAACGTGCGGGCGACGGTGTCGCCATGATGAATCGCCGCGCGGGCATGGCGTGGCGCGGCGGCGTCGCCGATCACATGATAGGGTACAGCCATCGCCTGAACGGCGGGCAGCAGGTCGGTATCGGCCTCGGGCGCCCGGGCAGCGACGATGGTATCGGCCTTTCGCTGCGTGACGATTCCGCGCCGGTCGATCAGCGACACGATATTGCCGTCGACGGACTCGATCTCGTGGCGGACAAGCATCTCGCAACCGGCCCGTTCGAAGATCGGCAGCAGATCGAGATGCTGGAGAAATCCCGCCCGCGGCGCGAACGAGTCGAGCGGCGTCACATAGGTCACCGCGATCCCGCGACGGATCAGCGTCTCGGCGACGAGGCTGGCCTCCATGTCGCCGGCGCGATCGAACACCAGCACATCCCTGCCGATATCGGCGCCGGACAGGACGTCGATCGCCGAGACCAGCCGAACGCCGCCGGCGCCGGGGATCGCCGGCAAGGCCTGACGGTGTGCGCCGGTCGCCAGGATCACGACATCGGGCGCCAGCGCTTTCAGGGCAGCGCCGTCGATGCGTGCGCCAAGGCGAGGCGCGACGCCGAGCGCGCTGAGTTCATCCACCAGCCAGTCGATCGCGCCATAAAGTTCGTGGGCGGTGGTGGCGCGGACATGGCGGAGCTGCCCGCCCGGCTCGTCGGCCGCGTCAACCACCAGCACATCATGGCCGCGTCGCGCCGCGATCTCGGCGGCTTTCAGGCCCGCTGGCCCGGCCCCGATCACCACGACCTTCCTGGCCTTTTCGGCGGGCACGATCTTCAGTTCGGCCTCTTGTCCCAGCTCGGGGTTGTGGAAACACATCAGCGGCAAGCCGAGAAACGCCACCGACCCGCAATCATTCGCGCCGACGCATCGGCGGATGCGTTTGCTCTGGCCGTCGCGGAATTTGGTAAGCAGATCGGCATCGACCATATGCGCCCGGGTCAGCGCAATCAGGTCGCAATCGCCGCGTTGCAGCGCTTCCTCGCCCTGCTCGGGCGTCAACACGCGATTGACGCCGATCACGGGCACCGCGCCGCCGATCGCCCGCTTCAGATTGGCCGCCAAAGGCAGATCGACACCGGGCTGGTGCCGATAGGATCGTGCGGTGCGCGCGGTATAGGCATAGACCTTGCTGCCCATGCAGGGATTGAGATAGTCGACGCCGCCGCCCGCCACGATCTGCGCGGCAAGGTCAGCCAGCTCCTCCTGTCGTCCGCCGCCCTCATAAGCTGTCCGGTCGTCGTCCACCGGCATACGGAAACCGAGGATCTTCTGCGGCCCGATCGCATCGCGAACGGCGTCGATCACAGCGCGCGCGAATGCAAGCGGCTCTCCCCAGCGATCATCCCGTCCATTGCCCCAAGGGCTGAGCGACTGATGGATCAGATAGCCATAGCCGGCGAGCAGTTCGACACCGTCCATGCCGCTGTCGACCGCCATCCGCGCCAGCTTCGCATGATTTTCGACAAGGGCCTCGATCTCGCCGGGCGACATGCGGTGCGTCACTTCCCCGTCCGTCGAGGATTGCATGCCACCGAACGAAGCAAGCGTCTGATCGCCCGGATAATATTCCGACGAGCCCGATGCGCCTGCCCCGACCAGCTGGAGGACGGTGGCGATCCGTGGCGCGGTGTCATGCAATACCGTGTTGAAGCGCGTCATCGGCCCAGCGGCGGCAGACAGCGCCTCGGGCGTCGCATCGCGGTCGACCCATAGTCCTTCGGCAACGATCATGCCGACGCCGTTCGCAGCGCGGCGGCGTTGATATTCGATGTAACGCGGCGATCCCGCATCGGTCCAAGGGCTCCACTGCGTGCCGTGGGCGGTAAAGACTACCCGGTTCGCCAGTTCGAAGCTCCCCACGCGCAACGGCGACAACAGCATCGATTCAGTTTTCGACGACATGGATTCTATCCTGAAATTCATGGGTCATGATATCGGGCAGCGCGGCGGCGGCTCTACTCGCGGGATCAGAGCGAGGCGTGCCGTCGCGCGGCGACATCGCCCGTGGCCGCCTCGTCCTCGATCAGTTGCTCGAGCTTGCGCCGGACCTGCACGGCGGCGGAATCCACCGGCAGCAACAGCGGCTTGAGCGACCAGAATTCGGCGTTC
Source organism: Sphingobium sp. FW305-3-2-15-F-TSA7 (assembly GCF_058787155.1). Classification (NCBI taxonomy): domain Bacteria; kingdom Pseudomonadati; phylum Pseudomonadota; class Alphaproteobacteria; order Sphingomonadales; family Sphingobiaceae; genus Sphingobium; species Sphingobium sp. FW305-3-2-15-F-TSA7. Next base: position 20,177 of record NZ_JBYSZM010000027.1, on the reverse strand, counting down.
CCGATCCGCTCCTGCTGCTTCTCCAGCATCGGCTTGTCCTCCTGGACAAAAGCCTGTTCGAGGATGACTTTCAACGATGCGCTCAACTCGACATCGTCGGTCTGGAACGGGCGCGTGCTGCAATAGAAATAATGCGTGCTGCCCTCGGTTTCGGGCGTCATGCTGTGCAGCGTGAAATTGTCGTTCCTCGTGTCGCGCGGCGTGCCCGTGGGATAGGCGGAAACGCCGATCACCATGACCCCCGGCGGATACCAGCGCGCTTCGACCCGGACATCGGCCCTGAGCGGCGGCGGCACCATGACGCGCAAAGCGGGCGCGGGCTCGCAGTCATGCGAGAGATATTCCACCACGATCGCATCGCCCGTCTGGAGGACGTTCATCTTCGCGTCGGTGAAAGTCCCGCCCAGGGTCGTCGGATGCAGATAGTCGGCGTGGCTGAGATCCATGATATTGTCGATCATCAGCCGATAGTCCGCGCGCGTCGGCATCAGCCCCATGATGATCGCGGTCGCCGGCGTCTCGTCGATGAACGACATATCCGGAATCCGGCTGATATCGGCCAGCGCCGCATCGCCCATCCAGACCCAGAGCACGAGATGCCGTTCGGCCGTGACGAAATTCTCGACGCGAATGGATTTTGCCGCCTTGCCGTGCGGATTATGCACGCATTGGCCCGATCCGCCGAAGGCCAGGCCGTGATAGCCGCACGTCACGACGCCATCGGCGAATTTGCCGGCGGACAGCGGGGCAAAACGATGCGGGCAGCGATCGAGTATCGCGGTCGGCTGCCCCTTGGCATCACGAAAGAAGAGCAGCGGCGTCCCCAGGATCGTGCGGGCGAGCATCTGGCCGTCGTCGATCTCCTCCGCCCACCCCGCCTGATACCAGGTGTTTCTGAGATAGTTCATATTACGCTTTTCCCTCACAGGTGACGGCCGCCGTTTTTCGACGCCACGCGAACGCGCGGATGCCGGGCCCGCGCTCCATGATCCGGCGTCGCACGGATCGATGGAAGCGCCGGCCCGACATGATCGTCAGCGGAACTTGTAGCCGACGCGAAGGCCATAGGTCGCCGGCATGCCAGTGCGCCGATAGGACGTATCGGTGACATAGGTGGCGTCGTTCCAATAATAGCTGTTGGTCACGTTGCGCCCCCAGAGTTCGGCGGTCCAGCCATTGTCCGACGAGCGGATGCCAGCCCGAAGATCGAGCAGACCATATCCCTTGATCCGTTCGAAGCCGAGCCCGCCAAAACCGTTCTGGGTGGCCGAACGATAGGAATAATCGCCGCCGAGATAAGCGACCGATCCGCTTGCCAGCGGGAATTCATAGGTCGCGCCCAGCAGGGTCGACCATTTCGGCGTGAACGGAAATGCTTCGCCCTTGAAGTTCGCGGTCTGGCCGACGCGGTTCACATTGACGAAATCGCCAACGACCCGCGAGTCGAGATAAGTGACGTTGCCGCGCAGCGTCAGTCCGCCGAAAGCCCGCCAGAGCGCCGAAAGTTCGAAACCGTCGAGCTTCGATTTGGGGACGTTGATCAGCCCGAACAGCGCGCCGAAGACCACCGGCTCCGGAACCGCGCCATTCACCTGCTTGTCGCGATAGTCATAATGGAAATAGGCGCCGTCCAACTGGAGCGAACGATCGAAGAGGAAGGTCTTGAAACCGGCTTCATAGGCCATGACCGATTCCTGGGTCACGGGTTCGGTCGCTGCGGCCGAGAGAAAACCCGACGTCGGATAGGCGCCCGCCTTGTAGCCCTTGCTGGCATTGGCATAGAGCAGGATGTCCGAGGTCGCTTTCCAGTCGAGCCCGACGCGCCATGAGATATTGTCCTCTTCGAGCGTGCTCCTGACGAGTTCCGGCGTGAAGGTCTCGTCGAACGTCGCGCATCCGCCCGGCAATATCGGGACGAAGGGTGACGGATTGGTCAGGATGAAATTCTTCACGACGAACTGGAGCGAATTCATCCCCGCCGCCCACAGCCCGTCCCCGGTATCGAAGGTGCAGCCTTCGAACCGGTTGCGTGAATTGGTGTAACGCGCGCCGGCATGCGCGCTCAGCGTGTCGGTCAGCTTGTAATTGAGGTTGGCGAAGGCCGCGATAGTCTCGATATCGGTCCTCGACTGGTTGCGGATGAATTCCCAATGCGGTCCGCCGGACCCGATGAAGGAATAGGTCGGCGCACTGACCGACATGTCGAGGATCTGGGCGTCCAGCGTCTTGTCGGAAGCGTAATTGGCACCCACCACCCAGTCGAGCCGGGAGTCCATCGCCTTGCCGGCAAGGCGAAGCTCCTGCGAAAAGGACTGGCTGTCACCGTCGAGCGTGGTGGTGTTGTTGCTGATGGCGAGACCGTCGATATCGAAGGCGCTGTTCGTCCTGAAATCGGAATAGGCCGAGATCGATGTGATGGTGACGTCGTCCGACAGCGCATAATCGATCCGCAACGATGCCTGATAAAAATCCTCGTCGGCGCGCGGGTCTTCCGGACCCCAATCCGCTGCGCGCGCATTTCGGGGGGCCAGCGGGTAATTGAGGATGGCGTTCTGGACACTCACCGGCACGTTCTTCGCCGGATCGGTCAACGCGCTCGGCAGCGGAAAGCCCGTCAATTGCCCCGCCTGGGTGTCCGACCGATCGCGCCATCCGCTGAGGTTGAAGCTGACGGTCAACGCATCGGTCGGCGTCCAGTCGAGTAGCAGGCGCGCGGTCTGGAACCGGCGGTCACCCAGACTGTCCTTGCGCGTATAGCTTTGCTGCCAGGCTCCACCGGCATCGGCGCCGAACGCGAGGCGCGCGCGCAATGTATCCGACAGCGGACCACTGACATAGCCATTGACGCTGACCGCCTCGAACCGGGCAATGCTGGCCTCCAGCCCCGCCTGGAACGACGCGGTCGGCTTCGCCGCGATGAAATTGATCGCGCCCCCCGTCGAGTTCTGGCCGAACAATGTGCCTTGCGGCCCCTTGAGGATCTCGACGCGCTCCAGATCGAGCGTCGTGCCCTTGGTGAGGGCGGAAAAGGCGAGCGGCACCTGATCGACATAGACGCTGACCGTCGGCGGCGCTGCGAGCGCGAAGTCATAATAGCCGACGCCGCGGATCGTATAGATCGGCGTACCCGACTGCGACAGGCCGAAGGAAAAACTCGTGTCGACCTTCGCGAAATCGTCGATCGACGAAACACCGCTCACCTTCAATTGATCGCCGGTCTGCGCGGTGATCGACATGCCGATATCGCTGAGCCGCTCCGAACGCTTTTGCGCGGTGACGATGATTTCCTCGATGCCGGTCTCCGGCGTCGCGGATTCGGCGGCCGCCTGCGCAAAGGCCGGGGCTGCGATGCCCCCAATCATAAGCGCGCAGACACCGGCGGCGGTCATCAGGCGTGCGGGATTATTGATTCCCATTTTTTTCCTCTCCCTAGGCTTGTTCTCCGGCCATAACATCAATGCTATGATCGCACAATAGGTGCGATATTAGAACATCATTGACTCGACATTTGGCCGCTCAAGCCCACAATTCCGCACTCGACCTCACGACAAACCGGCCTTCCACTCTCATTTCCTCACTGGACAACCATGCGATCCTCGCCAGCGACAGCCATTCCCGCTGACCGCCCATGCGCCGGGATTAAGCTTGCATTGCGTGCTATTATAGCCCAATCAAATGCGGATATCAGAAGGAAAATCCCGACAATGCAGCCGCCGACCCACACGTCCCAGACTCTCGATCGGGGATTGCAGATTCTCGAAATCCTGGCCGCGTCACAGGAGGATATGACGATATCGGATATCGCCACGACCCTCGACGTCCATCGGACGATCGCGCACAGGCTCGTCGCGACGCTGCAGCACCGCCAGTTCGTCAATCGCTCCCCTGTCGGCCGATACCGGCTCGGCACGCGGCTGGTAGGGCTTGCGGCCACGATCGGCGGCGAATTGCGGACCATTGCCCGGCCATTCCTCACCGACCTCAATGAAGAAACGCAGGAGACCGTGCATCTGGTCATACTGACCGGTTCGGACGTCCTGTTCATCGACGCATTCGAAAGCCCCAGGGCATTGCGAGTCGTCTCGCGCGTCGGCCGGTCGCTGCCTGCCCATGCGACCTCGGTCGGCAAGGCGCTGCTGGCGCAGATGTCGGATGACGAGATCAAGGCGCTGTACCCGGGCCTGCGCCTCGATCGTACAGCACCCAACACGCTGACCACGCGGTCGGATCTGCTCAAGGAACTCCAGGTCGTGCGCGATCAGAATTATGCGGTCAGCAACGAGGAAAGCGAGGCCGGCGTCGGATCGGTCGGCGTCGCGATCGTCGACAGGAACGGCGCATCGCGCGCCGCGCTCAGCATCGCCGCGCCGTCCGCCCGGCTGGAGGCGGAGCTTCCGCGGCTGATCGAGGCAGCCAAGGCGGCCGCCGCGCGGATCGGCAATCATCTCTAGGATCTAAATCCGGAAGATCGATCGATCCCGGTGATTGACAGGCGATACGCATTGCCTATTATCGCACACATGCACCGTTATTAGCACATTGGATTTTCCAATGTCGCTGCAGACAAGGAGCGCATGGTGGTCAAGCCGATCGATGCGATGCACGATGCTTTGGAAATCTGTTCCGGTCTCGGCTTCGAGATGGTGCCCGGTTTCTCGACCCATTGGGCGATGGCGTCGGAAGCGCTGATCAGCCTGGGCCATGCCGATATGGTCCATACATGGGCCTCGCTCTACCCGCAGAAGCGCAAGCATCTGCCGATGCCGGTCTCGGTGGGCAGGATCGACCCGACGAACGAGAATGACTGGCGTTCGGCGCTCGGGCAGTTTCCACGCGCATCCGACTGGCGTGCGCTGATGGAACGCGAGTTAGACGAAGCCCCATGGCGCGACGTGCTCGTGCGCTGGTGGTCGCGCCTTTTGCCCGGCATGGCATCGGGCCTCACCCACGGGCTGATCCGTACGATGCATGCGGTGCGCAGCATCGATCTGGCCGACGGCAAACCGTCGAAACCGCAACTCGACGAACTCGCCGCTGGCCTGGCCTATTGGGCGTCACTCTATGTCGAGCAGCCCGGCGCGCATCGCCTGCTGGGCGACGCGACTTTTCCAGAAATCATCGCGACGATTCCCCGGATCGGCCCCGACGTGAAGCTCAGCACGCGCGACAAGGGTCTGTTCGCGCACATGCCACAGCTCAACGGCTGGGCCGACGCCGTCAGTCGCCTCGCCGGCCCCGCCGATCTGCAATCGGCGCTGAGCGACATGACGCTTGGCTATGCGCAAGTGAATCTGGTGCATGACAAGACGTTTCCGATACCGCTGGTCCATTGCGTTTCCGCCCCGGCTGCGGTTCGGCTCATGCTCCCTCACCTTCCCGAGGCGCTTCATATCCCGTCCTATCTCGCAGTGTGGGAAGCCACCGCAGCGATCATGGCCAATTTCGCACCCGCCAATCCCGGCGAAATTTTACGGACCATACCCGAAGGGCTCGACGCCCTTCCTCCCGATGCGCTCATCGCTCGCGCGGTCGAACATGGCGACGAACATGCCATCAAGTTCACCGAGGCGTGCTTGCGCGAATATGCGCTGCGTCCCGACGATCGCTATCTGATCGCGCCGACGCGGCTCATCCCCAAGCTCCTCAGATATTTCCGGTGATGCGCCGGTCGTTCGGAACAGGAAAACCAGGATGGATTGCATGGATCATCGCGCCGTGATGCGCCCGCCGACGTCGTTCGGCATTTCCCGGGCGAGCCGCGATCATGGCTGAGGGCAGCTATCCGCAGCCCGATCTGCCCAGGCTTTCGCTCGCCGAACGCGACCGGCGCTGGAGCAAGGTGCGCGCGCTGATGCGCCGCGACGGGATCGACGTCATCCTTGCGCTCAACAACAGCTCGAGCTGGGACCAGGGCAATGGCAATGGCCGCTATCTGTCGTCGATCGGCGGCAATTGCGCGTCGGTTTCGGTGATCTTTCCGCATGACGGGGACGTGACCGCGATCACCGGTCCGGTCCCTGCGCCGCCCTTCTGGCTTCAGTCGCAGCATTGGGTGCAGGATATCCGCACCGCCTTCTTCAATGCGACACCGATGGTGGTGGAGCGGCTGCGCGAACTCGGACTTGCCGGAGCACGCATTGGCATTGCCGGCCTCGAAGGCGTGGCGCGCGAACCCGACGGGCTGGTCAGCCAGGGTGCGATGACGCTTTTGCGAGAACAACTGCCTCAGGCCGATTTCGTCAATGCGACGTCGCTCATGTATGAAGCGCGCGTCGTGAAAGGCGACGAAGAAATCGACATGCTCCGCCACGCCGTGCAGATGGTCGAAGACGCGCTCGACATTCTTGCACGGGAAGCGCGGCCAGGGGTCACCGAGACCGCCGTCTATGCGCGCATGGTGGCAAGCTTGATCGAACAGGGCAGCGAGCCGTCGTCATTGCTGCTCTTCACCGCCGGCAACCCCCTGCCCCCCTTTGTCGGCACCCTGCCCTCCCGGCGCGCCCTTGCGCCCGAAGATGTCGTGCTGGTCGAAGTCGACGCAAAATGGTGCGGCTATCTGGGGCATGGCGCGGCCACGCATTGGGTAAGCGGCCCCGACGCTATCGCGCGCGAGATGGCGGAACTCCAATATCATGCGACCACGCAATTGTGGCAGGCGATGCGCCCGGGCCGGAAGCTGGCCGATCTTGTCGCGCTTTGTGCCGAGATCGCCGCCGACACGCCCTATGTCTGCAGCCCGATCATCCATAGTCGAGGCCTTGGCCTCGACGCGCCGGTCCTGGTGAACCGACCGCGCGACGACTGGACCGCGAACTGGATCATCGAGGAGAATTCGGTCTTCGTGGTGAAGCCGACCGTCGCGACGACCGACGGCATGCGCAAGGTGATGTGGGGAGACTCCGTCGTGGTGCGGGCCGGTGGCGCCGAGCGGCTCGGGCAGCGCCCTGCCCTGCCATCCGCGCTTCGTTAGAAGCCGCCCGACAGCCGGGAAACTGGCCCCAACGGAAAGAGATGATGCCCACTTTATTCGTTACATCGCCCGACGGCACCGAAACAGCCGTCGACAGCCCCGGCGGACTGTCGGTGATGGAGATCATCCGCGAGAATGGTTTCGACGATTTGCTCGCGCTGTGCGGCGGATGCTGTTCCTGCGCGACCTGTCATGTCTATGTCGACAATGATTTCGCCGGCGAGCTGCCGCCGCTCAGCGAGGACGAAGACGACCTGCTGGACAGTTCGAGCCATCGTCGCGGCAATTCGCGCCTTTCCTGCCAATTGCCCTTTTCCGAAGCGCTCGACGGACTGCGCGTGACGATCGCACCGGGCGAATGATGCGGCAACAGCGCCAGTCAGAACGGAGTCCCTGGATGAACGAAACGATCGAAAAGGCCGTTCTTCGGATGATATCCGAAGGCGCCATGTACGAAACGACCTGTCGGATGTTCCGCCTGGTCGATGGCAGGGACTATGACCGGGTCGGACCCGACTGCTTCACCGAAAATGCGGTCGTCGAATATGATCTGATGCCGGACAAGGGATCCGGCGCCGTCCTGCGTTTTTCGAACCGGGATGAGATGACCCGCTATCTCCTCGACGTCACCCGGCACCAGATCCAGATCCACGCGCATGTGGTCGGACAAACCGTCTTCGACTGGAACGGTCCGCGCCCGAGCCTGACATCGCATGTCTTCGCGCTGCACTGGTTCCGCGCACTCGCGGACCGGGGCGATCTTCGGCCCGCCGACTGGACGGCACTCGGCATCGTGACCGACGAATTCGAGGAACGCGACGGCCGCTGGCTGATCGCGAAACGGCACGTGACGACGGCGGGCGGGCTGGTCGTCGCGGGCGCGCCACCGCCCGACCTCAAGGCCGTCTAGCGACAACGCCTCCGACCACAATCATTGCGAAGGACGGAAATCATGCCAGCCTATCTGATGTCACTCGATCCCGAAGGCGAATGGTATACCGATATCGATGGTATCACCCGATATGGGCAGACCGTACCGCAGATGGTCGAAGCCTTTGGTGGAAAATACCTGCTGAAGCGCCGCGATGCCGAAGTGATCGAGGGCGACTGGACACCTGGTCCGGTGGTCTTGGTCGAGTTTCCGTCAAAGGAGAAGCTGCTCGAATTCTACAATTCGAGTGAATATGAACCCTGGCTCGAGCTGCGCAAAAAGGCCGGCAAGACACGGATCGTCATATTCGAGGACTGATCGCGGCGGCTTCCATGTTCGACGACATATCGTCCCAAATGACCGTTGGTGAATTCGCGAAACGCAGCGGCATCGCCGTTTCGACGGTGCATTTCTATGAGGCGAAGGGGCTGATCACGGGATCTCGCACGAAAGGGAACCAGCGACGCTTCGCACGATCCGATCTGCGGCGGTTGGCGGTCATCCGCATCGCTCAACAGGCCGGCATCCCGCTTGCGATGATCAAGGCACATTTCAACCGGATGCCGGCAACCATGTCGACGACGGACTGGCAATGTCTCGCAAAGTCGTGGCGCGTTTTGCTGGATGAACGGATCACGAGCCTTTTGCAGCTGCGAGACCAGCTCGAGAGCTGCATCGGATGCGGATGCCTCTCGCTTCCGGATTGCCCGCTACGCAACCCCTCCGATGCCTTGGCGGATCAAGGTTCAGGTCCGCGACTATTGACGGGGTCTCACCGGAAACAATCGTGCAATCCGTTGTGAACCTCGTCATTTGGTCGGCTTCAGCCAGCGATCATACCAGGCGATGTTGCTGCGCATGCGGTGGATCAGATAGCTCGGCACGATCAGCCCGTGATTTTCGCCGGGATAGACGATCAGCCTGGTCGGTACGCCCCGCGTCTTGAGCGCGAGATACATTTGTTCGGCACCCACACACGGCACATTGTCGTCGGCATCGGCGCATTGGAACAGCGTCGGCGCAGTGATGCGTTCGGGATGGAGGAACGGATAGGCCAGTTTTCGCCAGGTTTCGAAATTCTCCCATGGCGCGCCCAGTTCGAGCAGATATTCGCGGGCATACATGTCGACGCCGAACAGGCTGAGAGGATTGGCGGCGCCCGCGCCCGAGATCGCGGCCCTGATTCGCGTATCGCTGGCGATCATATAATCCGTCAATATGCCGCCATAGCTCCAGCCCCCGACCCCGATCCGCGCCGGATCGGCGACGCCGGTATCGATCGCATGGGTGATGCCTGCGCTGATGTCCTTCGCATCGAGATTGCCCCAATCGGCATGGATGGCGCGCGCAAAATCGAAACCGCGGCCCGATGAACCGCGCGGGTTGATCTTGAGCACGACATAGCCCGCCGCCGCATAAAGCCGCGCATCGAGATCGAATTCATGGCTGTGCTGATAGACCGGCCCACCATGGAGATCGACGATCAGCGGATAGCGTTTTGCCGGATTGAAATCGGGCGGCAGCGTCAGGAAACCGTGGATCCCGGCATCGCCGCTCCTGAAGGATATGTCGCTCACTTCACCCAGCGCGCGATCCGCGAGCCACGCATTGTGCCGCGTCAGCGCACGCCAGGAACCGGGGGCATTGCCGAGTGCATAAAGTTCGGACGGCATGAGGTCATTGCTGTCGAGCAGCGCGATATTGCCATTGCCCGCCACCGCATAATCATAGCCGAAGCGCTTGCCCTGGGTGAGATAGGCGATCGCGCCACTCTCCGGATCGATCCGCGCGAGCCAGGTGTCGCGGTCCTGCTCGATCAGCGCGAGCAGCCTGCCGTCAGCTGTCCAGCGCGGCTGGTAGAACCAGCGATCGATCCGCGCCGGCCGCGTGATCGCGCCGGTCGCGACGTCGGCGACCGCCAGTTGATGCGGTCCGTAATAGATCCATTTGTCCTCCGGCCCTTCCAGCCAGACCAGCCGGCGTGAATCGGGCGACCAGGATGGTCCCGCGCCCCAGTCCGGATCGCCGTCCGCACCCTGCGACGCGCTGATCCGGCGCGGCGCGGCGCCGTCCGGCGCAACGACGAAGATGTCGTAGTTGAGCGTGCGATCGGCTTCACCCTGATCCTTTGCGACATAGGCGATCAGACGACCGTCGGGTGACCATGCGGGATGCCAGTGATCGCGTGCGCCTTGGGTGAGCTGGCGCGCCTTGCCGGTGGCGAGATCGACCACGAACAACTGCATCGCGCGATCGTCGAGATAACCGCGACCATCCTGTTTGAAGAAGAAGCGCTCGGTCTCGATCGGCGGCGGCGTCTTCGCGGTGCTGCCGACGGCCCGGCCGACCTCGGCCACCACCACTGCCCTTCTGCCGTCAGGGGACAGCGCATAATCGTTGATGCCGCCGGGCAGCGTCGTAATCCTCTGTCCCGGGCCGCCCTTTGCGGGCATCCGCCACAATTGCGTATTCTCGTCCGCCGCCGCCTTCTTGTCCTCCGGATCGGCGTCCGCGGCAGCCTTTTTCAGCCCCGCATCGCTCAGAAAGACGATCCAGCCGCCATCGGCGGTATAACGCGGCTGCGATTCACTGGTCTCGGCGGTATCGGTGATCCGCTCCGGCGCGCCGCCCTGCCACGGCACCGTCCAGAGATCGCTTTTCGCCGCATCCTGCTTCGCGTCGCTCAACGACACGCTATAGACGATCCGGCTCCCGTCCGGCGAGAAGCTTGGACCGGCGACGTCGGCAAGTTTGTAAAAATCTTCCAGCGCGATCGGTGCAGGCTCCGCTGCAAGTGCTGACGGCAAAGCAAGCAGCGCCAGGCCACCGAAAATGGATCGCGTCATGCCCTCTCCCGCATCGGCTTTCGATATGCATCATATGGGCGAGCGGCGGACTGCTTGGCAATTGTCCAATGATTTTCCTCGAAAAGCGAGCATTTTCCTCGACTTCTGTCATTGGCGGCCGCCCTGGCTTCGGTCTAAATGCGCCGATGAAGAAATCATCGCAGCCGACCATCAACGACGTCGCCCGCCTCGCCGGCGTCTCGAAAAAAACGGTCAGCCGGGTGATCAACCGCTCCCCCCTGCTCAATAACGACACGCGAGCGCGCGTTCTGGGCGTGATCAAGGATCTGGGTTACATCCCAAACCCGCAGGCGCGCGCACTGGCGCTGCGCCGCAATTTCCTGATCGGACTGGTCCACGACAATCCCAACGCGCAGACCGTGCTCAACGTGCAGCAGGGCATATTGGAAGCGTTGCGCGACACCGAATTCGAACTGGTGGTGCGCCCTGTCGATCGCGGATCGCCCGACATGCTCACCGACCTGCGCCACTTCCTCGAACGCCAGCGACTGTTCGGCGTGCTGCTGATGCCCCCGATCTCCGAGAATGATTCGCTCGCCAGGCTCTGCGATGAAATCGGCTGCCGCTATGTCCGCATGGGCTCTGCGCAGCTTGACGATCCGGAACACACCGTCGCCTCGAACGATCGCGAGGCGGTGCGGGAGGCGACCGAATATCTGATCAAGGCGGGGCATCGCCGGATCGGGCTGGTACAGGGCCCCCACGGCTTCCGCTCGGCACTGGAACGGCGGCTCGGCTTCGAGGATGCATTGGCCGGCGCCGGCATCGCGCTACCGCGCAGCCTGATCGCCGACGGCAATTATACGTTCGACTCAGGCACGCATGCGGGTGGGCGATTGCTCGACCTGCTCCCCCGCCCCACCGCGATCTTCGCATCGAACGACGAAATGGCGGCGGGCGTGCTTCATACGGCGCGCCAGCGCGGACTGGACGTGCCCGTCGACCTGTCGATCATCGGGTTCGACGACAATCCGATCGCTGCGCATATCTGGCCACCGATGACCACGGTGCGCTGGCCGATGGCGACGATGGCGCGCTCGGCCGCGCTCAAGCTGGTCGGCGACACGATCGAACCGGGCAGCGCGGTCCGGGAACCGTCGCTTTTCCTGTCGGCGCTCATCCGCCGCGCATCGGTGGCGCCGCCACTCCAGCAATGATGCTGCGTGCGGCCGGCCGAGCCGATACCGCCTGCCCTCGACCGAAGCACAAAGCTCCAACCGCGTGGGCAGAGATGGGGGTTCGGCGGTAGGCTCGCAGACCCGCCCCATGTCGTTCCCGCGAATGCGGGAATGACAATGAGCGGGTTCAGAGCGCTCCGTGGCAGTGCTTGTACTTGCTGCCCGATCCACAGGGGCACGGCGCATTGCGGCTGACCTTGTCGCCCCATTCCGCGGGATCGTCGCCCAGATCATCGGCAATATCTGGCTGGACGATCTGGAGCGGCGGCAACCGCGTGGTGATCAGGCCCAGGCTGCCGCCATCGATGTCCGCGCTATTGTCGTCTCCGGTCAGCGGATCGAAATGCGAGGTGATGAAATCGGGCATCTGCGGAAGCGGCGGCGCTTCCTGCGGCATGAACTGGGCATGGGCGAGCACGCGGGTGACGTCCTCGCGGATCGCCGACAGCATCCGCTCGAACAGCGCGAACGCTTCCTGCTTATATTCGTTGATCGGCGTCTTCTGCGCATAGGCGCGCAGGTGAATCACCTGGCGAAGCGCGTCGAGCGTCGCAAGATGCTCTTTCCAGTGGTGGTCGAGGCTCTGGAGGAGGATGCTCTTTTCCACCTGCGCCCAGCTATCGGCCTCGATGTCGGCCGATTTGGCGGTGATCGCTTCGTCGGCAAGTGCCTGGAGCCGTTGCTCGATCAGTTCGGGATCGATCGCTTCCTCGGTCAGCCACGCATCGAAATCGGGCTCGATGCCGAGCACTTCCAGCGTGCGTTCCTTGAGCTGCGCGATATTCCACTGCTCGGGATAGGTGTCGGGCGGGCAGGCATCGGCAACGATGCCATTGACCGTCTCGGCGCGCATATCGGCGACGACATCGTCGACCGTGCCCGCATCCATGATGTCGGAACGCTGCTCGTAAATCACCTTGCGCTGGTCGTTCATCACGTCGTCATATTCGACGACCTGCTTGCGGATGTCGTAGTTGCGCGCCTCGACCTTCTTCTGCGCGGTCTCGATCGCCTTGGACAGCCATTTGGATCCGATCGCCTCGCCTTCCTGCAGATTGCTCCGCATCATCTTGGCGAACATCGTGTTGGGCCCGAAGATCCGCAGCAGATCGTCGTCGAGCGACAGGTAGAAGCGGCTGAGGCCGGGATCGCCCTGACGGCCCGAACGGCCGCGCAGCTGATTGTCGATGCGGCGGCTTTCGTGACGCTCGGTGCCGAGCACGAACAGGCCGCCGGCGGCGAGCACCGCGGCCTTTTCGACCTCGATCTCCTGGCGGATCGTCTCGATCGCGGCGTCACGCTCGGGCCCCTCGGGCATTTCCGCCAGTTCGTCGCCGATGCGGAACTCGAGATTGCCGCCAAGCTGGATGTCGGTGCCGCGACCCGCCATGTTGGTGGCGATCGTCACGACGCCGATGCGTCCGGCCTGCGCGACGATATGCGCTTCGCTTTCGTGGAAGCGCGCATTGAGCACTTCGTGCTTCACCCCATCTTTGGTCAGGAAGTCCGAGAGCAGTTCGGATTTCTCGATCGAGACGGTGCCGACCAGCACGGGCTGGCCATTCTCGGCCTGCGCCTTGATCCTTTTGGAGATCGCCGCGAACTTCTCTTCGAGGCTCTTGTAGAACTCGTCCTCCTCATCGACGCGCTTGACCGGCACGTTGGTGGGGATGGTCACGACATTCATCTTGTAGATGTCGTAGAATTCGGCCGCCTCGGTCGCGGCGGTACCCGTCATGCCCGACAGCTTGGGATACATGCGGAAATAATTCTGGAAGGTGATCGATGCGAGCGTCTGGTTCTCGGGTTCGATATTGACGCCTTCCTTGGCCTCCACCGCCTGGTGAAGACCGTCGGACCAGCGCCGTCCGTCCATCATGCGGCCGGTGAATTCATCGATGATGATCACCTTGCCTTCCTTGACGATATAATCGGTGTCGCGCTTGAACAGCACATTGGCGCGCAGCGCCTGGTTCAGGTGATGGACGACCTGGGTGTTCTCGTAATCGTAGAGATTGCTGCCCTCGAGCAGATCGGCGGCTTCCAGCATCCGCTCGACCTTTTCGGTGCCGTCCTCGGTCAGGATGATCGAGCGCTGCTTCTCGTCGACTTCGTAATCCTCGGCGACGAGCTGCTTCACCACCACATCGACGCGCATATAGAGTTCGGACTTGTCGTCGGTCGGGCCGGAGATGATCAGCGGCGTGCGCGCTTCGTCGATCAGGATCGAATCGACCTCGTCGACGATCGCGTAGTTGAAGGGGCGCTGCACCATCTGCTGGCGCTCATATTTCATATTGTCGCGCAGATAGTCGAAACCGAACTCGTTGTTCGTGCCATAGGTGATGTCCGCGGCATAGGCGTCGCGGCGCGCCTGATCGCCGATATTGGGCACGATGACGCCGACGGTCAGGCCGAGGAAGCGATAGACCTGCCCCATCCATTCGGCGTCGCGCCGGGCGAGATAATCGTTGACGGTGACGACATGGACGCCCGTGCCGGGCAATGCGTTCAGATAGGTGGCGAGCGTCGCCACCAGCGTCTTGCCCTCGCCCGTCCGCATCTCCGCGATCTCGCCACGATGGAGGACGATGCCGCCGACCATCTGGACGTCGTAATGCCGTTGCCCCAGCACGCGCTTCGCCGCTTCGCGCACCGTCGCAAACGCCTCGGGCAGAAGGTCGTCGAGCGTTTCGCCTGCCTCGAGCCGGGCGCGGAATGCCGCGGTCTGCGCCGAGAGATCCTCGTCCGAAAGCGCGGACACGGCGGGCTCGAAGCCGGCGATGCGGGCGACGATCTTGTCGAGCGATTTGACGTAACGATCGTTGGACGATCCGAAAATGGCTTTGGCAACGCCAGCGAACATGATGAAATCCTGTCTTGAATCGAGAGTTTGAACGCCGGCTGCCCGGCTTCGCCTGCACGCATGACACGCGCGAAATATCGAGAAGAACGGCCTGAATCGAGGCCGGGCCGGCGGCTATTCCAGCCGGCTTCCGTTCACCAGAAGCACCGCGCGGAGCGCACCGGCCTGGACAGGCGCAAGTGGCAAGGCGGCGGGAAAGGCGGCGGCAGGTCGAACCAGATCGTGCGCTATGCGGGGCATAGGCGCCGCGATTTCGGTCAGAGCATCGACGGCGGCACCGGCTGTGCTGCTTTGCACCTGCACACGCTCCGCCACCCGCTCACCGGAGATGATGCCGGTGAAACAGGTCAGCAATGCGGAAAGGAAAAGCAGCAGTTGCAAATGCGCGTCCCAGGTTCGAACCGCCACGACATAGGTGCTGTCGTGCCGTTCGTCTAATCAAAAGCTCATGTCGACGGGATATCCATAGCGTATCCAGCTTAACGCTGCATTGATCCGCACCGAAGCGAGGCTATAGCGACGTCACCATGACCCAACCCGCACGCTCCCCGCTCGCGCCCCAAGGCTTTCCCGACCTCCCCGCCATTTCCGGCGTTGCGCTGCGCGTCGCACGCGCGCGCTACAAGAGCTGGGATCGCTGCGACCTGACCTTCGTCACGCTCGATCCGGGCACGTCGGTCGCGGGCGTGCTGACCAAAAGCAAATGCCCCTCTCCCGAAGTCGAATGGTGCCGCGCTGCACTGACGCTCGGCAATGCGCGTGCGCTGGTGGTCAATGCGGGCAATTCCAATGCCTTCACCGGCAATCGCGGCCGTGCCGCGGTCGAGGCGATCGCCGCGCGCGCCGCCGGACATCTCGGCTGCCAGCCTTCGGACATCTTCGTCGCTTCGACCGGCGTGATCGGCGTGCCTCTGCCGATCGACAAGGCGGAGGCCGGGCTCGATGCGGCCTTCACCGCCGCCCCTTGTGGCTGGCAGGATGCCGCCGCCACGATCATGACCACCGACACTTTCGAAAAGGCGGCAGTGACACGGGCGGTGATCGGCGATCGCACCGTCAGCTTCGTCGGCATCGTCAAGGGATCGGGCATGATCGCGCCCGACATGGCGACGATGCTCGGCTTCGTCTTCACCGACGCCGCGATCGAGCCCGGGCTGCTCCAGGCGATGCTGAGTGCGGCCAATCGCGCCACCTTCTCGTCGATCACCGTCGACAGCGACACCTCGACCAGCGACACCGTGCTCGCCTTCGCCACGGGCAAGGCGGGCAATGCGCCGCTCGCGTCGTTCGACGACGACGGTGCGGACGCTGTCCAGGCCGCGCTCACCGACATGTGCCGCCAGCTCGCCCATCTCGTCGTCCGTGACGGCGAGGGTGCGTCGAAATTCATCGAGATCAATGTCACCGGCGCCGAATCCGACGACAGCGCCCACCGGATCGCGCTCAGCATCGCCAATTCGCCGCTGGTGAAGACCGCGATCGCAGGCGAGGACGCCAATTGGGGCCGCGTCGTGATGGCGGTCGGCAAAGCCGGTGAGCCGGCCGAGCGCGACAGGCTCTCCATCCGCTTCGGCACGACCCAGGTCGCGACGGGCGGCCTCGCGGTCGAGGGCTATGACGAAGCCCCCGTCGCCGCGCATCTGAAGGGCAAGGAGATCGAGGTCGGCGTCGATCTCGGGCTGGGCGATGGCCGTGCGACGGTTTGGACCTGCGATCTGACGCACGGTTATATCTCGATCAACGCCGATTATCGGAGCTGAGGCGATGCTGACGATCTGGGGCCGGCTCAATTCGCACAATGTGAAGAAAGTCGCCTGGTTCGCGCAGGAGATCGGCATTCCGCATGTCCGCCGGGATGTCGGCGGCGCGTTCGGCATGGACGCGGCCTATCTCGCGCTCAATCCCAATGCGCTGATCCCAACGATCGAGGACGGCGATCTGGTGCTGTGGGAATCGAACGCGATCCTGCGGTATCTGGCCGCACGCTACGCGCCGGAGGCATTCTGGCCGGAAGACCCCGCCCTGCGCGCGCAGGCCGACAAATGGATGGACTGGCAGTTCGGCTATGCCGATGCGCAACGCGACGCCTTTCTCAACCTGATCCGCCATGCGCCCGAAGCGCGCGATCCGGCCGCGATCGCGCGATCCGCGCAATCATGCGCCCGGATGATGGTGCGGATCGACGAGGCATTGGCCGAGCAGCCCTGGCTGTCCGGCCAGAGCTTTGGCCTGGGTGACATTCCAATGGGTGTCTATGTGCATAGCTGGATGACGCTCGACATCGAGCGTCCGGACATGCCGAATGTACAAAGATGGTATGCGGCGCTTCAGGCCCGCCCGGGCTATGCCGATCAGGTCATGATTCCGCTGACCTAGGAGCCGTAATCCACATGCACAGCCTCTATCGTCAGGTCGCCGAACTGATGGAACAGGTCGCGGCGGACGTTGTCCTGCCGCGCTATCAGAATCTTGCCGAAGACGAGATCAGCGAAAAGGCGGCCGACGATTTCGTCACCATCGCCGACAAGGAAAGCGAATTGCGGCTGATCGAGGGGCTTGCCCGAATCTTGCCGGAAGCCGGCATGATCGGCGAAGAAGCCGCCGCGGCCGATCCCGCAATCCTCGATCGCGCGGGCATTGGGCTCAACTGGATCATCGATCCGATCGACGGCACCGGCAATTTCGCGGCAGGCCGCCCGCCCTTCGGCATGATGGTGGCACTGGTTGCGGACGGTGCCATCCAGGCCGGCTGGATCCTCGATCCGCTCGACGGCCGGATCTGCCACGCGGTGGCAAGCGGCGGCGCATTTCTCGACGGAGAGCGCATATCGGCACGGGAGAGCGGATCCGCCCTGCCCATCGCCGCGCTCGCCGTCTATTTCATGACGCCCGAGCGCCGCGCCGACATCGTCGAACGTGCGCGCGGCCGGCTGACCCTGGTCGACATTCCGCGCTGCGCGGCGGAACAATATCCCCGCCTCGTGCTCGGCCTGAACGATGTCGCGCTGTTCGAGCGCACTTTGCCCTGGGACCATGCCCCCGGCGCGCTCTTCCTGGCCGAATCCGGGGGCCGCATCGCCCGGCCCGACGGATCGCCCTATATCGTCGGCGACGGCCGCAAAGGACTGATCGGTGCCGCATCGCCGCGTCTGTGGGACGAAAGCGCCAGGATCCTCTTCGGCTGAGCTTTACACCCACAACCGCCGACGCCATTGCCGCGCGGCGCGCAATCGGGCGTGCATCAGCGATGGGAGGCCGTCATGGCACATCAAGACGATTTCACCGATCTGCCCTGCTTTCGAGGTGATCGCGAAGCGGCGTAAGGGTTACCCCTCCGAGACTCAGGTCAAGCGCGGGCTGCGCTTCGTCCATGGCGATGTCGAGCTCATCGAGAAGCTCGGCCGAAAGGATCCCTGCCCCTGCGGCTCGGGCCTGAGATTTCAAATCCTGCTGCCTCACATCTGGCCGGTTTCGATGGGTCGGAGCGGCATGACTATTGGCGCGATTGAGCCTTAGTGAACGCTTTCACCACCGGTGTAGTTCGGATGCCGGTGGTGATCGGCGTCATAGCTCTTGACGATTTAGTTTACATCTGCGTTAAATATTAACAGATAGGAGAATCGAAATGGTCGATATGTCAAAACGCCCGGCGGTCGTTTCCGCGATCGTCTACAAGGATGCGATGGCCGCTTTCGAATGGCTTCAGGCCGCCTTCGGCTTCGAGCCCGCGATGCTGATCACCGATGCGGAGGGCAATCTGGCCCATTCCGAGATGATCTTCGGCGACGGCTGGATCATGGTCGGCAATGAATGGAGCGACGATCATCGCAGCCCCGCCAATATGGGCGGCAAGAATACCCAGACCGTCCATCTCCAGATGACGACCGATATCGACGCCCATTGCGAACATGCGCGCAATGCCGGTGCGGAGATCCTGATGGAGCCCGAAACCCAATTCTATGGCGACCGCACCTATCGCGCGCGCGATCCCGAAGGGCATATCTGGACCTTCGGGCAAACGGTGCAACAGGTCGAGCCCGAGGATTGGGACAGGGATACCGGCCTGAAGACCAAGATCTGGCCGTGAGCGCAGCGGCTGCGCGGCTCGACCGGACATTGGCGGCGCTGGCTGATCCGCATCGCCGCCAGGTCGTCGAGCTGCTGCGTCGACAGCCACGGCGTGCAGGCGAACTGGCTGCAGCGACCGGGTTGAGCCCGCCCGCGATGAGCCGGCATCTTCGCACGCTGCGTGCGTCGGGGCTGGTGGAGGAACGTCATGATGGCTTCGATGCGCGTGTGCGCGTCTATCAACTCACGCCGGCACCCATGGCGGAGCTGACGCGCTGGTTGCAGGAAACCGAGGATATGTGGGCCGGTCAACTCACCGCGTTCAAGGCGCATATCGAAGCGCTGGACAGCGGCGAATGACCTCGCGCATCCTGGTGGCGATGCGCGTGCCGGGGCCGCCCGAACGCGCCTTTCGCGTCTTCACCGAGGACATCGGCAGTTGGTGGCGCGACGCCCCGCTGTTCCGCTTCACGCCGCGTAGCCCCGGTGAGGTGGCATTCGAACCACCGGGCGACGGCGCACCCGGCCGCTTTGTCGAGAAGCTGCCGAACGGCAAGACCTTCCTGATCGGCGAAGTCGCGATATGGGATGTCGGGCGACGCCTTGTGTTCGGCTGGCGCCAGGCGACATTCAGGCCGGATCAGCACACCGAGGTCGAGATCATTTTCGAGCCGGTCGGCGACGAAACCCGCGTGACGGTGCAGCATTATGGCTGGGACAGCGTACCGCAAACCCATGTCGCCAAGCACGGCATGCCCGCCATGCTGTTCGATCAGCGCCACGGCGAATGGTGGCGGATGCTGCTGTCATCGCTCAGGGCGCATATCGCCTGACCGGCCTGGCTCAGGCATCCCCCCCTCCCGCGAGCGGGAGGGGCGTTAAAGCATCAGGCGAAGGTGACCTGCCCGATGCTGGAGATACCGAGCAGAGTGACCGAGCCGCCGAGTTCGAGATTGATGGTGAGATCGACGATGGTGTCGCCATTGGTGTCGGCGGCGACGCTGCTCAGGATGTCCATGCCGACGGCAAGATCGATGACATCCTGTCCGGGGGTATAGTCGGTGATGACATCATGCCCGTCCTGGAAGTTGATGATGAAGACATCCTTGCCGGCACCACCGGTCAGCGTGTCGTTGCCACCACCGCCGATCAGCACATCGTCACCGCCCGCGCCATTGAGGCTCTGATTGCCCGCAAAGCCGTAGAGCCGGTCCTCATCCGCCGTGCCGGTCAGCACATTGCCGCTGCGGCCGCCGCCCACCACCTGCACGCCATCGGCCAGCGTGGTGATCGTCAT
>NZ_JBYSZM010000026.1:0-97754 GCF_058787155.1 Sphingobium sp. FW305-3-2-15-F-TSA7 | reverse complement strand
CAACCGTCAGCGTGCCGCCGTCGAAGTTCGTGCTGTCCACATCCGCGATCGTGCCGTTGCTGCCCACGTCCAGCTTCGCCGGCGCCTGACCCTCGATCCAGGTCGCCGCATCACCCGACAGGTTCGTCCCCGTCGGCGCATCGTTCACCGCGGTCACATCGAAGGTGAAAGTGTTGGGCGTCTGGTCGAGGTCGAGCCCGCCATTGGCGGTGCCGCCATCGTCGCGCACCTGGAAGGCGAAGCTCGAATAGCCCGTGCCGTTGCCGTTCGCCGCCGGCACATAATAGACATGCCCCGCATTGATCTCCGACAATGCGACGATATCGCCCAGGCTGACCGCGGTCGCATCACTCTTGTCGCCGCCATTGGTGTCGATGAAGATCGTGCCCACACCCGGCAAGGTCGTGAAACGCACCCCGATATAGCTGTCGCCATCGACATCGCTGTACCCGAAATCCGTGCCCGCAAAGGTGTAGCTGCCATCCTCCACCAGGGTCGCCGTCTTGTCCGTCCCCGACGGCGCGTCGTTCACACCGATCACATTGACGCTGCTCGTGAACGTCAGCGTATCCACACCGCCGTTCGCGGTGCCGTCACCGTCCACCAAGGTCCAGGTGATCGTACGCGTCGCCGTCGTCGGATCCTGATTATCGCTGTTATTGTAACTGATCGCGCGAACCAGTGTCTGCACCGCTGCCGGGGTCGCATCCGGATCGAAGGTGAAGACCAACGCCGCACCGCCCGCGCCGCCACCAGTGAAGGTGGCAATCTGAATGCCGCCGACCGACACCGCATTGCCGACGACCGAGACGGTACCCGACGTGTCGATTCCGAGCTGATCCTGTCCCGAAACCAGTCCGGCGGAGATCGCGACGGTCAGCGTGCCGCCGTCAAAATCGGCACTGTCGATGTCTGCGATCGTCGCATTGCTGCCGAGATCGAGCAGAACCGGCGAATTGCCTTCGGTGAAGGTCACGCTGTTCCCCGACAGGTTCGTCGAGGTCGGCGCGTCGTTCACCGGCGTGATCGTGCCGCTCAGCGCGACCGTTCCCGTCGAATAGGCGGTGGTTCCGCCGGTTGCGCCGACGCCGGAAAGATTGACCGTGCCGCCGCTGCCAAGAGCGCCTATCGAACCATCGATCAGATGAACGGTCAGCGTCGGTTCCGCGCCATTATAATTGAGCGCTGGATTGAAGCGGATGGCGGTACTGCCGCTGAGCACGAACGCCGATGATGACGATGCGGAGGTCGGAATGACATTCCAGACTCCAACGCTAAAATATTCCCAATTGCCGGTGGCCCCGGTGGCCGCGTTGGCGACCACCGCGACACCCGCCATCGCCGTCGAGCTGTTGCCGCCATTGGGCCGCTGATCGTCGGTCAGGTCGGAATATTGGCTCGCCGCGAACAGGCTGCTGACGGTCTGGCCCACTGCCGAAGGCGTATCCTCGAGGATCGTCACGCTGCTCTCGGTACCGTCGCCGGATACCACCGGCGCGTCGTTCACCGGGTTGATCGTGATCGCCTTGTCATCGGTATCGGACAGCGCGCCGCCACTTCCGGTGGCGCCACCGTCATTGGTAACGACATGGAGCAGGTCCGAGCCGTGGAAATTGGCATTGGGCGTGTAGGTGAGGCCGCTCGCGGCGAGCGTCGCGTTGATCTCGTTCAGCGGCGCGCTGATGACGATCGTGCCGGTCCCGTTGCCGCTGACGATATCGCCGGCGGAGAGGCCGCCTGCGACATTGGTGAGCAGCGAAATCGTACCACGCTGTACGCTCAGCGTGACCGAGATATTGTCGAGCGCCGGATTGGCGTCAGGATCGGAGATGGAAACGCCGGTGACGACGACGCCGGTCGCATCCTCGGCAAGCGTCAGCGTGCCGCCGACGCTGTTGACCGGCGCGTCGTTGACCGCGGCGATCGTGATCTGGGTGTTCGCGCTGTTCTGCGATCCCCCCGGCACGTTGAGCGCACCGTCGCTGACCGTCCAGGTGATGGTGCGGGTGGTGTTGAGCCCGTAATTGGTCGGGTTGTCGCCCGTCGACCAGAACGTGATCCCGCTGAGCACCGCCTGGTAATTGGCGATCGTATCATAGCCCGTCAGCGTCAGCGTCTCGGTGGCCGCATTCCACGACACGGTGATGTTGGTGCCCGCGATCAGGCCGGAAATCACCTTGCCCGCGCCATAACCGAGATGGTCGTCGCTGGAGCTGCTCTCGTTCGAGCTGAACGTGCCACCGGTGACCTGCACCGTCGCGGAAGACAGATGATCGCCATCGACATCGGTGATGCTCGGCGCGCCGGTCAACAAAGTCGTCGCGGCCACCTGCTGCTCGTTTATCACGCTGGCTGTGCCGCTGACGCCGGTCAGGACCGGAAGATTGTTGAAGGTCAGGCCACCCAGATTGGCCTGATCCTCCGTGAATTGCGGCAGGGCGGAGATCGTGTTGATCAGCGTCGCGGTGGTGCCAGCGCCGTCGAGCTGGAAGACGAAGATGACATCGTCGACCGGCGTGCCGCTGATCCCGTTACCCTCCGAGGTCACATAGATCTGGCGGGTCCCCTGATCGAAGACCATATTGCCCGGGTAGAAAGGATGCCCGCCTGGCAAGCCGACCAGCGTGACCTTGGTCGCGGTGCCGTTGCTGGCATTCTCGGAAATGTACCAGATCGCGTTTTGCGAAGCGACATAGTCCGGATTGGCCGGATCGCCCGGATCGAACGGTCGACGGGATTCGGTGGTGAAATAGACGAGGTCGGTCGTGATATCGACTTCGACATCGATGATGAATCCGTTCGAACCGTCATCGGCGAACTGCGCCTGGCTGACCAGCTGTGTCGTTGCGGTGGGATTGGCAACATCGAGCCGGAAGATACCGACGGCATTTACACCGCCGGTCAGAAACTCCGTATAAAAAAGTCGCCCGATCGAGGCGTCGAACGCGAAATCGCGCGGATCGAGTATATCAAAGCCGCTTTCCTGCCCGCGCGAGTCCGTAGCGCTCGTCACCAGGAAACCCAGATCGGTTGTGGCGCCGGTCAGCGGGTCATATGAATATTCCCGAATGCCGGTAAGCGTGGGAGCACCCCCGAAAGCATCCTGTATGCCGACATAGATTTTGTGGCCGATGACATCGACATAGAGTGCGTTGACGATGTCGCCGACACTGTCGTAGGTCACAACTGTGGTAACGGCGCCACCGGTCAGCGAACCGCGCACCAGCCTCGCGTCGGTGCCCAGATTACCGCCATTGACGATCGCGAAATAGAAGCCCGCCGCGGTATCGACGCCCATTTCCTGCGGTGTGCTGGTGATGAGATCGAGGGTTGGACTGTTGTCGACGATGACGGTCTGGTTGCCGCCATCATTGTTGACATAGCTCAGCCGCGCGTCGGTGGGATTGCCCTGGCCGAAGAAGAAAAGCTGCCCGCTGGGCTTGCTGCCGAACACGCTGACGCCATCGTCGATCGTGGCGCCGGCTAGCAGATAATTGGCGCCGCCGACGCTGGCGACAGCAGTGGTGCTCGTGCCGGCAAGCTCGCGCGAACCAGCGTCATCGATATTCTCGACATGCGTCAATGAGCCGCCGGCGTTAACGCGGAACAGGCTGATGCCATTCTCCGTGCCGCCGACGGTGAGATAGCTGGTCTGGCCGATCGTCGTGACGCTGACGCTGTTCGCTCCAGCCAGCCGGAGCGACACATCGTCGGTGACATTGGCGACATTGGTGAGAATGCCCGACGCGTTGACGGAGAAGACGCTGACGCCATTGTCCGCGGCGCCGGTGACGAACAGATAGGTCACGCCGCCAACCACGGCGGTCGCTAGGTCGCTGACACCGTCCAGCTTCAGCGTGGCATCGTCGGTGACGTTGCTGGTGCTGGCCAAAGTGCCATTCGCGGCCACGCTGAAGACGCTGACGCCGTCATCGACGCCACCGGCCGCGAACAGATAAGCGGTGCCGCCGATCATCGCGGTCGCAAGCGAGTTCGCGCCGTCGAGTTCGAGCGTGCCGTTG
This sequence comes from Sphingobium sp. FW305-3-2-15-F-TSA7, assembly GCF_058787155.1. Classification (NCBI taxonomy): domain Bacteria; kingdom Pseudomonadati; phylum Pseudomonadota; class Alphaproteobacteria; order Sphingomonadales; family Sphingobiaceae; genus Sphingobium; species Sphingobium sp. FW305-3-2-15-F-TSA7. Next base: position 93,732 of record NZ_JBYSZM010000026.1, on the reverse strand, counting down.
TCGCCGAGATTGTAGACGCTGGTCAGCGCGCCGTCGCCCGCCACCCGGAAAACGCTGAGACCATCGTCATTCGCGCCAGCCGCCACCATATAGGTATTGCCGCTGACGCGCACGGTGGCCGTATCCGCGACTCCGCCCAGATTAAGCGCGCCGGCATCGTTGATGTCAGCAACGGGAGTCAGCGCTCCAGCCGCGCTGACGCGAAAGACGCTGACGCCATTGTCGCCGGCGCCCGCCGCGAACAGATAGGTGTTGCCGTCGGTCACCCCGATGGATAGCCCCCGAGCGCCTACGAGGTTGAGAGCACCAGAATCGGTGACGTTCGAGACATTGGTCAGCGCACCATTCAGCCCCAGGCTGAAGACGCTGATGCCGTTGTCGACGCCGCCCGCGGCGAAGACATAGGTGGTACCGCCGACATCGGCCGAGACGATCGACGAAAGCCCGTCGAGTTCCAGCGACCCGCCGTCGGTTTCATTGTCCGGATTCGTCACGAGAAACGACATGGCATCCACCCCCAAATGTCGGGCCGCAAGACGCACTAATCGCCCCTTGTGACCATCCAACGAATAAAATCGATCTTATATTTCGTCACGTCGACGGAGCACCGCCCGGACAGCCCACCCGTTCAACCCCTTGAACGGACGCGGACAAGCCACCCCATTGGCTTTGCATCCTTAAATAGCGGTGCTTAATGACACAGGATTGTGAATCTCACCAGCACAAAGGATGCAGGTGAAACACCCCGCCCCACCGAAACGGAGGGAAGCCTGCATATCGACCTCCGGCACAGAAAACTGTCGCCACACTGAAGTGATTGTTTGACAGCGCCCGCCCGCGGGAACAAAATAGCGCTATTCGGTGGGGGAACGAAAAGCGCCGATGATATCGAGCGCGGGGCCGCATTACCCGACCGGTTTCTGAACGGGCAGCTTGCGGCTGCCCCATCAACGGGGAGTCAGGGCCGATGTCGCAGCCTTATATCGGCGAGATTCGCATGTTCGGGGGCAATTTCGCACCTGCCGGATGGGCGTTCTGCCGGGGTCAGCTTATGCCCATCTCGGAAAATGATGCGCTCTTCAACCTGATCGGCACCACCTATGGCGGCGACGGCCAGGAAACCTTCGCGCTTCCCAATCTGCAGGGGCGCATACCGCTCCATGCCGGCCAGGGGCCTGGCCTCTCGCAGAACTATCAGTTGGGCGAGGCGGCCGGCGTCGAAAGCGTGACGCTGACCACGCAGCAGATTCCGAACCACACGCACACCCCGCAAGTGTCCAACGCCCCGGGATCCACCAGCACGCCGGCGAACAACACCGTACTCGCCAATTGCAGTTCGGGCAGCGTCAACACCTACAAGACCCCGGCGGACATCGCGAACGGCCAAGTGGTGCTGAACAGTGCCAGCATCGGCCCGGCAGGCGGCAGCCAGCCGCACGACAATTTCCAGCCGACATTGGCGATCAGCTACATCATTTCGCTGTTCGGCATTTTCCCGAGCCAGAACTAAGCAATCCATCCGGCGCGTGCGCCGCACTTTTTTTGGAGCCGCTTATGAGCAGTCCATTCGTCGCCGAGATCCGCGTGTTCGGGTTCAACTTCCCCCCCCGCGGCTGGGCCTTTTGCAACGGCCAGTTGCTGCCGATCTCGCAGAACACCGCGCTTTTCTCGCTGCTCGGCACCATGTATGGCGGCGACGGCAAATCAACCTTCGCCCTCCCCGATCTCCAGGGCTCCTGCGCCACCTTTTGGGGCCAGGGCAACGGATTGCAGCTCTGGGACCAGGGCCAGATCCAGGGGTCGGAGTTCGTCACCTTGCTTCAGAGCGAGATGCCGGCGCACCAGCATGTCCTGAGCGCAACAACGGTGAACGCCAACAGCCCCACCGCCGCCAACGGCCAGCTCGCGAAGGCGATCAAGGGCAATATCCAGGTATCGAATACCGGTAGGATGTACAGCAATATCGCCACCCCAGCCACGCCGATGAGCCCCTTTGGCCTCGCGCTGGCGGGAGGCGGCCTGCCACACAATAATATGATGCCGTATCTGACGCTCAATTTCTGCATCGCCTTGCAGGGGATTTTCCCGGCGCGGAACTAAAATCGTCGTCATTGCTGCCGGTGCATGCCGGCCCGATATTTTAGGAGTTCGAATATGGGCACGCCATTTCTGGGTGAGCTGAAAATGATCAGCTGGAATTTCGCGCCGAAAGGCTGGGCCTTTTGCAATGGCCAATTTCTGCCGATCAACCAGAACCAGGCATTATTTTCGCTGTTCGGCACCATGTATGGCGGGAACGGCCAGACCACCTTTGCACTGCCCGATCTGCGCGGCAGGGTGCCGATCCATATGGGCAGCGGCTTTACTGAAGGCCAGGCGGGTGGTCAGGAGTTTCACACCCTCACCCTGAACGAAATGCCCCAGCATACCCATTTCCTGACCGCGGACGCCGCCACGGCCGCGCTCAGCAATGTCAATACGCCGGCCGCCGGCCGGTCGCTCGGGCAGTCGATCGGGGTTCCGAGCCAGGGTGCCAATTTTGCGGTAAGCGTCTATGATACGGCGGTGCCGGCCGGGTCGATGGCGCCCGGTATCGTCAGCAGTGTCGGCGGTAGCCAGCCGCACGAAAACCGCCAGCCCTTCCTTGTCCTGAACTGGATCGTCGCATTGGTCGGGGTTTTTCCGTCGCGCAATTGAAGCGCGACGGGCCATGACTCAGAACGGGTTGTGACGAGATCCAATCAGATCCATCTGACTTGAAGCACACGCCATCAACTCAGATATGCCCGACATACCGTTCGGGCTGAGCTTGTCGAAGCCCTGCCCTTTTCTGGGCCCAGAACTGAAGAAGAACAGGACTTCGACAGGCTCAGTCCCAACGGATTTTGTCTCACTCCTGAATCTTTTAGTTCGCTTTCGCCAATTGCGAGCAGGCAAAGGCGGACACGCTTTACGCGTCCGCCCATTTTGTACGGCAAAATCGATTGGGCGCTCGTCTTGTCGTCAGACCCCGACGATCCGCACAATTCCGTTGCCATGCGCCATGCCGGTCATCCCGGGCGCCACATCGCGCAGCTCGGCGATCATCGCCTCGCGCTCGGCAGGCAGGCTCGGCACAACGGCCATCACGCCCCTGGCAGCGAAGGTGCGCGCGGCATCCTGCGCCGCTGCCGTCGTCGTTCCGGCATTCGGCACCAGCACGACCACTTCGAGCTGACGCCCGCCGGCAGGCGCCGCGAAATAGCCCTCGACCTCTCTGGTGGCATCGATCGGATAGCGGCCGGTGAACACCCGCACGCCGCCCTCGCCCGTATCCGAAACAGCGGCAATCGCGGGCAGTGCGGTTCCGGCGATCGACAGCGCCGCGGCGCCGCCAACCGCGCCGCCGATCGCGCCACGACGCGTCACGGCGGCCGCAAACGGCGTTTCGAACGTTTCGTCTTGATCGGTCATGAGTCGGGCCTCCCCGCGCCGTCCCCCGCGGCGCATATCGCAGCCTACCGCGCCGTGCCACGCCACACAAGCGAGCGTTTCGGTTCAGCGCGCCAGTTGATGCCCCAGCACAATCTCCGCAACATGGCGGCGCCCGCCGGTGCGTTCCAGATGCACATACACATCGACGGTGCTGCGGACATAATGATGGATGTCCTCGCGATTCAACCCGGCACCGGCCTGGAGCACGAGCAAGGTGATCTGCTCGATCGCGCGCGCCGCACTGTCTGCATGGACGGTGGTCATCGATCCGGGATGGCCGGTGTTGACCGCGCGCAGGAACGTGAACGCCTCGGGCCCGCGCAACTCACCGACGACGATCCGGTCGGGCCGCATGCGCAGCGATGCGGCAAGCAGGTCCTCCGCCGTCACCCGCGCTTCGCCCAGTTCGCTGCGCGCCGCAAGCAGCCCGACCGCATTGGCATGGCGCAAATGCAGTTCGGGCGTGTCCTCGATCAGGATCAGTCGCTCCCCGGCCGGGATCTCGCGGATCAGCGCGTTGAGGAAAGTCGTCTTGCCCGTCGAGGTTCCGCCCGAAACCAGGATATTCCGGCGCGCGCGTACCGCTTCGCCAAGCAAGCCGGCAATGTCGCCGGCGTCGAGCAAGGCCGCCAGCCGGGCATCGATGTCCGAGGCCGCGCCCTGCCCGTCCCGCCGTGTCGCCGCAAAGGCGCCGCTCGCGACATAGTCGGCCAGCGTCAGATCGGCGGAGACATGTTTGCGGATGGCGAGCGCGATCGGCCCGCGCGTGGCCGGCGGAGCGACGATCTGCACGCGCGCGCCGTCGGGCAATGCAGCCGACAGCAAGGGATGCGCACGGCTGATCCCCTGGTTGGACAAGGCCGCGATCTGGCGGGCAAGCCGCGCCAGCGTCGCTTCGTCCAATGACGGCGCCTCATGCCGTTCGATCGCGCCCGCCAGGCTCTCGACCCAGACCTCGCCCGGCCGGTTGATATAGATATCGGTCACGTCGGCGCGATCGAGCAGCCCGGCCAGCGGCGCGAGATAGCTGCGCAGATAGATCGCGCCGTCGGCCGCGACCTCACTCATCGGCGCGCTTCGACGCCCGTGAAATCGAGATCGCGCGCAACGAACACGGTGATCGCCGCCCCCTGCCGGATCTTCAGCGTCGGCTGGATCGGCGCATTATTCTGTTGGCCGAACAGCATCGTGCCGGGCAGTGCCACGATGACGTCGCGTCCGCTACTGTTGTCGCGCGCCAGATTGACGCCGATATCGAGCGCGGTCTGCAGGATCGCCGAACCGAAGCGCTCGAAGAAATGGCTGTTCACCTTGCCACGCACGCCGACGCGTCCGAGCGGATCGGCGGCGGGCGAGCCGATCGCGATCGTCACGCCGTCGGGCCGTACCAGCCGGGTCCAGTTGACCAGGGCGCGGTTCTGCCCGGGCTGGAGATCGGCCTGATACTGGCCGATCAGCCGGCTGCCGCGCGGGATGAGCACACGGCTGCCGTCGAAGCCGCGCACATCGCGCGAGACCAGGGCACGCGCGAGACCCGGCCGGGTCGAATCGAACGCGGTTTCGAGCACCGCCGGGATCAACGTGCCCTGCGGCACCGTGGTCGGCCGGTTGCGCATCACCGTCGCGCGCGAGCGGCCGCCCGCAACCGCGGTCGCCCCCGCCGGCGCCGCGGCCCCGGCTGCGCCGGCCGTCGCAACCGCTTCGTCGGGGTCGCCGATCGTCACGTCATAGACCAGAACGGTTTCATCCGCCGAGCGTGCCTTGGGCGCGGCCGGAGGCGGCATCGGCGCCTGCATGATCGGCATTTGCGGGGGAGAATAGATCCGCGCCGGCGGCGCCGAGGGCGGTACGGGCAGGATGACCGGCACCGTCGGTTTCAACGGCGCAACGGGCAATGTCGCGCGCGGCGCCAACTGCGGCTCGGGCGGAATGAATAGGCTCGGCAGCGATGCGGGTGCCGCGACCAGATCGGCGTTGCGCGGCTTCACCGCGGGCGCCGTCGCCGCGCGGCGCCGCGCGTCGAGCACGCTGAACAGCAGCAGCGCGGCGAGCAGGATACCGCCCGCGATCGCCCAGCGCGGCAGGCCGGTGCCGGGAAGTGCCACGACCGGCCGCACATCGGCCTGGCCGATGGTGCGTGGATCGAGGCCCTCGGGGCCCGCCATCAGCGCGGCGCCCTTTGCGGCACGCGGGTCGCGGTGGCGAACTGCTTGCCGCGGCGGAACACCAGCCGGTTGACCACATCGTCGATGACATAACGGCCGTCGCGCACCCCGCCATCGACGACGACTTCCTTGCCCTGTGCGTCGATCGCGAACACCGCCGGCAACGTCGCATCGGCATCCCAGGTGACATAGGTCTTCGCGCCATCGTCGCTGATCGCATTGGGCCGCAGCGGTTTCGCGCCACCCAGCCGGTAGCGCCCCTCCTCGATCGCGGCGGTTTCGGCGACGCTCGCAACGGCCGCCGCCGGATAGCGGAAGCGCACCGTATAGGGCGCGAGGCCGCCATAGGCGGGCATCAGCTCGAACACATAGCTGCGCGCGTCGGTCACCACGGTCATGTTGGTCTGCCCGCCGGGCTGGGCGAGCTTGATGAACAGCCGGTCGCCGCGCTTGTTGGGTGTCGCCTGCCATGTCCCGCTATCGCCGACCGCGACATTCTCGATCCGCTCGTCGGGTGCGAACTCGACGGTCAGCTGATAACCATTGGCGACCTGAAGCTGGACGACCTGATCGGGGTCGTAGAGCACCGACTGGATGCGCGGATCGCCCGGCCCCGGCTCGGGCCGGATCTGCGCCAGTGCCAGTGTCGGCGCCAGCAGCGCGATCGGGAACAGCAAGACCTTCACGGCGCTGCCACAACGGTTGCGACGGGTGGCGGCGCGGGGGCGGCAGGCGGCGGCAGCGTTTCGGCGTCGCGGCGATAACGCACCACCTGGAAACCCAGCGGATTGACGAAACGATCCTCGGTCGACAGCGGCTCGCTCGAGAAACGGTAGCGAATGACCGCGACCCAGGGGCGCGCGGGCTCGGTACGACCGTTGGCGTCGCGGCGCTGCGTGTCGAAACGCACCAACGCGGCATTGCCGCCGAGCGGAGACACGCTCTTCACCCGGGTCTCGACCAGGGTCGAACGCGGATAGCGCGCAAGCGGACTATCCGGATTGGAGACCTGCACCCCGGCAAGATAGTCGCTGCGCGCGGCGTCGGCGGACCACAGGGCGGTCTTGCGGTAATTGGACTGGAGCGCATCGATATCGAAGCTCTCACGCGCCACGACATATTGGACGAGGAAGGATTGGGTGAGCGCCGCATCGGGCGCGATCTTCTCGGCATCGACGGGCTTGAGCGCCTGGACATAGCCGGTCTGGCGATCGACCAGCAGCGTATAAGGCACGACGGTCTTTAGCGGCAGCAGGAAGATCAGCGCCGCCGCCTCGAACACCGCGACGATCATCGCGGCGATCGCGACGATCCAGGCGATACGCCGCGAACGATCGAGCGTGTCGCGACGATCCTTCGCCCAGCTGTCCGCTTCCTGATAATAGGCGTCGAGCGCTTCTCGTGAGCTTTTCTTCATGCCGTTCCATCCCGCCGGGCCGCGGCCGCCGATACACGGCTATGGGCGCTGCGTCGAAAGCTTTGGCCGAGCCGCACCGCAACCGGCACGGCATCCTCGCGCGCCCGTGACGGCGTCGGCGCCGATCGGCCGAGATACGCGGTCTGGGGCGGCGGCATCGCGGCCTCGCGACGCTGGGTCGCGGCCACCGCATCGGCGATCGCAAAGGCGCGATCGCGCTGGCCGGGCGCGACATTGATCGCGCCATCGGCGGTGACGCTGCGCGCGCCCGCAAACGAAAGCGCCTGAACCAGACGGCCCGGCAGGCTGAGCAGTTGCGGCGGAAAGCGGAATCCCATCGCAACCCGCGCCGTCGCGACAAGTGCCGCGAGCAGGACGAGCGCGAAGATGAGCGCGACCACCAGCAGTTCGATCGGCGCGGCGGGCGTCGCGATGCCGTCGCGGCGCTGCGCAAGGATGCCGGCAAGCCAGGGCATGACCAGCGCCACCTGGACGCCGAGGATGATCGCGGTCGAGACCGCGCCCAGCGCCGCCCCGCCGAGCGCGCGCACCCAGCCCTCGAAAATGCCGCGCGTGCCGCCAAACAGCAGGAAAAGCGCGAAGAACGGCCCAAGCGCCAGCATCAGCCCGGCGATCAGCCGCACCGAGGAGAAGGCCGCGACGGTCGCTGTGAGATAGACGGTGCGCGCCTGGCCGAGCAGCTTCGCATCGCGCGCGGGATCCCAGCGCGGCTTTTGCTGGAGCTGGTTGAGCCGCTGCATCTGCTGTTGCTGTTGCTGCGGCGACTGCGTCTCGGTCGGACCGACAATGATATCGGCATCCACCGGCTTGCCCGCGCCCAGCCGGTTGAGTTCGGCCATCTGATCGTCGAGCCCCTGGAGATAGGCGACGAGGCTGCCCCCTGCCCCCGGCACGCCCGCCGGGCCACCGATGCCCGCGGCCAGCTCGGCCGGCCCGTGCAGCGTCACATTATAGGCAAGCGTACGAAAGGCCGGCCAACTCGTGGCAAGCAGCAGCACGGCGCCGAGCTTCACCGCCGCCATCACCGCCTCGCGCACGCCCGGCGTCTCGCCGAACAGCATGCGGACGCCGAACAGCGCGACGAAGATCGTCAGCGCGCCGGTCAGGATCAGCGACACGCCCGATCCCGATGCGCTCAGCGCCTGATATCCGCCGGCGCCGATCGCCTGAGCCTGGCAATCGATATGGGCGAGCAGGCTGCTCAGGAACTCGGTGTCGGACAGCGCGGGACAGGCCATCACACGCGCTCCAGCAAGCGCGGAATCCAGTCGGCGGGATCGTCGCCGCTCGTCTCCCGAATCTCGTCGAGCAGCCGCACGGTGCGCTCGCGGCCCGAAAGGATGGTGAGCAGGTCCCGCTCACCCGACAGGTTGAGCCGCGCCACGACGCTGTCGGCGCCATGCTTGATCAGGAAACAATGCGCGTCGTCGGGCAAGGTCCGTACGATTTCATGCTCATGCGCGGTCAGGCCGAAGCCGCCGACATAATCGTCCGCGCGCGCCTTGGGATTGGCCATGAAGATCTGGGTGGCGGCCTGTTCGATGATCGCGCTCGCGATCCGGCTTTCCAGCGCATCCTGCGCGCTCTGCGTCGCGAAGCCGACAATGCCGTTGCGCTTGCGGATGGTCTTTTCCCAATCCTTGATCCGCCGGACGAATACATCGTCGTCGAGCGCTTTCCAGCCCTCGTCCACCACGATGATCGCCGCACTGCCGTCCAACCGCTCCTCGACGCGGTGGAACAGGTACATCATCGCCGGCGTGCGCACTGCGGGATCGTCGAGGATCGCGGTCATGTCGAAGCCCACCGCCTCGGCCGACAGGTCGGTCAGGTCCGCCGGATTGTCGAACAGCCAGGCGCGCTCCCCATCGCCCCACCAGGGCCGCAGCCGCGACCAGAGATCGGCGGCATGGGGACGGTGGCCGCCACGGAACAGCTCGGCCAGATGGCGCAGCCGGCGATGCTCGATCGGCTGCGCGAAATTGGCGTCCACCGCGTCGCGGATGCTCGCCATCTCGTCGACATCGGCGGCACCGGAAATCTGGGCCAGCCAATCGATCAGGAACTGGCGATTGGCGGGATTGTCCTCCAGCTGCAGGGGATTGAGGCCGGCGCTCGTTCCAGGGCGCAACAGATCATAGCGTCCGCCGATCGCGCGGATGAACAGCTCGGCGCCGCGATCCTTGTCGAAGAAGATGATGCGCGGACGGAATTTGCGCGCCTGGGCGAGCAGGAAATTGAGCGCGACGGTCTTGCCCGAGCCCGACGGGCCGATCACCGTGAAATTGCCGAGATCGCCCTGATGGAAATTGAAGAAATAGGGGCCGGCCGCCGTGGTCTCGAGCAGGCTGACCGCTTCACCCCAATGATTGGCGTCGGGACGGCCGAGCGGGAAATTATGGCTGCTCGCAAAGCCCGCGAAATTTCCGGTCGAAACCAGTCCGCGCCGCGCGATATATTTGAAATTGCCGGGAAACTGCGCCCAGAAGGCGGGTTCGAGCGCGATATCCTCACGCACCGCGATGATGCCGAGATCGGCGAGCGACGCCTGGACCTCGGCAACGCCCGCATCGACGATCTCCGGCGTCTCGCCATGGACCGCGACGGTCATGTGATGCTCGCCGAACCCCGCGCGGCCGGCGGCGACTTCGTCCTTCGCCGTCGAGAGTTCGGCGCGCAGGCTGAGCGCTTCGTCCTCGGCCGATCGCATCCGGCGCAACGCCAGATTCATCCGCCCGAGCGCCGCCTGGCGATCGACGAAGCCGAAGGATTGGGAGACCGTGATCTCGAAGGGCAGGCGCAGCAATTCGTCGAGCATGCCCGGCGCGGTCTGGGCGGGATAATCCTTGATCGAGACCAGGCTGACGAAACTGCGCGGCGTCTTGCCCGCCGGCCCGAGTTCAGCGGTATCCTGACCGAAACTGATCCGGCGATAGGGAAGATAAGCGCCGGCATCCTGCATCGGCAGCAGCACCGGCCGCATCTCCGCATTGTAGAGCGACGACAGGAATTCGAGCGGCTCGGAACATGGCCCCTGCGGCGTTTCGTAGGCGCTCAACAGGCGGGGCGCATAGCTGCCGAGCTGGGCGAGCAGATTGTCGCGGGCGCTGTCGAGCTGGCGCAGTTCATGGCCGATGGCGAGATCGGGCTCGGTCGTGGCCCGGCCCATCCAGCCGCGGACGCGATCGGCGATGCCGATCCGCCCCTGAAGCGGGCGGCGCACCAAAGTCAGGAACAGATCGTTGACGTAAAGCCGCTTGTCGTCGAGCCGCTTGCGCCACGCCGCATCGAGTGCGGCCGAGAATTCGTCGGGGAATTTGGCGGTCAGCGCGACATCGGCACGGCGGCGGATGACGTGATGATAGAGCGCGAAGCGCGACGATCCGATCGCCTGCAGCATCGCATCGCGCAGCATCTTGCGATAATTGATCTCATCGGTGTCGGCGGTCTCGAACAGCAGCCCGCGCAGATGGATCACCTGCATCAGCAGGCCGTCGCGCGTCTCCAGCGTATGATCGTCGACGTGCCGGGCATAAGGGAGGTGATGCCCCGCCGGTTTCTCGTTGGCGATCGCGCGCTTGTCCCGCGTCAGGGGCGGTAGGAGTTGCATCGCCAGATCGCATAGTTGCGTACGCGCGGGCAGCGGCCGACCCGGACGAGCCAGAGATCGAAGAAACGCGGCTCGCGCAGGCAGAGCAGAACCCCGACGAGATGCACGACCACCGCCAGCACCAACGCCCAGAGCGAATGGAAGATCAGCAGCAACTCGGTCGCGAGCACCGCGTTGAGGATGAAATAGCTATAAGTGACGCCGGCGAACATCTGCGGCCTCGTCAACGCAACGAAGACCGGATCCTGAGCCACGCCGTTCATGGTTCAGTTCGCCAGGCTGGCGGTGGACTGGATACCCGCGACGATGCTTGCCGCCCCGAACAGGATGAAGCAGCCGAGGATCACCGTCGCGCCATAGCGCCAGTTGATCCGCCCGGTCAGCATCAGGAAGCCGACCGACGCCACCGCAATGACGGCAACCACGGTCGCGACGGTGCCGAGCAAGGTGCCCTGCAGCCAGTTGACCGCCGCCACCAGCACGCCGGAGCCTGCGGGGTCGGCAAGCGAATCCTGCGCGAACGCATGGCCCGGCAGCGCGCAGCATGCCGCGACAACCCACATCATCAACGCCTTGATCTTACGAAGCATCAAGCGGCTTTCCCCCATTTTCCGCGATTCGCCCGTCGGCCACAGTGCGCGCTCGCCCCGACCTTGCCAAGCCCGATCAGAGACTGGCCGGCCGCCGCCATCCCATGCGCTTGTGCGTGGCCGATGTCGCCATCTGTTCGGTGAACCCCAGCCGCCGATACAGCGCCTCGGCGCGCGGATTGTCGCGCGCGACATGCAGATCGATCGCGGGCGCCGACGCCATGATCCATGCCAACAGCGCCGAACCGACGCCCTTGCCGCGCAGTTCGGGGACGAGCGAGATGTCGACGAGATGCCAGGGGGTGGCCGTGCGATCGAGATAAAGCCGGCCGACCGGCCGCGCCGTTGCGCCGGATCGGCCGCGCATCACGATCAGCCAGTCGCAATCGGGAAACTGGGTGGTGAAATGGGTACGCTGCAGGTCGAACTGGCTGTCGAGAAAACGCTCGCGCATTTCGACGGGCCAGTTCGTGTGCGCCAATTCCTCGGCGCGGTGATGCGCATAGAGCCGACGCAGGAACGCCGTGTCGTCGGCCGTTTCCGGACGAAACGTGACGTCCTGCCGGCGCAATGCCTTGGGCAATGCGCCGGAAAACAGGACCGGTGAGGGCTCAGTCATCGCAACACGATATCAATCCCGCGACGCGGGACCATGTGTCACAGCGCTTGACGATCGCCGCCGTCCGACTGCAGCTCACCTTCGAGCCAGCCCTTGAGCGCGCTCTTGGGCGCCGCGCCGACCTTGGTGGCGGCGGGTTCGCCATTCTTGAAGAGGATCATCGTCGGAATGCCGCGCACGCCGTAACGGGCCGGCGCATCGGGATTGTCATCGATGTTGATCTTGGCGATCGTCACCTGCTCACCCAATTCCTCGGCGATCTCCTCGAGCGAAGGGCCAATCATCTTGCACGGACCGCACCATTCCGCCCAGAAATCGACCAGCACTGGTCGGTCGGACGCAATGACATCGTCGTGGAAACTCGAATCGCTGATCGCTTTGGTGGCCATTTGCCGGACTCCTTCTGTCGGACCCTATCTAGGAACACTGTACCGTTCGCTCAACGGCTTTGACCCAAGCTTTGCTCCATGTCCTGCAAGCCGGGCTTGTGGCGCGCAAGCAGCGCCGGATCGAGCGGCATCAGCGTCGGCCCTGCCGTATAGAGCAGGGCCGCCTCGATCCGCCGCCCCGGAAAGATCACGCGCAGCGCCTCGGCATAGGCCGACATCTGCCGCAGATGATGGACCGGCGCGGCATCGGCGGATGATGGAACGCGCCGCCCCGTCTTGAAATCGACGAGGCGGACGACGTCGTCGCCGACGATCAGCCGGTCGACCGTGCCCGCGATCACATCGCCGCCGACCACTGCCGCGATCGGCGCTTCGGCAAGCGCGCCGGGCGCGAACAGGTCGGGATGGCGATCGATGACCGCCAGTGCGGCCGCGACGATCGCGCCGCGTTCGCCGGCATCGGCCACGCCGGCATTGAGTTCCAGCCAGCGCAGCGCCCCGGCCTCGCGATCGGCGGGCGCGACTTCGGGCAGACGTTCGAACAGCGCATGGAGATGCCGGCCGCGCTCGGCGGCGGCACGCATGCCGATGCCGGGCGGTGGGCTCGCCGCATCATCGTCGCCCAGCGACGAGGGCGCCAGCGGACGCGGCGGACGCGCTTCGACCGGTGCGGGCCGGCGCAGCCAATCGGGAAGCGCGGGCTCGATCATCCGCGCCCCCGAAACCTCCCTGCCCGTCACCGCATCGCCGCCGGCGAAATGGCGGACCATGCCCCAGGGCGCTTCCTCCACCGCCTCGACCTCGAGCGAGGCCATGGCCCGCTCGACCGCGGCATGCCAGCTTTTCTCGGGCGCGACACCCTTGGCGCGCGGACCGAGCGCACCACCGACGACCAGCCATTCCTCGGCGCGGGTCAGCGCGACATAAAGCAGCCGCCAATGTTCCTCCATCTCGCGCGCATCGGCGAGCGCCGCCGCGTCGGCGAGGCTGCCGGTCAATTCATCCTTGCGCGGCCGGAACACCGGCACAGGATCGGCGCCGTCGATCACCGGCCAGTCGAGCCGGCCGCGCGGGCTCGATCCCGGATCGACCGTCGCATCGGCCAGCACGACCAAAGGCGCCTGCAATCCCTTGGCGCCATGCGCGGTCATCACGCGGACGGCGTCGAGCGGCTGCGAGGGATCACGCTTGATATCCTCGGTCTCGCGTTCGAACCGATCGAGGAACGCCTGCAATGTCGGTGTCGCATCGCGCTCGAAGCCGAGTGCGGCATTCATCAGTTCCTCGATCGGGTCGCGCGCCTCCTGCCCCAGCCGCCGCAGCAGCTTGCGCCGTCCGTCGAGCGGCCCCGACAATATCTCTTCGAGAAAACGGTAAGGCGTCGTGAAATCGGCGCGGCGCAGCATCTCACGCAAAGCGGCGGGCTGACGATCGCCGAGATGCCCCCAAAGCGATCCCCTGCGCCCATGCGCCGCGACATAGAGATCGTCCTGCGACCAGCCGACCAGCGGCGATACCAGCAGTGCGGCAAGGTTGAGATCGTCCTGGGGCTGGGTCGCGAAGCGCACGGCGGCAAGCAGGTCGCGAACGGCGAGCGGTGCATTGAGCCGCAACCGGTCGACGCCCGCCACCGGCACACCTTCGGCATGGAGGCGCGCGACGATCAGCGAGGCGAGTTCGCTGCGCCGGCGTACGAGGATCAGGATATCCTGCGGTTCGAGCCGTTTGGGCCGGCCGCGATTGTTGATCCAGAGCCCGGCATCGAGCCAGGCCTTGATCTGTCGCGCCAACAGCGTCGCGAAATTGCGCGTCGAATCCGACAGCCAGCTTTCGTCGCCGTCGATATCGCTTTCCGCCGCGGCTTCCGGCGAGACCGGGCTCCACAGGGTCACCCGTCCCGGCCCCGGGACGGCGCTGCGATGCGGCTCGAGATCGATCATGCCGCTGAGCGCGCCCTCACCAAGTTCCGCGAGGACCCGATCAACAAGCGAGAGGACCGGTGCGGTAGACCGGAAGGATTCGGTCAGCGAGAGCCTATGGACCTCACGCCCGCCCTCGCGCGCGCGCGCCGAGAAATAGTCCTGTGCAGCGCGAAAGAAGACGGGATCGGTGCCCTGGAAACCGAAGATCGCCTGTTTGAAATCGCCAACCGAAAAGATCGTCCGTACCCGGTTCTGGTCGTCGGGATCGTCGACGAAGAACTCCTCGGCCAATGCCCGGATGATCGTCCACTGATTGAGATTGGTGTCCTGCGCTTCGTCGACCAGGACATGATCGGTCGCCTGATCGAGCTTGTAGCGGATCCATTCTGCCATATGCGACTGGCCGAGCAGCGAGACGGTGCGCCGGATCAGATCGTCGAAATCGACCACGCCCGTGGCGCGCTTGGCCTCGGCATAAGCACGCGCATAGGTCCGCCCCGCCTCCAGCCCCTGTGCCAGCAATGCGGCCAGTCCGGCGCGTGCACGCAGGCCGAGCAGTTCAGCGCATTGGCCGTGCAGCGCCATCGCCGCATCCTCATAGCCCGCAACCTGCGGTGCCTGCCCCGGTTTGAACGAACGCGGATCGCCATCCGCCTTGGCCCAGACCAGATGAAGCTCCCCCAGCCGTTCGGCGCGTTCGGCCGGATCGAGCCCGATCCAGCCGCGGACGATCGTTGCGCGCGCCTGCCCGTTCTTGGTCGCCCAAACCTCGTTTGCTTCCGCGACGAACTCCAGCTCGTCCTCGAAACCGGCGCACGCATCGGCGATGATCGCCTCGACATCGCCATCGGGCACGTCGAGGGCGGTGCGCACCGCGTCGCCGATATCGTCGCCCAGCGCCTCCATCGCATCGGGCGCGCGCGCGCAATTGGCGAGGAAGCTTTCGGCGCCCCCCTCCCCCAGCCTGAGGCTCAGCACCCGCAGGGCGTCGGTCAGGCCGGTCTCGCCGCGCGCTTCGGCCGCGACCAGCATGTCGGCCATGGTCTGACGCGCCAGCGTGGCTTCCTCGCGCCCCTCCATCGGCCTGAATCCGGGGATCAAGCCCGCCTCGACCGGAAAGCCCGACAACAGGGTCTGGCAGAAACTGTGGATGGTCTGGATGCGCAGCCCGGCGCCGCTGGCATCGAGCACGCGCGCGAACAGCTTGCGCGCCGTCGCCATCAATTCGGGCGTGCCGGTTTCGCCCAGCGCCTCCAGTTCCGCGAACAGTTCCGGCCCCTTCATCCGCACCCAGGAGGCAAGCCGGGCATGGATGCGATCGGCCATTTCGGTCGCGCCCGCCTTGGTGAAGGTCAGGCACAGGATCGACGACGGATCGGCGCCGCTCAGCAACAGCCGCATGACGCGCGCGGATAGCACCTGGGTCTTGCCGGTGCCGGCCGATGCCGACAGCCAGACATTCTCGCGCGGTTCGGACGCCAGCTTCTGATTGCCCTTGAGCGCGACGGGAGACGCCATCTAGCCCTCTCCCCCTGCGACGGCCGGCGATGCCGTCGTCCTTTCGCGCCCATACCATTCGTCCAGCCGCATCAGCTGATCATAGTCGCCATAGGGGGCATGCTCGGGATGCAGCTTCGCGGTGAACGGTTCGCTGCCGGTCAACCAGCGCGCGGCGGCGGCGGCAAAGGTCCGCTCCGCCAAAGCGGTGAAATCGGCGGTCGCGACCTTGCCGCCCTTGGCTTCGGGATGCACCGGCGAACGCCGCGATCCGAACTGGCCGCGATCCTTGGCCAGGGACCAATATTCGAACGCCCCCGCCTTGCCCGAAATGCCGTCGAAGCCGCCACGCTCCGCGATCAGGCCGAGCAGGCCGAGCTGCATCGCGAACCCCTCCGCCACCGCAGTGTCCGATGGTGGCTTGCCGGTCTTGTAGTCGATAACCGCAAAGCCGCCATCGGCCAGCCGGTCGACGCGATCGGCGCGTCCGTCAAGATCGATGCCGGCAATCTCCGCCTTGCCCCAGGCCTCCGCTTTCCACGGCTCACGCCCTTCGCCGCGCCCGGTCTCGATCTCGCGCGCGATCCAGTCGAGCGCCTCCATCACGCGCGGCTGCCAGAGCGCACGGAGCAAGGGATGCACTTCGGCGCGCGCGAACAGTGCCTCGGCGATGGGCAGCAACGCGCCCGGCGCCCACCCCTGCTTCGCCCAATCCTCCAGCACCGCATGGATCGCGGTGCCGCGCCAAGCCGCGCTGGGATCGGCATCGATCGAATCGAGCGCGCGCAGCCCGAGCATCTTGAGCGCGTAGAAGGCATAGGGATCGGCCTTCAACCGATCGACCTGGGTCACGCTGAGCGCGGTCGGGCGATCCTTGACGGGGGGCGTCGGCGCGGGCTGCGCGGCCGGCGTGAAATCGTCGGGCCGGTCGATCGCGCGCGCCCATGCGCCAGCCTCTTCCAGCCGGGTCATCTCGCCCGCCATGGCCTCCATCCGCAACCAGAAGCGCGAGGCGATCGTCGGCGCGGTGGCGTCGCGCCGCGCGCGCGTCACGATCACCTGCGGCGCGCCGAGCGCGCCGGCAAGGTCGTGCGCGGCGATGCCGATCCGCCGTTCCAGGCTGGGCAGTCCCAGTTCATGGCGCGCGCGCGGCGCCAGCCAGGGATCGGGGCTGGGCAGGCCCGGCCAGACGCCTTCGTTCAATCCGCCGAGGATCATCAGATCGGGCTGTTGCAGCCGCGCTTCGATCGCGCCCCAGATCGAGATGCGCGGATGGCCGCCCTGGGGCGGGCGCACCGCGACCTCGTCCATCATCCGCCGCAGCATCGGCGCGATCGCATCGGCGCGCACACCCTCCGGTCCATCGGGCGCATGGGTTTCGAGATCGGCAAGCAGATCGGCCGCCTCGCGCCCCGCGCTGCCCGACCAGGCCGCATCGCCGGCAAGCCGTGTCGCCGCCTCGCGGATGGCCTCGACCGCCGCCGACAGGCTGGCCGCCGCGCCGAAGCCGGCTTCGAGCGGCGCGAGCAGCGCCCGGATCTCCGCCCAGCCAGGCTGCGCACGCGCGCGCACCCGTCGCTCGCGTTCGGTGCCCCCCGCCAGGAAATCGTCGATCCCGCTCAATCCGGCTGGCGGCCGCGGTCCCCTGAGCGCCAGATCGAGCAGACGGACCCAATCGAGCCAGACCAGCCGATCCTCGCCGCTGCGCACCAGCGGATGTTTAAGCAGAGCGAGCAGCGGTACCGGCGCGAAGCGCTCCGCCGCCGCCTCGACGATCGCGAGCAGCAGCGCGCCTTCGGGTTTGACCGACAATGGCTGCCCCGCCGAATCGTCGGCATCGATGCCCCAGCGCTTGAGATGCGCGGAGACCCGCGTTGCCAGCGCGCGATCCGGCGTCACCAGTGCTGCCGTCCGTGCCGGAGTCTCCAGCGCCTCGCGCAGCGCGATCGCGATCGACTGTGCCTCTTCGGCGGGCGTCGCCGCTTCGAGCGCACGGATGCCGGGCAGGTTGCGCACCGTTTCCGCATCGCCCCATTTGTCCGAGAATTCGGCCGGGGTCAGCGCATTGGCGATCGCCTTGCTGCGCGGCGCGCGCGCGTCATGCCCGCCACCCCAGCGCCAGGTCTCGACTTCGCCGCGCGCCATACCCATCCGGTCGAGCAGCAGCTTCAAATGGAATTGCGGATGCGTCTCGATCGACCGACGCCGGAATTCCGTCACCGGATCGCGTTCGAAGGGGCCGAGCGCGTCCCATTCCAGATCGGGCATCTCGTCGTCCAGGCTGAGCCCCGGCAGCACGACCATGCCTCGCTCCATCCGCGCGATCACGCGTAGCAGCGTCGCGGCGGCGGGCGGCGGATTGGTCATGCCGGCGGCGACGACAAAACCCGGCGGCGGCGCATCCCGCCAGCGCGCGGCGACGTGCTGGAGCAGGCGATTGCGACGATCGGCCAGATCGATCCTGCCGATCCGCGCCAGTGCCCCAGGCCAATGATCGAGGATGATGGTGAGCAATGTCAGCGATTTCTGCCAATGCGACGACAGTTCGCCCGCGACTTCCAAGGTCCGCAGTTCGCGCGGCGCGACGCCCTCGACCAGCATCTGGTCGAGCGTGCGCGCAAGATCGGTCGCCAGCCGCAGCGCCTCCGCCGCGTCCACCGGCTCACCGGCCCGCGCCCGTTCCTGTTGGACCAGTCGCGCCAGCATCATGCGGCGCTGCATCGGTTCGACCGCTGGCGGGATAGGTTCGGCGCTGCCGATCGGATCGAGCGCGCTGCCCAGCCGCTCGTCGAGCGCATCGTCGCCGATCGGCACGAGCCGCGGCAGCAGCAGTCCGCCCTCGGATCGGCGGACGAACGCTTCGGTCACCGCGCGCGCGGCGCGGTTGTTGGGAACGAGGACAATGCCTTGCGCCAGGCCCAGCGGGCCTTCGGCGTGGCTCCGCAACAGCCCCTCCGCCAGCGCGTCGGCAAAGGCCCGGTGATGCGGGATAGTGAAGACGGCCGGCTTGGTCCGCTCACCCATCGGCGAGCATCGCCTCCGTCTTCTTGACCGCGCCGGGCGTGCCCACGTCGAACCACAGCCCCTGATGGACCAGCCCGTAAAGCCGTCCTTCGGCGATGGCGCGTTCCCAGAAGATCATCGTCGAGAACGGCCCCTCGGGCGGATCGCGCAACAGCCGGTGCGAGACGATCTGAACGCCGGTATAGACGAAGGGCGCCACCTTGCCGCGCTTGCGCCTGCTGGTGATCCGGCCGTCGGGATCCATATGGAAATCGCCCTGACCGCCATGGCAATTGGCGCGCGCCAGCGGCACCAGTAGCAGCAGCGCGTCCATCTCGTCGGGGTTCCAGCGCTGTTCGAGCAGCCGGATCGCGTCGGTCGGCCCGTCGATCCAGAGATTGTCGCTGTTGACGCAGAGAAAGGGATCCTGCGGGATCAGCGGCAGCGCCTTGACGAGGCCACCGCCGGTTTCCATCAACAGGTCACGCTCGTCCGAGAGCGTGATCTCGATGTCCTTCACCGCGTTGCGCAGGTGCGCTTCGAGGGCGTCGGCGAGATAATGGACGTTGACCACGGCACGCGTCACCCCGGCCGAGCGCAGCCGGTCGAAGGTGCGGTCGAGCAGGCTCCTGCCCGCCACCTCGACCAACGGCTTGGGGCGCGTCGCAGTCAACGGACGCATACGCTTGCCCAGCCCGGCGGCCATGACCATCGCGGTGTCCAGCCGCGGCGCGCTGGTGTCGGGCCGCAGCGACAATGTCTTCTTGGCGCGGTTCATTGCGCTGCCATCTCCATCAGCGCGCCGCCGCGCTTTTCCGGCGGAATATTCGCATCGAACCAGTCTCGCACCGGCGCAAGCGCTGGATGGGCCAGATCGCGTTCGAGATAGCCCCAGACGCGCGGCAGATAATCGAGATAGCGCGGCTTGCCGTCGCGCTGCCACAACCGGGTGAAGATGCCGATGATCTTGGCGTTGCGCTGCGCACCGAGCAGGGCATAGGCGGTGTCGAATTCAGCCCCTGCCCCCGCTTCATATTTATAGAGCGCCAGCATCTGCGCTTCGAGCGGCTCGGCCACGTCGCGGCGCGCATCCTGAAGCATCGAGACGACGTCATAAGCCGGATGGCCCGCCAGCGCGTCCTGGAAATCGAGCAGGCCGAGCCCGTCGAGCCCCTCAACCCCCTCGATCAGCATGATATTCTCGGCATGATAGTCGCGCAGCACCGTCACTTGCCGATCGAGATAGAGATCGCCCATCACGGCGTCCCACGCGGCTTCATATCCCGCTTCGTCGGGCACGATGCCGATCGCTCCGCAATACCATTCGGTCAGCAGCTTCGCTTCGCGTAGATATTGCGCCCGGTCATATGGCGGCACATCCATGGCCTCATGACGATGAAGCTGCGCGAGCAGCCGCATGGTATCGGCATAGATGCGATGTTCGGCCTCGGGCGCGGCGTCGATCACTTCGCGCATGCGTGCGTCGCCGAAATCCTCGAGCAGGACGAGGCCGTTCGCCATGTCCCTCGCCAGGATCTCCGGCGCGCGAAAGCCGAGGCTCGCCAGATGCTCGGCGACCTGGATGAAGGGGCGCGGATCCTCGTGCGGCGGGGGCGCATCCATCAGCACGGCCTGGCGCCCGGGCGCATGCACGCGAAAATAGCGTCGGAACGACGCATCACCGGCGAGCGGGCGGATCTCCGCCCCTCCCCAGCCATGCGCATCGAGAAAGGCAGGTGCTGCCTCGGGCGGAATCATATCGGCGGCCATCGGCTCTCCCAAGACGCGGGCACGGTGGCTGTCAAGACGCGCGCGCCGTCCGCGGTCCTCTCCAAGGCGAGTTGCAATGCCTGCGGCCATGACTGCCCGCCCATCCGCTCCGGCCATTCGACCAGCAGCAGCGAATCCTGCAGCAGATCGTCGAGGCCGAGTTCCTCGATATCGTCGGGATCCTCGATCCGGTAGAGATCGACATGCGCGACCGGAAAGCGGGTTTCGGGCGGGCCATAGGGCTGGACGATCGCGAAGGTCGGGCTCGGCGCTTCCTCTTCCAGTCCCAGCGCCGCGAGCAGCCCGCGCGCGAGTGTCGTCTTGCCGGCGCCGAGATCGCCCGACAGCGCGATCACGTCACCGGGTCGCGCAACCCGCGCCAGCGCCGCGCCCAGCGCAAGCGTCGCGGCCTCGTCGGCGAGCGGGATCATCGCGGCAGCTCGATCGTCGTCATCGTGCCGCTGCCGGGCTCGGAATAGAGCGTCAGCGTGCCGCCATGCGCCTCGACGAACTGACGCGCGAGCGGCAACGCCATGCCCAGCGCATCGTCGCCGTCACGCATCCGCTCCGCCCGGCTGAACGGATCGAAGGCGCGCGCCTGCTCGCTGGAGGTCATGCCCGGTCCGTCATCGGACACCACGATCCGCGCCGCTGCGGCATCGCCGCCGCCATGCAGCAGGATGCGCCCGCCAGTCCCGGTGTTCGCCAGCGCATGGGCGAGCAGATGCCCCACCGCCTGACGCAGGCGCCGCGTATCGCCCTTGATCCCGCCCAGCGACGGATCGAGTTCGACCGCGAAATCCATGCCCTTCGCGACCATGGCCGGCCGCGCCTCGTCGGCCGCCTGCTGCGCCACGGCGATCAGATTGACCGGGGCCATATCGAGCGACAATGCATCTGCTTCGCTCTGGGTCAGGTCGAGCACGCCGTCGATCAGCACGCCCAGCCGTGCGACCGAGTCGAGGATGGCGGACACATAATCCTTCGCCTGATCGCCGAGTTCGCCGGCATAACCCTCGTTCAGCATTTCGGCGAAGCCGCCGATCGAGGTCAGCGGCGTGCGCAATTCGTAGCTCATATTGGCGACGAACGCGGTCTTCACCCGATCGGCCTGTTCGAGTGCCTCGGCACGATCGCGCAAGGCCTGCTCAGCCTTTCGGCTGTCGGAGATGTCGAGCATCGTGAACAGCGCATTGCCGTCGGGCAGCGGCACCGCGGCGAATTCGAAATGCCGGCCGTCGGACAGCGACACGCGTCCGCTGCGCTGGCGCCGTTCCGCCGTCGCTGTGCGGACCAGCTCGCGGATGAGTCCGGCGCGCTTCGGGTTGGCCAGCCGTTCCGCCGCGACATCCGCAAGCACGTCGATGCGCGGATGGGTGGCGAGGAATTCCTCCTCGAAATCCCAGATCTCGCGGAACCGCTTGTTCCAGAGATTGAGGCGCCCATCGGCCGCGAATACGCCGATCGCTTCGAACAGATTGTTAAAGGTCGCGGTGCGCACCCGCAGCAGCGTGTCGCGCGCGCTTTCGAGCTGCACCTGTTCGGTGCGATCCTCGAAGATCAGCAGCAATCCGCCATCGGGCAAAGGCTGGGCGACGACGCGAAGGTGCGTGCCGCCGGGCAGCAGCCAGCTTTCCTCGGCAGCGCCTTCGGTCGACGTGAACCATCCGCGCCGCTCCGCCTTCCAGCCGGGAAAATCGCGGCTCTCGGGCACACGGTCGGCCTCGCGCATGCGTTCGAGGATCCGGTCGAATTCGGGACGATCGATCAGCCATTCGGGCTTGATCGCGAAAATCCGCTGGAAAGGCTGGTTGCAGAAGACGAGCGCGCGGTCGGGGCCGAATTGCGCGACGCCGGCCGACAGCAGGTCGAGCATGTTGCGCTGCGCATCGCGGAAACGCCGGAACGCGCCGCGCACCTGTTCGGTCTCCTCGATGTCGATGGCATAGCCCGCGACCCCGGCATCGCCCAGCGGCACATCGACGACGCGCATCGTCCGCCGCGCACCGCCGATCGTCGCGGGCACGGTGCGCGTCAGCACCTCGTTCTTCTCGCGCGCCTGCGCCGCCATCGCGAACGGGGTGCGTCCACCGCTCGCCTCGACGAGTTCCAGGCCGCGCTCGACCACATCGGCGGCGCTCATCCCTTCGACGGCCTTCACATAAGCGCTGTTGACCAGAGTCAGCCGCAGATCCGGCCCGCGATGCCACATCGGAAAGGGCGACGCCTCGATCAACCCGGACAGCGCCTCGAACGCCTTGGCGAGCCGCGCCGCTTCGCTGCCAAGCCGGCCAATCTCGGCCTGGCTTTCGGTCGCATCGAAGAACCAGAGGATCACGCCGCCCGGCGCGGACAGATCGGCGGTCGCGACCGCGCCACGGATCAGCAAGGTGCGCGACGAAGCACGCGCGCGCACCGCACGCACGAAGCCGCGCGCCGATTTCTGCGCGATCGCGACCTCGCGGACCAACCCCGCCGAATCCTCCTCGCTCAGGCCGCCCTCCGGCGTGGTGAGGTCCGCCAGGAAATTGGGCATACGGCCGAGCCCCAGCCAGTCCGCCAATCTTTCGGGGGCTTCGATCCGTCCATCGGGGCGCACCATCATCGGCAGCGCGGGGGCGGAATCGAGAAGCTGCTGAAGCCGATTGGCCTGCATGCCGGCATGACGCGCGCGCCGACGCATCGCGAGCCCCGTCACCACCGCCCATGTGGAGGCAGCAAGCCACAGCGCCAGCACGATGCCGGCGACGACAGGCACGAAGCCGGATTCGGTCAAGGCCGGTCCATGAAATCAGGCACACTCATCGCCCTTGTTCTTAGAGCCTGTTTGAAAAAGCGCGAGAGCACGCTTTCCCAAACAATTTCTTAGAGCCTGATCGCTTGAGGTGGAAGCGCTACGCGCTTCCACCGATGGCGTGAATCAGGCTCTATTCAAATGGTTGAGACCAAGATTCACACTTCAGATTGATTCAATCTGAAGTGATCTTGGTCTAGAACAACCACGCACCGCTGCAATCTCGACAACCATGACTATTCCCAGAAATATGGCAGCCGCCGGATATTGCCCGTGACCTCCTCATTCATCGTCGCGGCATCGTAAAGCCGCCCGCCGATCATGACCTTCGACACCTTGTCGCTGTTGCGGATATTCTCGGTGGGATCGGCGTCGAGGATGACGAGATCGGCAAGCTTGCCGGCTTCGAGCGACCCGACATCGCGATCATAGCCGAGCGAACGCGCCGAGCCGATGGTGCCCGCCTTCAGCGCCTCGACCGGAGTCATGCCGCCGCGGACGAAGGACCAAAGCTCCCAATGCGCAGCGATGCCGGGTTCTTGCCCATGCGCGCCGATCGCGACTGGCACGCCGCGCGCAGCGAGCTTGCGCGCCTCGCGGGCATTGTCGTCGTCGACATAGTCCTCCTCGGGCGCCAATGTCCGCCGCGCGTTGTTCGCGGCGAGAAGGCTCGGCGGCACATGCCGGGTCAGCAACGGATGTTTCCAATTGTCGGTATGCGCGCGCCAATAGGGATCACCCGCCGGCCCGCCATAGGTGACGACCAGAGTGGGCGTGTAACCCACTTTGGATTGCGAGAAATAGCTCAGCACATCCTCGTACAGCACCGCCTGCGGAATATTATGCTCGAGCGTGGTGTTGCCGTCGGCGATCAGCGCCATGTCGAAACCGAACAGCGAGCCGCCCTCCGCCACCGAACGCATATTCTCCTCGAGTGCGGCGGCGACGACCTGCTGACGCTGGTCGCGGCGCGGCTGGTTGTAGTTCTTGACGCTGTGCGCGCCCTGCGCCTTCAGCCGGCGGACATGCGCACGCGCATCGTCGAGGCTGTCGATCTGCGCATAACCCGTCGGGCTCTTCGCGCCATAGATGACGTCGGCGGTCGAGAAAGTGTGCGGCGCGACGAGCATGCCCGCACGCTGCATCTCCGAGGCGGGAAACACCAAGGCGGCATCACTCGACGGATCGTGCGTCGTTGTGACGCCCAGCGCCAGATTGACGAGGCTCGACCAGTTTTGCTGCGGGGTCAGTTCGTCCTCGCCATAGGGACCATGGGCATGCGCATCGACCAGCCCCGGAATGATCGTCTTGCCCGCGGCATCGACGATCTTCGCCTCCGCAGGGATCTGCACCTGGCCGCGCGGGCCGATCGCCGCGATGCGATCACGCTCGATCACGATCACGCCGTCGTCGACAATCCCGCCGGCATCGTCGCGCATCGTGACGATGCGTGCGCCGGTGATCGCGACGCTGCCCGACGGACGCGCCGCGGGAACCGTCATCGACAGCGAGACACCGGTCCTGGGTGGCTCGAACTTGGGCGGCTTGGCATCGCCCGCGGGCGGAGCCGACGCGAACAGCGCATCGGTGCGCGCGGTGAACAGCGTCGGCCCCAGGCTCCAGTGAAGCTGCTCGCCGCCATTGCTCCAGTTCATGTAATCCGCGCCGTCGCCGCTGACCCGCGTGACCGGCAGCGCGCCGCCCTTGGCGCTGGTGCCGACATCCTGTGTCCCCGGCATCATCGGCGTCACAAAGGCCTCGTAATTCTCGCGAAACGCGAAATAGCGGCCGTCGGGCGAGACTTCATAGGCATTGACGAGTTCGCCGGTGGCATGGACCCGCTTGCCGCCGCCCGTCAGGTCGGTCGAGACAAGCTGGCGCTTGCCCTGCGACACTTCGGTCATGAACAGCCGATCGTCGTCGCTGCCGAATTGCGGCCCGCTTGCACCATTCACGACACGCGTCGCCGCGCCACCTGCCGCGGCGACGCGGTAGATGCCGGGATCGACCTCGCCGCGCGGCGAAGTGAGCTGGCCGCCGTCATTCTTTTCGAACGCGATGGTGCGGCCGCTCGGCGAGAAACGCGGACGCGCATAATGACCGCCCTGCGCCACCACGGTCTTCACCGCACCGCCCGCGGGCGCGACGGTGCGGATCTGGCCGAGTCCCGTATCGGTCCAGGCGACGAACACGATGCTCTTGCCGTCGCGCGACCAGGACGGCCACAATTCGCGCTCGCCCGCCTCGCCGCGCGTCAGCCGGCGCGGCTGGCCCGTCGCCATGTCTTTCACCCATAATTTGCCGAGCGTTTCGAAAACGACCTGGCGGCCATCGGGTGAGACCGCGGCATAGCGCGGCATCTTGGTCACGACGCTGTCGGGCGCCACCGCGACCGGCGGGCGCGGCGGATCGATCAGGCTCCGCGTATCCGCGACGTGGAACGGAATCTCGCGCGCGTCGCCGCCATCGGCATTCACCCTGCGGATCTTGCCCCCGGCCCAGAAAACCAGAGACCCGGAATCCGGAGTCCAGGCCATGTTGGGATAGACGCCATGAACGGCCCAGGTTTCCTGCACATCCTGATCGAGCGCGTCGTAGATCTTGCGTTCTGCGCCCGTTTCCAGATCCTTGACGTAAAGCTTCGAGCGGGCGCGCTCGCGGCGGACGAAGGCGATCGACTTGCCGTCGGGCGACGGCGTCGGCCGCACCGATCCGCCGGCGCCCGAGACGACGGTCTCGACCTCGCCGGTGGCCAGTTCGTAACGCTCGATCGCGAAGAGCTGTGCGTTCGAATTCTGCGCATATTCGAAGATGGGGCCGGGCGTGGTGTTGCGGGCATAATAGACATAGCGGCCGTCACGCGAATAGATAGGCTCACCCAGTTCCTTCTGATGCTGCTCATTGGGGCGCTTGACGAGCAGCACGCCGTTGCCGCCCGAAACATGGTAAAGCCAGACCTCGCCGGTGCCGAGCGAGCGGCTGGTGGTGAAATGCTTCCGCGCCGCGATGAAGCGGCCGTCCGGGCTCCAGCTCGGCTGGCTGAGCAGGCGGAAATCCTCCTTGGTCAGCTGGCGCTTGTCCGATCCGTCGAGATTCATGATCCAGATATTGTCACCGCCGCCGCGATCGGATGTGAAGGCGATGCGCCGGCCATCGGGCGAGAAGCGTGGATGCATCTCATAAGGCAGGCCCTCCGCGATGCGCGTCGGCGCGCCGCCCGCGATCGGCATGGTGTAGATGTCGCCGAGCAGATCGAAAGCGATGGTCTTCCCGTCGGGGCTGACATCGACGTCCATCCATGTGCCTTCGGTCACGTCGATCGGGATCTGGCGCACCTTCAGGCCGGGCGGATTGGCGACGTCCCATTTCTTCGTCGCTTCCTGTGGCGCGGCGGCCGGCTGGGCAAGCAAGGCGATCGGCGCCGACAACGCCGTCGCGGCCAACAGGATATGGGGGTAGCGCATGGATTTCATCCTAGGGAGGTTTGGGAAAGACTGGTGATCAAAGTCTAAGAGGCCGGAGACCGGTATCCGTGCAATGCCGGCCCCAATGCATCCTTCAGCGGACCTAGCCATTTTTCATAATTGCGCCAGGTGTGAAGGCCTTCGGTGTTGATTGGCCTGCGCACCTGTTCCGAACTGGGCGTATGAACCGCCCGCTTATTCTCGAAGAAGCGCAAACAGGCTTCATCGAACGGAAGCTCGAGATAGTCGAGCAACCGCCGGACTTCGGTTTCGAGATCGTCGACCAGATCCTCGTACATCACCCGGTGGATCCTGCCGGGCAGCACTCGATCGAAATGATCCATCATGCGGACATAATCGGCATAATAGCGGCCAATATCGGTCAGATCGTAGGAGAAGTTGATCCCCCAATTATAATGCTGCGAGAAATTGGCGAAGCCGCAGCCCAGCGGATCACGACGAACATCGACGATCTTCGCATTGGGCAGGATGCTATGGATCAGCCCGGTGAACACCCAGTTGCTGGGCATCTTGTCGGTGAAGAGCGCCCGTTCGGTATGACGGTGGCGGCGCGTCGCCTCGATATAATGTTTGCCACGCTCGTGCAGCGCCACGCGCGAAAGGTCCGCGATCCTGTCCAGATAGCCGCCCGCCGGCTCCCGGGGCGCCAGTTCGCGCGCGATCCGTTCCAGATCGAACAATTCCTCGGTGCCCTCGATCGCCGGGTGGCTGGCCAATATCTGTTCGACCAGGGTCGATCCCGATCGCGGCAGGCTGACGATGAAGATCGGATCGCGCGCCGGAAAACCGGCATCCGTCCGCGCCGCGAAGAATTCGGGGGTAAACACCGCCTCCGCCTTCAGCACATTGGCGTGCAATATTTCGGGATCATAGGGCGTCTTTTCACGGCGCAGCGCACTGCCCCGCGCATAATGCGCAAATGCCTCGTCGAAATCGCCATGATCGTGAAGCGCCTTGCCCAGCGCGAAGTGCAGGTGAAGCAGATCGTCATCGTCCTGATCATCGTGATCGAGCGCACCCTTCATCCGATCGATATCGTCGCGATCGAACTTCACCGTCTTCAGGTTCGCCAGCCCGAACCAGGCATTGCCGCGCTGCGGCTCCAGCCGGACCGCCTCGCGATAGGCGGCGATCGCCTCATCGAGCCGACCGATCGTCTTCAGGACGAAGGCATGCCCCATCCAGCCCCGGCCATCGTCCGGATGTGCGCGGACCAGCCGGCGATAGACGGTCTGCGCTTCGTCCATCCGGCGCGACTGGAGCAGCAGATTGCCCTTCAGCGACAAGGCCGGGAGATGGTTCGGATCGCGATCGAGCACATCGTCGAGCACGGCCATGGCTTCGTCCTGACGGCCGGTCTGATTAAGCAGCTTGAACAGCGCGATGCGGGCTTCGAGATAGGCAGGCGCCAGCGCGAAGGCACGCCGGTACAGATTTTCGGCCTCTTTCGTCGCACCGCATTTTTCGGCGATGGTCCCCAGGATCAGCGCACCGCCGGCATCCTCCGGATTTTCGCGCAGATAGGGTCGGATCAACCGTTCGGCCTCTTCCAGCCGCGCGTCGGCGATCGCACGCTCGGCCGCGGCGACCGCGGGATGGCGCAACCCGATCGCGATCGCCTTGAGCTCTGCGCTCTCGGCCTCACGCACATTGCCAAGCCGCCGCAGCGCTGCGGCAAGCACGCGATGCGCGACGGCCAGATCGGGATAGTCGCGGATCAGCGCACGGATACGCGCTGACGCCTGGCCGGGATTGCGATCGATCGACGCGACAATGTCTCTCAGAACCAGATCGACATCGACAGCGGCTCGCCCCCGCACACCCGCCACATCACTCTCCGTACCATTGAACAGCTCTGGCGATCCTAGAGCCTGATCGTTTCCATACAAGACGGGCGGCGCATCGGCGCCGCCCGAGCAAGTATCGGATCGAAGACCCGATCAGAATGTACGGGTGACGTTCATATACAATTGCCGTCCCAGAATATCGTAATTGCTGGAGTTGAAATAATTGCCGATGCGCGTGAACTGCCCCGCCGACGTCGGGTAGGAACTGATCCGCGGCGGCTTGGTGTTGAACAGGTTGGTCACGCCCAAGGTCACCTGGCCGATATCCTTCCAACGGAACTGGACGGAAATGCTGTGCTCCCAATAGGCTTCGGCGCGGAGATCGGTCGCGACCGGGCCTAGGAACGGAGCCACCGCCAGTTCGTCATCGCTCGAATCCTGCGGTCCGACATAATCCACGCCGTAACGCAGGATCACCTTGTCAGACGGCAATGTGTAGCGAAGATCGAGCGAAGCGACCCATTTCGGCCCCGCACCCGCCCCCTGAACCCCGAGCGTACCGTTATAGTCCACCGGATCGTCGGTGGCGAACAGCTGGAAGATCTGCCTGATCATCCGTGTCGCCTGGGCGTGCGCGACGAACTTGCCGCCAAACGCATCGGTCGCATAGCGCAGATCGAAATCGATGCCACGCACACGTTGCTGCGCCACGTTCAGATACGGGTTGTCGAACGCGTCCAGATTGCCACGCTGCGGATCGCTTGCGGGCAAGCGAGCACTGATCAACGCGCAATAGGGGTTGTTCGGCCCGAAATCGTCGGCTTCATAGCAGCGGTTCAGGACGAGGTTGTTGAGCACGGTCACTTCGTCCCTCACCAGCACGTCGAAATAATCGACCGCAAGCTGGAGATCGGCGACGGTGCGCGGCGCAGTCAGCACCACACCACCGCCCCAGGAGCGCGAACGCTCCGCCTTCAACAGGCCCGCGCCCCCCTTGGTCGTGACCGTCGGGCCGGACGTCGCGATGAAGTCCACCGCATTGGCGCCCAGAATGGGCGTCAGCACCGCCAGGCAATTCTTGTAGACCGTGGACGACGTAGCGAGCGCACCGAAGCCGCTGCACGGATCGACGTTACCGCCATAGAAACCCGTCTGATCCGCAACAAACTGCTCGTAGAGATTGGGCGCACGGAATGACGTGCCATAGCTGCCGCGGAACCGGATCTCTTCGATCGGCGCCCAGTTCGCATTGAAGCGGTAGGTGGTTTCCGCGCCGTACGACCGGTAGTGGGTATAACGACCCGACGCCGCCAGCTCCAGACGATAGAAGAAGGGCTTGTCCTTGAGCAGCGGAATGTTGAGCTCGCCATAGACCTCATCGACGACGTCGCTGCCGCGCGTGTTGCCCGCCGAGCTGTAATTATACAGCGTACCGGCCAGCGCCGCGGCGGACGGACGATCGTTGATGAAATCGGTGCGATGCTCGTAGCCGATCGCCGCACCGACCTTGCCGGCCGGAAGCTCGAACAAGGTACCATCGAAGTTCAGCGAGAATGTCTTCTGCTTGAAGGTTGTATGACCGACATGGTGGGTCCACAGATAATCGAACACATTGTCCGGAATCTGTCCGTTGAGCAGGATCGAGGGGCTGTAGAGATTGAGCGGCACGCAGCTCGCACCGGCGATGATCGCCCCGTTCCTGACGTTCGACGCGCATGTATAGGCATTGCCGGCGCCGGCCTGGCCCGGCTCCGCGATCGTGATCAGGTTCGCCGGCGTGCCGGCCGGCGCGATGACGGTCTGAAGCACGTTGTTCAACCGTGTCACGTCGATCTGCTGCACGCTGTAACGCGCACGGGTGTACGAATATTGGAAGTTCGCGTCGTAGCGCCAATCCCCCAATCCCGTATCGCCCTTGATGCCGACATTGCCGCGGGCAAAGTCGACCCGCTGGGAACTGCGCGTCGTCCGGGTGGGGACAATGAATGGCGTAAAGATGTTGTAGCCCGCGGCCGCCAGCGAATTCGGGAAGAACGGGCTGGTCGGATAGCCATAGACCGAGATCGGCGTGCCGTAATAGCTACCACCATAGATCTGGTTGTCCGCCGAAAGGCCACCACCGCTGAGATTGAGCTGATAAGTGTTGTCCTGAAAGGACTCGCGGCGAGTGAACAGCGCTTCGCCGTAGATCTCGGCGTCCCCGAGCACACCCAGTTCATGCGCGGCATTCAGATAGCCGGTATAGGTCCGGATCGGCGACAGGAGATGATCTCGCAACTGAGTCGGGCTCGGACCGACACGATCGATGCCATTGACGGCGGCGATCGTGTTGATGTTGCCGTTCCGATAGGTGAGGCGACTGGCGGGCACGGTGAAGCTCTGCGCGATGCCATAGCCGCTGGCGATGCCGGTGCCGCCACCGGTCGTGTAGGGGAAGCACTGAAGCTGTCCGGTTGCCGGATCCTTCTGTCCGACCTCCGCGCCCGTCGTCGGATTGAAGAAGAGATCGCGCGGGCATGCGAATGCCTTGCGGTCGCCGACGCGCAGGCCGGTCGTTTCGCGATATTCGAACGCCGCGGTGATATGGCCACGATCGAAGACCTTGCCGGCCGTCGCCGACAAACGATAGTTGCGGCCGCCGCCGCCATGCTGGATCGGCTGGTTGGTGAAGGCGTCGAGCGAGAGACCGTCGAACCTGGCATCGGTGATGATGTTCACGACACCGGCGATGGCGTCGGAACCATAGACCGCCGAAGCGCCTTCCTTCAATATTTCGACTCGATCGACGATCGTGCTGGGCAGCACGTTCAGATCGGCGGACACGAGTTGCGGCCCTGCGCCTGCCGGTGCAAGCCGGCGGCCGTTCAGCAGGACCAATGTCCGTGAGGAACTGAGGCCTCGAAGGCCGATCGTGTTGGCCGCCGGGCCGCCTTCGGAAACGAAACCGAGGAAGGAACCGTTGATCTGCGACGTGCCCGACGTGACGGTCGAACCCTGGATCGCGTCCGCCGTGGACGTCGATCCGGCCAGGATCCGCTCATCACGCGTGACGACGGCCACGGGCGACGGGGTGTCGAAATTGGGGCGACGGATACGGGAACCGGTGACGATGATGACGTTATCGCCGCTCGCTTCTTCTTGATCGGTCTGTGGAAGTGTCTGAGCCGAGTCTTGTGCGAGGACCGGCTGAGCGACGAGTGCAATTGCAATAGCGGATGCAGTCAGCGAAAGCTGATGAATGCTTAGCATATGGTTATCCTTCCCAGTAGGATAGGAAAAGACTAGTCCTCCAAAAGCCGTCGCCAACAACAAAATGATCCGGTCGCACAATTGCGGAAACCATGTTGCTCAATTGCAACAAAAATGCCCAGCATAGCGAAAGCCATGCCGGGCATTTTTTGTTGCGGCGCAATAGGCCCCGCCGCGAACGGCGGTATTGCCATCAATAGCGGTAGTGATCCGGCTTGAACGGACCTTCGACCGGCACGCCGATATAGTCGGCCTGCTTCTTGGTCAGCGTGGTCAGCTTCACGCCCAGCTTCTCCAGATGGAGCATCGCCACCTTTTCGTCGAGATGCTTGGGCAGGACGTAGACTTCGTTCTGATACGCGTTCGAGTTGCTCCACAGCTCGATCTGGGCGAGCACCTGGTTGGTAAAGCTCGACGACATCACGAAGCTGGGATGGCCGGTGGCGTTGCCCAGGTTCACCAGGCGGCCCTTGGACAGGATGATGATCTGCTTGCCGTCTGGGAACTCGACCAGGTCGACCTGCGGCTTCACTTCGGTCCACTTATAGTTGGACAGCGCCGAGATCTGGATCTCGCTGTCGAAATGGCCGATGTTGCAGACGATCGCCATGTTCTTCATGCCCTTCATGTGATCGGCGGTGATCACATCGGCATTGCCCGTCGCGGTGCAGAAGATGTCGGCGCGGGTCACCGCTTCCTCCATCGTCACGACCTCATAGCCTTCCATCGCGGCCTGCAGCGCGCAGATCGGATCGACCTCGGTCACCAGCACGCGCGCGCCGCCGTTGCGCAGCGACGCGGCCGAGCCCTTGCCGACGTCGCCGAAGCCGGCGACGCAGGCGACCTTGCCGGCCAGCATCACGTCGGTGCCGCGACGGATCGCGTCGACCAGCGATTCCTTGCAGCCATAGAGATTGTCGAACTTCGACTTGGTGACGCTGTCGTTCACGTTGATCGCGGGGAAAGGCAGTTCGCCCTTCTTGGCGATGGCGTAGAGGCGATGGACGCCGGTCGTGGTCTCTTCCGAGACGCCCTTGATCGCTTCGACCGTGGCGGTCAGATAGCCGGGCTTGCGCACGACGAACGCCTTCAATGCGCGCTGGAACTCGACTTCCTCGTCATTCTCGGGCTCGGGCAGCGTCGCGCCGGCCTCAATGCGCGCGCCCCACAGCGCGAACATGGTGGCGTCGCCGCCATCGTCGAGGATCATGTTGCAGGTCTCGTCGCCCCAATCGAAGATCGAGCCGACATAGTCCCAATATTCGGCCAGGCTCTCGCCCTTGATCGCGAAGACCGGCACGCCCGACGCGGCGATGGCGGCGGCGGCGTGATCCTGGGTCGAGAAGATGTTGCAGGTCGCCCAGCGGACGTCGGCGCCGAGCGCGGTCAGCGTCTCGATCAGCACGGCGGTCTGGATCGTCATGTGCAGCGAGCCGGTGATGCGCGCGCCCTTCAGCGGCTGTGCGGCGCCATATTCCGAGCGCAGCGCCATCAGTCCGGGCATCTCGGTCTCGGCGATGTTGATCTCCGCGCGGCCGAAATCGGCAAGCGTGATGTCCTTGACGACATAGTCGTTGAAGTCGGCGACAGGTGCGGTGGCCACGAAAAATCTCCTGATGTCATATGGCCGCGCGTACGAAGAAAACAGGCGGCCGATCGCCGGCCAAATAGCCGTGGCGCCCCTCAAACGCAAATATAAAGATGTCTTTATATCATGCCTGGCCGCTCATCGGAGACAATAGGCTGGAGTCGATGCCGGCCGATGCATAGCCCGCAGCCCAGCGCTGGCGGGCGGACAGATCGAACAGCAGCGCATCGGTCGCCGGCACCGCGAACCAGCCATGGCGCGTCATTTCCTCGTCGAGCTGGCCGGGCGACCAGCCGGCATAGCCGAGCGCTGCGACCCAGTGGCGTGGCCCCCTGCCCTCGGCGATCGCGCGCAGCACGTCGATCGTACCCGACAGCGCCCATTGTCCGGCAACGTCGACGCTGTCCTGCCCGCCCCAATCGGGACTGTGCAGCACGAAACCGCGCCGAGGCTCGACCGGCCCGCCCAGATGGATCGGCCGATCCTCCGCATCGCCGGGATCGATCTCGAACTGGCGGAGCAGATCGTGAAAGCCCAGCCCCTCGACAAGCGCACCAAGGCCGATTCCGAGCGCGCCGTTTTCGTCGTGCGCGCACATCGCGATCGCGGCCCGCTCGAATCGCGGATCGCCGATACCGGGGAGCGCGAGCAGGAACTGACCCGAGAGATAGGCTGGCATATCCATGTCGCACCCTATAGAGCGCTGGCGGCGACCGGCCAATGCGGGTGCTGAACGCCCCGCCGGTTTTCGGAACCTATTTGCCAAGGAGAACATGCGATGACGATCAAGCCCGGCGACACGCTTCCCGATGTCAACTTCACCATTCCCGGCGAACAGGGCCTGGAACAGGTCGACACCAACGGCTTCTTCAAGGGCCGCAAGGTCGCGCTCTTCTCGGTTCCCGGCGCTTTCACGCCGACCTGCTCCGCCCGGCACCTGCCGAGCTATGTCGAAAAGGCCGAAGAGCTGAAGGCGAAGGGCGTCGACGCCATTGCCTGCACCGCCGTCAACGACGCGTTCGTGATGGGCGCGTGGAGCAAGTCGGCAGGCGCCGACAATGCCGTGACGATGCTCGCCGACGGCAATGGCGATTTCGCC
Source organism: Sphingobium sp. FW305-3-2-15-F-TSA7 (assembly GCF_058787155.1). Taxonomy (NCBI): domain Bacteria; kingdom Pseudomonadati; phylum Pseudomonadota; class Alphaproteobacteria; order Sphingomonadales; family Sphingobiaceae; genus Sphingobium; species Sphingobium sp. FW305-3-2-15-F-TSA7. Next base: position 59,253 of record NZ_JBYSZM010000026.1, on the reverse strand, counting down.
AAGGCCGTGGGTCTCGAAATGGACGGCTCCAAGTTCGGCCTGGGTCAGCGCGGCCAGCGTTTCTCGATGATCGTCAATGACGGCGTCGTCGAGGAACTGAACATCGAAGCACCCGGCGAATATCGGGTGAGCTCCGCCGAACACATGCTCGGCCAGCTATAATTCCATCCGAAAGGTCCCTGCCGTAAATCGGCAACCGCCCATCGCGCGGCAGGGACATTTCAGCGAACCGGTGCGTTGAGGCCGGTGCAGTTCCAGATGGGAGACACGCCATGGCGACGATAGAAACCGGTACGCTCGACACATCCTCCGGCGCGGTTGCGCAAGATCATTCGCAGTTCGATGCCGTGCTCGAAAAGGGCAAGGAATATCTCGACACTGCCGTGAACGCCGCGAAGGAAAATCCCTGGACCGCGGCGGCCGTCGGTGCAGGCGTCGTCGCTGCCGCGGCGGCGACAGCCTATGGCGCGACGAAGCTCAGCCAACGCTCGAACGGGGCCGGCTCCACATCGGCCAAATCCCCAAAATCGACCAAATGACGTGATGTGCGAAGCCGGGGTTCGAGCTCCGGCTTCGTAAGCGCGTTACCGCTTCAGAACCGCTTCAAATGCCTTGATCGCGTCGGCTTCTCCGCCGGCGACGTTCCAGATTGCCCCGCTGACGGCCAGGAAGTCGGCGCCGGCCGCAATGAGTGGAGGCGCATTTTCGGGGGTGATTCCGCCGATCGCGACGCATGGCAGCTCGAACAGAGTCGTCCACCAGCTCAGGATCGACGGATCGGGGCGATGCCGCGTCTCCTTGGTCGCAGTGGGATAGAAAGCCCCGAACGCGACATAGTCGACGCCCGCCTCTCCGGCCTCCATCGCCAGATGACGGCTGTCATGGCAGGTCACGCCGATCTGGACCGATGGGCCGAGTTCGGTGCGCGCATCGCGTGCATCGCCGTCCCCCTGCCCCAGATGCACACCGTCGGCGCCGATCCGCTTGGCCAGGCTGACACTGTCATTGACGATGAAAGCGACGTCGCGATCCGCGCAGATGCGTTGCAGCGGTTCGGCCAGGCGCGTCGCCGCATGCTGATCGATATCCTTCACGCGGAACTGGAAGGCGGCAACCGGCCCGGCATCCAGTGCACGCGCGAGGCGTTCGGGGAAGTTCCCGCCGACATCGAGCGGCGAGATCAGATAGAGCTGGCAAGGCGGCCGCCGCTGATCGCGCTCGAAGCGCGACGCAAAACCGGGATCCAGTACGATGTCGTTTTCTTCCATCCCGCCGCCCTATCGTGCCGGCGCGCTTTGCGGAAGCCGTATCGCGTTCACATGCCGCTCAGGCACGCGCTGTAGAGAGTGGGGCATGACCATGATGCTTCGCCTCTCCGTCCTGCCGCTGCTCGCCCTCTGCGCGACCAGCGCATCCGCGCGACCGCATGAAGGGCCGGCCCGGCTGGGGCAGTCGGTCTATGTCGACGGCATCACGGTACGGCCCGAACGCGTGATCGAGGACAGCCGCTGTCCCGCAAATGCGGACTGTGTCTGGGCCGGACGCGTGGTGCTGCGCGCCACGGTGCGCGGCGGCCGATGGAAACGCACGTTCGACCTGGTCCCGGGCAAACCCGTGCAGGTGGCGGACGGCGCGCTGACGCTCGTCTCGGTCGCGCCGGGGAAATATATCAAGCGGATCAAGCCGCGCGACTATCGCTTCACCTTCAAATTCGACGGCGGATTCTAAGCAATTCCCGCGCCGGGAGAGCCCGCCGGCATAAGGCCGGCGAGCCCGGGGCCCATCAGGCCGCGACGAGCGACTTCTCGGTCGAGGCGCGGTGGATCTCGTCGATCGCGCCGCCCAGCGAGCCGTCAAATTCGTCGTCGCTCATCTGGTGGCGCAGATCCTGCAGCAGCGCGCGGCTGAAGCTCGCGATCATGCCGCGATTCTTCGCGAGCTCGACGCATGCCTCGGGACGCGCAAAGCCACCCGAAAGCGCGACGACGCGCAGCACGCGCGGATGATCGACCAGCGGATCGAACAGGCCGGCCTTTTCCGGGATCGAGAGCTTGAGCATCACCTTGTCGTCGCCCGGCATCGCGTCCAGCGCCTTGAGGGTCTCCTCGAGCAGGATCTGGTCGGCGCCCGCGCGCTCGGCGCTCTTGATGTTCACTTCGGGCTCGATCATCGGCACGAGGCCGCCAGCGAGCACCTGCTGCGCGACTTCGAACTGCTGCGCCACGATTGCGGCGATGCCTTCGCGGTTGGCGAGGTTGATCACCGAACGTTCCTTGGTGCCGAACACGCCAAGGCTCTTGGCACGGGCGAGCAGCACGTCGAGCTCGGGCATCGGCTTCATCAGCTGGACGCCGTTCTTCTCGTCCTCCAGCCCCTTGTCGATCTTGATGAACGGCACCACGCCGCGCTCGATCAGCGCCTGAGGGGTCGGCTTGCCATCGACCTGGCCGTCCATCGTGCGTTCGAACAGGATCGCGCCGAGCACCTTCTCACCATTGAAGCAGGGCGAGGTGATGATGCGGCTGCGCATGGCGTGGATCAGGCCGAACATCTCCTCGTCGGTCGACCACGCCCCCTCTTCGACGCCATAGCCCTTCAGTGCCTTGGGGGTCGATCCGCCGCTCTGGTCGAGCGCGGCGATAAAGCCCTGCCCCTGAGCGATCCGGGTGGTCATTTCGGAGGTCTGCATGAATTATCCTCTATCGTACAAACGAGTCTGCCGCGGCTGATAGCCGCGCGAATCGGCATCGGCAACGACCGCGCGACGAGCGGCCGCGCCAGCACGGGCATTCGCCTTATCGACGAACGCCTGAAAAGAGTCTCAACGCGGCGAGAGCGCCGCCACGCCGGGCAGCACCTTGCCCTCCATCCATTCGAGGAAAGCGCCACCGGCGGTCGATACGAATGTGAAATCCCCGGCGACGCCTGCATGGTTGAGCGCGGCGACGGTGTCCCCGCCCCCGGCGACCGACACCAGCGAGCCTTCCTTGGTGAGCGCGGCGGCGGTACGCGCCAGCGCGACGGTCGCGGTGTCGAAAGGCGGGGTTTCGAACGCGCCCATCGGGCCGTTCCACACCAGGGTCCGGCAGGTCTTGAGCACATCCGCGAGCGCCTCGACCGCGGCAGGGCCGACGTCGAGGATCATCTCGTCGGCAGCGACTTCGTGGACATTGACGGTGCGCGTCGGCGGATTGGGTGCGAACTGGGTCGCGACGACGACGTCATAGGGCAGATGGACGGTGCAGTTCGCCTTGTCCGCCGCGTCGAGGATCTCCTCAGCGGTGCCGGTCAGATCGTGCTCGCACAGCGACTTGCCGACATCGACGCCGCGCGCGGCCAGGAAGGTATTGGCCATGCCGCCGCCGATGATCAGGTGATCGACCTTGGCGACCAGATGGCGCAGCACGTCGAGCTTGGTCGAAACCTTGGCGCCACCGACGACCGCAGCCACCGGATGCTCGGGATTGCCCAGCGCCTTGCCGAGCGCGTCGAGCTCGGCCTCCATCTGGCGTCCGGCAAAGGCGGGCAAGGCGCGTGCCAGCCCCTCGGTCGAGGCATGGGCGCGGTGCGCCGCGGAGAAAGCGTCGTTGACGTAGAAGTCGCCGAGCGCGGCCATGCCAGCGACCAGCTCGGGATCGTTCTTCTCTTCGCCGGCGTGGAAGCGCGTATTTTCGAGGATCGCGATCTCGCCCGGATTCATGCCCGCCACGGCGGACTGGGCGATCTCACCCTGGCAATCGGGGATGAAGCGGACTTCGCGGCCAAGCACCCCAGCATAGGCGCGCGTCAGCAGCGCCAACGACATGGTCGGGTGGATCTGCCCCTTGGGCCGTCCGAAATGCGCCAGGACCAGGACGATCGCCCCGCGATCGGCAAGCTCAGTCACGGTGGGCAGCGTCGCACGCATCCGGGTATCGTCGGTCACACGGCCATCGGCCACGGGCACGTTCAGATCCTCACGCACAAGCACGCGCTTGCCGGCGATGTCGCCCATCTCGTCCATCGTCCGATACGCCGCCATCATGTGTCTCCGATTTCGATTTCAATTGGGTCGCCGACCCGGATCTCTCCGGGGACGATCACGCGCGCCAGCGCACCACCGCGCCAGCCCGGCGTCAATGCCGTTTTCAAGCCTGGCGATATCTCGTCCATGCGGCTGCACGGATCGCATTCCTGTGTGATCAGCAGCTTCAGATCATCGCCGATCCGCACGATCGCGCCTTCGGCTTCGAACAGCGCGATGCCTTCGACCAGCAGATTGGCGCGGCGCGCGAACCAGTCGATCTCGGTGCCAAGTTCGGCATTGGCGGCCGCCCAGTCGTCCTTGCGGATCAGCGAGACTTGTCGCCGTCCCTTGCCGCCCGGCTTCACCGTCCCGCGGAAATCGCCGTCAATTCCGCCATCGATCGAGACATGGACGGATTCCACAGTCTCGATCGGTCCGCGCGGCCGCCCATGGCGCGCAATGCCCAGCAGGCGGCCGGCCATCGTCAGATCAGCGCCGCCATCGCGGTCGCGGTGTCAACCATGCGGTTGGAGAAGCCCCATTCATTGTCGTACCAGGAAACGACGCGGACCAGCTTGCCCTCGATCACCGCAGTCTCGAGGCTATCGACGGTCGAGCTTGCGGGGTTGTGGTTGAGGTCGATCGAGACCAGGGGCTCGTCGGTGAAGGCGAGAATGCCCTTGAGCGGGCCACTCTCCGACGCCGCCTTGAGGATCGCATTGACCTCGTCGCGCGTGGTGTCGCGGCTCGGCGTGAAGGTCAGGTCGACCAGCGAGACGTTGGGCGTCGGCACGCGGACCGAAGATCCGTCGAGCTTGCCCTTCAGTTCGGGCAGCACCTCACCCACCGCACGCGCGGCGCCGGTGGTAGTCGGGATCATCGACATCGCGGCGGCACGCGCACGGCGCGGATCGCTGTGGATCTGGTCGAGGATCTTCTGATCGTTGGTATAGGCGTGGATCGTCGTCATCAGACCGCGTTCGATGCCGATCGAATCGTTGAGCACCTTGGCGACGGGCGCCAGGCAGTTGGTCGTGCACGACGCGTTCGAGACGATGGTGTGCTCGGCGGTCAGCTTGTCGTTGTTCACGCCATAGACGACGGTCAGGTCGACGCCCTTGGCGGGCGCCGAGATCAGCACGCGCTTGGCGCCGGCATCGAGATGCTTCTGCGCGCTTTCGCGGTCGGTGAAGAAACCGGTGCATTCCAGCGCGATATCGACGCCCAGATCGGCGTGCGGCAGGTTCGCCGGATCGCGTTCGGCGGTGACGCGGATGCGCTTGCCATCGACGACGATGTCGTTGCCGTCGACTTCGACGGTGCCCGGATAGGGGCCATGGACCGAATCGCGCTTGAACAGCTGCGCGTTCGACTTGGCGTCCGCCAGGTCGTTGATCGCAACCAGTTCGAGCTCGCCGCCGCCACGCTCGAGGATCGCGCGTGCCACCAGGCGTCCGATGCGTCCGAAACCGTTGATCGCAACCTTGACTGCCATGTCATACTCCTCGTTGAAGACCCGCCCGGCCGCTGGGGCCGGTGAACATCATGCTCGGTCGTTGAGCGCCGCCAGGATTTGCGGCGCGATCTTGGGCGCGGTCAGCCCGAAATGGTCGTACAGCACTTCCGCAGGTGCGGAGGCGCCGAAGCTCTCCATGCCGAAGCGCAGCCCGTCAATTCCCGTGTAGCGTTCCCACCCCATGGTGGAGCCCGCCTCGATCGAAACGCGCAGCACGCCGTCGGGCAGCACGTCGCGGCGATACTCGGCCGGCTGCGCATCGAAACGCGACCAGCATGGCATCGAGACGACGTCTGCGCCGATGCCCTGGGCTTCGAGCGCCGTGCGCACCGCGACCGCTATCTCGACTTCCGAACCGCTGGCGATGAGCACCACGCGGCGCGCGGCCTCGGCCGCGACGAGCCGGTACGCGCCCTTTGCGCTGTAATTCTCGCGCGCATCGGTGCGGAGCTGCGGCAGATTCTGGCGGGTCAGTGCGAGCAGCGACGGACCGTCGGCCTTTTCGAGCGAGAGCGCCCAGCATTCGGCGGTCTCGACCACATCGCACGGGCGATACACGTCGAGATTGGGGATGAGGCGCAGCGACATCACATGCTCGACCGGCTGATGGGTCGGGCCGTCTTCGCCGAGACCGATCGAATCATGCGTCATCACATAGACGACGCGGATCTGCTGGAGCGCCGACAGCCGGATCGCCGGCCGGCAATAATCGGAAAAGACCAGGAAAGTGCCGCCATAGGGAATGACGCCGCCATGCAGCGCCATGCCGTTCATCGCCGCGGACATGCCGAACTCGCGAATGCCGTAATAGACATAGCGGCCCGAATAATCGTCGCGGGTCAGCGGGCCCGTTGACTTGGTCTTGGTGTTGTTGGATCCGGTGAGATCCGCCGAACCGCCGATCGTTTCCGGTACGACGGCGTTGATCGCCTCCAGCGCCATTTCGGACGCCTTGCGCGTCGCGACGGTCTTGGGATCGGCGATCAGGCCATCGATATAGGTCTTGATCGCAGCGCCTTCGGGCAGGATGCCCGCCATGCGCCGTTCGAACTCGCCGCGATCGGCATGGCCGGCCAGGCGGCCTTCCCACGCCGTGCGCGCATCGGCGCCGCGTACGCCGGCCTTCAGCCATTCGTCGCGAATGTCTTGCGGCACTTCGAAAGGCGGCCAGCTCCAGCCCAGAGTCTCGCGCGCGGCCGCGATTTCCTCGGCACCCAGCGGACTGCCATGGGTGGCAGAGGTGCCCTGCTTGTTAGGCGCGCCTTTGCCGATAATGGTGCGGCAGCGGACCAGCGACGGACGCGGATCGGCGAGCGCGGCATCGAAAGCGCGCGCAATATCGTCCATGTCATGGCCGTCGCACGCGACGGTGTGCCAGCCCGATGCGTCGTAGCGCGCCTGCACGTCCTCGCTCGACGACAGGTTCACCGCACCGTCGATGGTGATGCGATTATCGTCCCACAGCACGATCAGGCGGCCCAGGCCAAGATGACCGGCAAGGCCGACCGCTTCGTGATTGATTCCTTCCATCAGGCAGCCGTCGCCGGCGATCACCCAGGTGTGATGATCGACGACATCGTCGCCAAAGCCGGCGTTCAAATGCCGTTCGGCCAGCGCCATGCCCACCGCGGTCGCGAGCCCCTGGCCCAGCGGCCCGGTGGTCGTCTCGATCCCGGCCAGCTCGAAATTCTCGGGATGCCCCGCGCAAGGGCTGCCGAGCTGGCGGAAATTGCGGATGTCGTCGAGCGTGGGACGCGCGTAACCGGTGAGATGGAGCAGCGAATAGGCCAGCATCGAGCCATGGCCCGCCGACAGCACGAACCGGTCGCGGTCCGCCCATTTGGGCGCTTGCGGATCGAACTTGAGATAGCGGGTGAACAGCACCGTCGCGACGTCCGCCATGCCCATCGGCATGCCGGGATGGCCGGAATTCGCCGCCTGCACGGCATCCATCGACAGCGCCCGGATGGCGTTGGCGAGTTCGCGAGGCGAGACAGTCATGATTTTCCCCGATGGGCCCGGAAAGGGTCGATGGCGCAGACGCCGAGTCGCGCCGCGCGGTTCCTTTGTCTGCTGAGCGCCGAGGCGTCAACCTGCCGGGGCCGGCCGCCTGTCATGTTTCTGCCACACTTGCTCCCCGGCGCAGCCGTGGTATTTCACACAGAATGTCAGAAGACCGGCTTATCCTCGCAATAGGACGGATGGAACGGGCGCTGGCGCGGGTCGAGGCGTCCGCCGTCAGTCCCGCCGTGCCCGCCATCGAAACGAACATGGTGGACGAAAGCGCCCATCGTTCGCTGCAGGATCGGCACGATCGGCTCAAGACGCGCGTGGAGGCCGCGATCGCCGCACTCGACGGAATCATCGCGAAAGGCTGAGGGGATGGCCGAAGTATCGATCCAGATCGGGGGGCGCAGCTACTCCGTTCATTGTCGCGACGGCGAAGAAGAGCATCTTCGCCGCATCGCCGGGCTTGTCGACGCCAAGGCGCAGGACGCCGAGCGCGCGGTCGGCGGCATCAACGAAACGCGGCAATTGCTGCTCGCGGCGCTGCTGCTGGCCGACGAACTCAACGACAAGGGCGCAGCGCCTGCCGCCGCCCACCCCGCCCCGCTGGCGGCCGAGCCACAGAAACCGGCCATTTATCAGCCGGATTTCGCGCCGATCATCGAAAAGCTCGCCGCCCGGCTCGAAAGTCTGGCGGAAAGGCTTGAGGGTGATCCCGGCAATCCCTAGATTGGAAAGTGGCGGGCACTGCCCGATACGAGCCTTTGAACATCCCTGAGGCGATTATCCATCCATGGGGGCTGTCCCTGAGCAGATCCAGGTCTGTCTTATATGGTCCCCACCTGACGTTAACGGCGTCAGAGGATATTCCGGCAAACGGTCACGGTGGTCCCGCCAACCACTCCAGCCCCAATGACCGATAAACGGCCGATCCGCGCAGCATTGCGCGCGCGACGCGATTCGTTTGTCGCGGCGCTCGACGATTCGGATCGCATGACCGCCGCCGACGCGGTCGCACGGCTGCTCGAAGGGGAGATCGCGCAGGCACGATGCGTCGCGGGCTATATGCCGCTCGGCAGCGAATTTCCCGTACAGGCCGCGCTCGAACGCGCCGCGGCGCTCGGTCGCGCCACCGCGCTGCCCATCGTCACCGCCCGCGATAGTGCCATGCACTTCGCGCCATGGCGCCCCGGCGACGCGCTGACAGCCGGTTGGGCCGGGCTGGCACAGCCCGACACCGACGTCGGCGTCGTCCCGGACCTGATTCTCGCACCGCTCGTCGGATTCGATCGCACACTCGGCCGGCTCGGCCAGGGTGCCGGATTCTACGATCGCTATTTTGCGGAAACGCCCCATGCGCGGCGAATCGGCATTGCCTGGGCATGCCAGGAAATGGATGCAATCCCGACCGATCCATGGGATGTGCCGCTCCACGCGATCGTCACCGAACTGGAATGGATTGGACCACCGACATGACACCAAGCTGGCGCAAGCCTGTCGGAATGCTGCTGATCCTGCTGATCCTGGTCCTGTGGTGCGTGATCACCGTCACATTGGTCGAGGCCGTCGCCCTGCCCGTCTGGGCACAGGGAATCGCGTTCCTCGCCATGGGCCTTGCCTGGCTGTGGATCTTTCCGATGCGACGCATGCTGCGCTGGATGGAACTCGGCCGCTGGCGCGATTGAGCGCCTTCGAGATGGCCGGCCTCACTGGTCGGCTCACGATCAGAACCAGTGCCTAGAGCATCGTGCGGAAAAGCGGGAACCGGTTTTCCGCAAAAACGATGCGATCACAAATAGCTAGAGCAAGCCGCGCGATTCACATTTCGCGCAGCTTGCTCTAGATATTGATTCGCCCGGATCGAGGCTTCCTTTGCACTGTCATTCCCGAGAAAGCGCACAGGTGTCCGGGATTTGTTGCGGGTCTGCAGCATGAAGCCTGATAGCTCCGGGGGATGCACGGGGTCACCGGGTGTTGAGACAGGATTTGCCGTCCATATTCCCGGCACACCCACAGACCCGCACATCCTGAGGAACCGTTGAGCCTGGCGAAACGGTGCCTCGAAGGACGCACCATGCATCCAGCGTCCTTCGAGACAAGCCTTCGATACGCTGCTGCGCAGCTACTCAGTCTTTCCTCAGGATGTGCGGGTTCAGAAGAGCGCTAAAGATGAGGTCGCATCTGTCCGAATCGCCGGGCCGCCATCTTTCCAGAATCCCGGACACCAATGCGCGAACGCGGGAATGACGCGGCTCAAGTCGACCCAGCTGGATCAGACCCTAGCGAACGAAATCCACGGTCGATCGCGTGACGGGCCGCTCTGCGGTCTCGTGTCTGACTGATGCTTGTCCGGGGTATCCTCACCCCGGCGGACTGCGCCAAACCTTTTCATAAGTCCTTGAAAAGGTGGCGCGAGTGACGGGGCTCGAACCCGCGACCTCCGGCGTGACAGGCCGGCGCTCTAACCAACTGAGCTACACCCGCTTGCGCGGTGAGGCGTGGCAACTAGGCGAGGCATCGGTACCTGTCAAGCGCCTCAAACAGAGCTTGTTGGATAGACCTCCTGAACCTCGTCTTCGGCATGGGTCAGCGTGCCTTCCTCGAACAGGAAACCCGCGATATCCGGGCGTCCGGCGGCGGCCATCACCGTCTTGACGATGATCAGCAAAGGCACGGCCAGCAATGCGCCGGGCGTGCCCCACACCCATCCCCAGAAGCTCAACGAGATCAGAATCAGCAGAGGATTGATCGTGAGGCGCCGCCCCACCACCATCGGCGTGATCACATTGGCCTCAATCAGGTGGAACAGAATCTGGATGACCGCCGGCAGCAATGCCCACCACAGATCCGAAAAGGTCATCAGTCCGCCCATGGCGAGCAGCAGCGCCGCCAGAATCGGTCCGAGATAGGGAATGTAGTTGAGCAGCGCGACGATACCGCCCCACATCAGCGGCGACGGCATGCCGACCAGATAGAGCGCGAGCGCGACGCACAGGCCGAGCACCAGATTGATCGCGGTGATCGTCCCGAGATAGGCCGATGTCGCGTCGACCAGATTCTGGATCACCCGCGCCGTCGCGAGCGCGCCGTCGAAACTGCCGCGGCTGGTGATGGTGCGCTCACGCAGGCGCGTCCATCCGGCGAGGAAAAAATAGATCAGCAGCAGCGCGAAGAACATCTGGATCAGCGCATATGGCGCGGACGTCGCGACCAGATCGAGCAGCGAGCGTGGCGCCGTGACCGCCACGGTCTGCGCCGCCGCCACCGGGCCGCTCGCGATCATCGCGATGCTGTCGTCGATGAAGCGCTGCAGATTCGAATAGAAATCGATCAGCGGCGCAAGATTCGCCTGAATCAGGCCGATTCGTTCGGGCAGCACGCGGAACCATTCGGCGGCCGGCACGACGATCGAGACAAGCACGAGATTCGCGGCGACCAGGAACAGCAGCACGCACAACAAAGCCGCCAGCGACGAAGGCAGGCCGCGGCGTTGCAGCCATTCGAGCCCTGGCACCATCGCGATCGCGATCACCAGCGAAGCGGTGACGGGCAGGAAGAATTCGGATCCGGCGCGCAATGCGAAGGGCAGCCCCAGCAACAGGCCGATCCCGGCGATCAGCGTCAGCGCGGCAAGCAGCCGGTCGCGATGCCAATCCACGCGATGAGGGTGACCATGCGGCGTTTCGACGCCTTCATTCTGCTGGTTTTTCTCCCTGCTCTCCATCCCCCGAAACCTAGCCCTGCGCATCCGCGCTGTCATCAGCGAACTCGGCGGCGAAGTTGGGGTGATAACAGGGTTAATCCTTTGTTTTCCAATTTCTGGCATCCCGGTTCTGGGGTTCGCCCCACGGGGGATTTCGAAGTCTGACCGGATCGCCGCGGGCCCTGCGCCCGCCGCATCCGCACGCGCGCCGTCCACCGATTGAGTATCGATCGACGGAGACCGCATGAAGAAGCCCTTTCTGTTTGCCCTTGGCCTGATCGTTCCCGGCACCGCGCTGGCGGCCGATCCGGTGTCGCTCACGAGCACGGTGTTCGTTGAGAAGACGTCGACAGGCACCCAGGGCCGCAACCGCGTCGTGCTGGAACCGCCGGGGCGAATGTCGCCGGGCGACCGGCTGGTCTTCATGCTCAATTATCGCAGCGTCGGCACGCGCTCGATCGGCGATTTCGTCGTGACCAACCCGATGCCCGCGGCCGTCGCCTATCAGGGCACCTCGGATCCCAGCGCGGTGGTTTCCATCGATGGCGGTCGACGCTGGGGACAACTCAGCCAATTGAAGGTCACCGAACGCGACGGCAGCATCCGAAGCGCGCGGCCCGAGGACGTCACTCATGTCCGCTGGACACTCAATCCCGCCACCGGCAGCGCCGGGCGGCTGATGTTCCGCGGGGTCGTGCGGTAAGCGAACGGTAGGACAAATGCCGTCGCTCCAGCGAAAGCTGGAGCCCATGCGATGCATCCAGCATCGGTGCGCTTGAAAGCCTGCATAGGCTCCAGCTTTCGCTGGAGCGACATCCGGGTGGATATTGCGCCCTATTTTTTCAAATCGCGCGCGATCGCGGCTCTCGCGCCCTTGCCATAGGGCGGCTTGAGGCCGGCCAGTTTCGCGACATCGATCTTCGGCTGGCGATAGACGCTCTTGGCATGGCTGAAGGTCCGGAAACCATCCTGGCCATGATAGCTGCCCATGCCCGAGGGGCCGACGCCGCCAAAGGGCAGGTCTTCCATCGAGACGTGGAAGATGACGTCGTTGACGGTCACCCCGCCCGAGATCGTCCGGTCGAGCACGGTCCGCTCCTCGGCCCCGTCGGTGCCGAAATAATAAAGGCCGAGCGGCCGGTCATGCGCGTTGACGTAATCGATCGCCTCGCCGACCTCGCGATAGGTCTTCACCGGCAGGATCGGCCCGAAAATCTCCTCCTGCATCACCGCCATATCGTCGCTGACATTTCGGACGATATGGAGCGGCATCTTCTGCCCGTTCGACGCGGCGAAATCCTCATTGGCCGGATTGACCTCGATCACCTCGGCGCCCTTGGCGCGGGCATCGTCCAGATACCCCTTGAGCCGGGTCACATGCCGGCCATTCACCACCGACGTATAGTCGGGATTGGCCAGCAAGCTGGGATAAAGCGACGATGCGGCGGCGCAGATGCCCTCGACCATCGCCGCTTCCTTGTCCTCGGGCACGAGCAGATAATCGGGCGCCAGGCAGATCTGGCCGGCATTGAGCATCTTGCCGAGCGCGATTCGCTCCGACGCCTGGGCGATATCGGCGCCGCGCCCGATGATCGTCGGCGATTTGCCCCCCAGTTCGAGCGTGACGGGCGTCAGGCTGTCGGCGGCGGCGTGCAGGATATGGCGGCCGACCGCCGTCGCGCCGGTGAATATAAGATGGTCGAAGGGAAGCGCCGAGAACGCTTTTCCAACCTCCGGACCGCCCGAGAAAAAGGCCAGTTCGGTCGGCTGGAAATAGCGCGGTGCAAGGTCTTCGAGCAGCGCGGCGACGCCCGGCGTATATTCCGAGGATTTGACCATGACGCGGTTGCCCGCGGCAAATGCGCCACCGATCGGCCCCATGGTCAGTTGCACCGGGAAGTTCCACGGTGCGATCACGCCGATCACGCCCTTTGGCTGATATTCGACGCGCGCGCGGGCACCGAGCAGGCCAAGCGGAAAGTCGAGCTTGCGCTTTTCGGGGCGGGCCCAGCCATCGACATGGCGGATGGCATGTTTGAGCGCGCGGATCGACGCGACGATATCGGTGATCATCGATTGTTCGCGGCTGCGATGGCCGAAATCGTCGGACAGCGCGTCGCACAGGGCATCGCTGTTTTCGACAAGCAGCGCGATGCAGCGTTTCAGCCGGTCCTTGCGCACTGCGATCGAGACCGGCAGCTCGGCCATGAATGCCGCGCGTTGCGCCTCAAGAACCGCCTGCATCGCCCACTCCCGTTTCGATTTGGGACTGAGTTTGACGCGGATCGCCGATCTTGTCGAATCAAAGCATCGGGGCGCTACCCTGCCACAGCAGCCAGAGTGGCCAAGCAGCGATGGCGAGAAGCGCGCCAAGCGCGATGCGCGTCGATCCCGTCACCACCCCGCCCCGCGCCCTGTGCCCCAGCACTGTCGCCAGCCCGGCGAGACAGGCGAGCAGCAACACGAACGGCAATGCCTGCCAGCCGAGCCAGGCGCCGATCCCGGCCAGCAATTTGGGATCGCCGCCGCCCAGCCCCTCGCGACGGCGCAGCGTCTTGTAGGTCCAGGCAATCAGCGACAATCCGACATAGCCGGCAAGCGCACCGATGATCCGCGCATAGGCCTGATCGGGCTGGAGCAGCGCCGCGGCGACGATACCGATCGCCATCAGCGGCAGGGTCAGATGATCGGGCAGCCAGAAATGCTCGACATCGAGCACGGCGAGCGCGAGCAGGAACCAGCCGAAGATCGCACCGGACAGGCCGACCAGATCGGGCGAGACGAACAGGGCACTGGCGCCGATCAGTGCCGCCGCCAGCTCGATTGCGATCAGTCGGCCGTCGATCCGGGCGCCGCATCCCTTGCAGCGCCCCTGCTGCACGAGGAAGCTCAGCAGCGGCACCAGTTCGAGCGGCCCGAGCACCCGGCCACAGGATTCGCAGCCAGAGCGACCGCCTGTCGACTGGCCGCGCGGCCAGCGCGTGACGAGCACCGCGATGAAGCTGCCGAAAATCGCGCCGAGCGCGAAGCCGGCCAATGGCAGCCAGTCTTCTGACATAGCCCTAGCGCGTCACCCCAGCGAAAGCTGGGGTCTGCCAACCAGATCGCGCCCATTCTGTCGGGAGCCCCCAGCTTTCGCTGGGGTGACGTGTCTCGGAACGGCCGATCAACACCTACCCGCCCGCCTGCGCAACGATCCGCTCGGCCTGCTTCACATGCGGCCTGTCGATCATCTTGCCGTCGAGCGACAATGCGCCTGCATCCGGGTTCGCCGCGAATGCTGCGATCACCGCGCGGGCATGCGCCACTTCGGCCTCGCTCGGCGTGAAAGCGGCATTGATCACCGGGATCTGCGTCGGATGGATCGCCATCATGCCGGTAAAGCCGTCGCGCCGCGCGCGCGCGGCATAGGCGGCGAGCCCGTCGAGATCCTTGAATGCGGGATAGACCGTCTCGATCGGCGCAACGCCCGCGGCAGCCGCGCCGAACAAGGTCAACGACCGTGCCAGCTGATAGGGCGGCGTATAGCTGCCATCCTCCTCACGCGAGGTGGACGCGCCGATCGCGGCGGGCAAATCCTCCGCCCCCCAGGTCAGCCCGGCAAGCCGCGTCGTGACGCCGCCATAGGTGCCCATCTGGAAGATCGCGGCGGCCGTCTCGCTGGCGATGGGCAGGATGCGGCATCCGTCCGCCCCCGCCCAGTCGAGCTTGGAATCTAGCTCCTTGAGCGACGCGGCTCCTTCCGCCTTGGGCAGCATGATGCCATCGGGCTTTCCGGGCAGCACCGCGGCGAGATCGTCATCGGCCATTCCCGAATCGAGCGGATTGATCCGCACGAACAGCGGCACGATGCGGTCGCGATCGAGAAAAGCGCGAATGGCCGCGCGCGCCTCGTCCTTGCGGGTGGCGGCAACCGCATCTTCGAGATCGAGGATCAGTGCGTCGGCGCTCATGTCCAGCGCCTTTTCCATACGCTCCGGCCGGTCGCCGGGCACGAAGAGCAGCGAGCGCAATCTCATGATTCAGTTCCTCCACCACCGTTTGTCCCGAGCGAAGTCGAGGGACTATGCCGAGCGAAGCCGAGGCTCAACGTTCTCGGCTTCGCTCGAACGGGTGTCTCGACTTCGCTCGACACGAACGGAATGGGATGGCTCATGCCGGCTTCTTCCGAAGCAGGGCCGCGCGCAGGCAGCGACAGACGACTTCGTCGCGCTGGTTGATCAGTTCGTGCAGGAAGGTGACGATGCCGGCATCGGCATGCGAACGGCTGCCGCGGACTTCTTCGACCAGCGAGGTCGCGCGCATCGTGTCGCCGATAAAGACGGGCTTGGGCATCGTCACCTTGTCATAGCCGAGATTGGCGACAAGCGTGCCCAATGTGGTGTCGCCCACCGACAGGCCGACCATCAGCGCGAAAGTGAAGGTACCATTGACCAGGATCTGGCCGAACGGGCTCGCCTTTGCGGCTTCCACGTCCAGGTGCAGCGGCTGCGGATTATGCGTCATGGTCGAGAAGAGCAGATTGTCGGTCTCGGTGACGGTGCGGCGGATCTCGTGCTCGATCCGGTCGCCCACCAACCATTCGTCGAAATATCGTCCGGCCATTGCTGTCAGTCCTCAGCGTTACGGCGCGTCCGTAGAATTGGCGCGCGCAGGGTTCAACATTCTTGCGCGATCTCGAAGATGCTGACGCATCCGAGATCGGCTCGCTCAAGCGCCGCGCGGGCTTTGCCAAGGTTCGACGAATCGTCGCTCATCAAACCTTGGGTCAGTCGAGAGTCAATTTGAAGCCGTAATGGCTCCTCTCCCAGCCCAGGCGCTCGTAGAAGCGGTGCGCCTCCGGCCTGTTCCGCATCGATGTGAGCTGGACCATGCCGCAACCGCGTGCCCGGCAGCGCTCGACCGCCCATGCGATCATGATGCTGCCCAGCCCCTGGCCGCGCGGGGCGTTGGCGATGCGGACCGCCTCGACCTGCCCGCGCCAGCGCCCGCGATAGGAAAGGCCGGGCAGATAGCTGAGCTGCATCGTGCCGATCACCTGTCCGTCGCGTTCGGCGACGATCAGGTCCTGGTTGGGCAAGGACGCGATCGCATCGAAGGCGGCTTCATAGCCGGGATCGAGCGGCAGCCGCGCATCTTCCCGCAACGCACCGTTCGCGTCATCGGCCAACAGTGCGACGATCGCGGGCAGATCGTCCCGAACCGCTTCCCGCATAAGAAGCGCGCCGGCCATGTCTATTCCGCCTTGTCGATCCGGACAAGCAGCGCCCCTTCGGACACTTGCCCACCGACCTCGGCATTGAGCTCGGCGACCGTCCCGTCGAAGGGCGCGGTCAGCGAATGCTCCATCTTCATCGCCTCGAGCGTGACGAGCTTCTGCCCCTTGGTCACCGAAGCGCCGGCGACCACGTCGACCGCAATGATACGGCCAGGCATGGGGGAAAGGATCGCGCCATCGGATGCGCCGGCACCTCCCGCCGAACCGCGCGGTTCGTAGCGGCGGAACGCATAGGTCTTGCCCAGCATCGGATGGATGGCGACACCGTCGATCACATCGGTGAAGACCGGATCATAGCTCGGTCCCGCTTCGAATTCGATCAGCGCACCTGCTTCGTCGGCCAGACGCAACCGCCTGTCGGCAGCGCGGTTCAACCGGAAACCGGAACGCTGGTTCCAGACCGATGTATCTTCGGCCGGAAGCAGCGCTTCGGCCGCGCTGTTCAGAACGCCATCGTTCGGCGGATCGATTGCCGTCAGCCGCTCGAGATTGTCGCCGATATAACCGGTCTGCACGTTTCCGGAGAGAAACGCGTCATCGCGCAGCAGCTTCACCAGGAAGGCCGCGTTGGTGCGGACGGGCCAGATGGAAAGATTGAGCAGTTCGTCGGCAACGCCCTCGGCCGCTTCCTCGCGCGTCTCGCCGTGAAAGATGATCTTGGCGATCATCGGATCGTAAAATGGGCTGATCGCATCGCCCTCGACGACGCCGGTGTCGATGCGGGCACCCGAATGGAAGGCGTCGAGCGAGAAGCGCGTCAGCGGCCCGGTCGACGGCAGGAAGCCGGTCGTCGGATCCTCGGCATAAAGCCGTGCCTCCATGGCCCAGCCATCGATGGACAGTTCGTCCTGACGCCTGGGCAGTGGCTCGCCGCTGGCGACGCGTAATTGCCATTCGACCAGGTCCTGGCCAGTGATTTCCTCGGTCACCGGATGCTCGACCTGCAGCCGGGTGTTCATCTCCATGAACCAGATGCGGTCGGCACGCAGGCCTTCGCTGGCGTCGGCGATGAATTCGATCGTGCCGGCGCCAACATAATCGACCGCCTTCGCGGCCCTGACCGCCGCCGCGCAGATCGCTTCGCGCGTGGCTTCGTCCATGCCGGGCGCCGGGGCTTCCTCGATCACCTTCTGGTGGCGGCGCTGCAGCGAACAGTCGCGCTCGAACAGATGGACGACGTCGCCATGCGTGTCGCCGAACACCTGCACCTCGATATGGCGCGGGCTCAATATATATTTCTCGATCAGCACGCGGTCGTCGCCGAAGGACGACGCCGCCTCGCGCTTGCACGACAGCAGCGCGTCGGCAAAGTCGGCCGCAGCATCGACGCGACGCATGCCCTTGCCGCCGCCGCCCGCGACCGCCTTGATCAGCACGGGATAGCCGATCGCATCGGCCTCCGCCTTGAGGCGATCGGGATCCTGATCCTCACCCAGATAGCCGGGTGTGACCGGCACGCCGGCCGCGATCATCCGTTCTTTCGCGGCATCCTTCAGACCCATGGCGGTGATGCTGGCGGGATTGGGACCGACCCAGACGAGGCCGGCGTCGATCACCGATTGCGCGAACTCCGCATTCTCGGAGAGGAAACCATAGCCGGGATGGATCGCCTCGGCGCCGGTCGCCCTGGCCGCCGCGACGATCTTTTCGCCGATCAGGTAGGATTCGCGCGCGATCGACGGGCCGATATGCACCGCTTCGTCCGCCTCGCGGACATGGAGCGCCTTCGCATCGGCGTCCGAATAGACGGCGACGGTGCGGATGCCGAGGCGACGCGCGGTGCGGATGATGCGGCACGCGATCTCGCCGCGATTGGCGATGAGCAGGGATTGGATCACGTCAGTCCTCGCAGCCGGTTGTGCGTTGCGACCAGGTGACGTTCAGCACCTTCCACTGGCCGTTCTCCCGCAACATATCGAAATGATTGACGCCGCAATGATGCGGCTTGCCCTCGACCAGCAGAACATAGCGCCCCCACACCATCGCGATATCGCCGTCGATATCGATCGCGGGATTGGTCATGCGCTCTTCCAGCCGCTGCGGGCCGGGCTTGATGCCGCCCGCGAAATCGGCCCAGCTCATCCGCCGGATCGTACGGCCGCCATCGGGCTTTTCGACCGCGACGGTCGCCATGCCCTCGGGGCGGACCTGCGCCAGGATCGCCTGGCCGTCATGTGCGGTCAGGCCTGCGAAGATCCCGTTGACGGGCACCATCACCGCAGCTTCCTCGCTGCCGTCGAGCGGGATCGGATTGGCGGGGGGCAGCTTTTCCGACTGGGCGGCGGCAAGCAGCAAAAGCGGAAGGATTGGGGTCATATTTCGGTCCTCACATCCGGAACACGCCGAAGGCCGGGCGATCGGCGATCGGCGCTTCGAGCGTCGCGGAGAAAGCCAGGCCCAGCACGTCACGGGTCTGGGCCGGATCGATGATGCCGTCATCCCATAGCCGCGCGGTGGCGTGCCAGGGATTGCCCTCATCCTCATAGCGCTGACGCACCGGCGCCTTGAAGGCCTCGGCTTCCTCGGGCGTCCATTTGTCGGCATCGCGGTGAACGGTCGCGAGCACCGAGGCCGCCTGCTCGCCGCCCATCACCGAGATGCGGCTGTTGGGCCAGGTGAACAGGAAACGCGGGCTATAGGCGCGGCCGCACATACCGTAATTGCCGGCGCCGAAACTGCCGCCGATCAGTACGGTGATCTTGGGCACGGTCGCGGTCGCCACCGCCGTCACCAGCTTGGCGCCATGCTTGGCGATGCCCTCGGCCTCGTACTTGCCGCCGACCATGAAGCCCGAGATATTCTGGAGGAACAGCAAGGGGATGCGGCGCTGGCAGGCAAGCTCGATGAAATGCGCGCCCTTCACCGCGGACTCGCTGAACAGCACGCCGTTGTTCGCGAGGATCGCGACCGGAATGCCCCAGATATGCGCGAAGCCGCAGACGAGCGACGTGCCGTACAGCGCCTTGAACTCGTGGAATTCGCTGCCGTCGACCAGCCGCGCGATCACCTCGTGCACGTCATAAGGCGCGCGCACATCCTGCGGGATGACGCCGTAAAGCTCCTCGGGATCGAATTTCGGTGCACGCGGCTCGGCCACATTCACGCGCGGATCATGCGGCACGCCCAGCGTCGAGACGATGTCGCGCACGATGGTCAGCGCATGTTCGTCATTCTCCGCGACATGATCGACCACGCCCGACTTGCGGCCATGGAGATCGCCGCCGCCCAGATCCTCGGCACTGATCACTTCGCCCGTCGCCGCCTTCACCAGCGGCGGGCCGGCGAGGAAGATCGTACCCTGGTTGCGGACGATCACGGTCTCGTCGGACATTGCGGGCACATAGGCGCCGCCCGCGGTGCAGCTGCCCATCACGCAGGCGATCTGCGGAATGCCGAGCGCGGACATGTTCGCCTGGTTGAAGAAGATGCGCCCGAAATGCTCGCGGTCGGGAAAGACCTCCGCCTGGTGCGGCAGATTGGCACCGCCGCTGTCGACCAGATAGATGCAAGGCAGCCGGTTGGCCTCGGCGATCTCCTGCGCGCGGAGATGCTTCTTCACCGTCATCGGATAATAGGTGCCACCCTTCACCGTCGCGTCATTGGCGACGATCATGCACTGGCGGCCGGAGACACGGCCGATGCCGGCGATCATGCCGGCGCCGGGCACCTCGCCCCCATACATGTCGCATGCCGCGAGCTGGCCGATCTCGAGAAAGGGCGAACCGGGATCGAGCAGATGCTCGACGCGGTCGCGCGGCAGCAGCTTGCCACGCGACACATGCCGTTCGCGCGACGAGGCACCGCCGCCGAGCGCCGCTTTTGCGACATCGGCATGAAGCTGGTCGGCCAAGGCGCGATTATGCGCGGCATTGGCACGAAACCCCTCGCTCTCGGGGGAAAGCTTGCTGTCCAATATGGGCGCGCTCACGCCGTGTCCTCCTTGGGGTCCTTGCCCATAATCAGATAACGCCAGACGCCGATCAGGTTGATGACGAGCAGAATGACATTCTGCACACCGATCCCCTCGCTTTCGTCCTGCAGGAAACCCCAGCCGATCAGCGCGATCGACGAGGTCACGAAAATCACGAATGCCCATCCCGTCGGCCGCCGCCCGAGGTTGAGCGACACGATCAGTGCCGCCACCGCGCCGGCCGCCGCGCCATACCATTGCAGCGCGGTCAGGATGGTGTCGTTCATGCAGCGCCGATCAGTTCACGACCGATCAGCATGCGCCGGATCTCGTTGGTGCCGGCGCCGATATCGAGCAGCTTGGCATCGCGCATGTAACGCTCGACCGGCCAGTCCTTGGTATAGCCCGCACCGCCCAGCGCCTGGATCGCTTCCAGTCCGACCTTCACCGCGTTCTCCGACGCCAGCAGGATCGCACCCGCCGCATCGAAGCGCGTCGTACGCCCGACATCGCAAGACCGCGCGACCGCATAGACATAGGCGCGCGCCGATTGCAGCGCGACATACATGTCGGCGATCTTGGCCTGCATCAGCTGGAACGCGCCGATCGGCTTGCCGAACTGCTTGCGCTCACGAACATAGGGAATGACGGTGTCGAGACAGGCCTGCATGATGCCGAGCTGGATGCCCGCAAGCACCGCGCGCTCATAATCGAGGCCCGACATCAGCACGCCGACGCCGCCGTTCAGCGGCCCCATGATATTGTCGTCGGGCACGAAACAGTCGTTGAAGACCAGTTCCGCCGTCGGCGAACCGCGCATGCCCATCTTGTCGAGCTTCTGGCCGATCGAGAAACCGGGCATATCCTTTTCGATCAGGAATGCGGTGATGCCGCGCGATCCCTCTCCGGTCTTGGCATAGACCACCAAAGTGTCGGCATAGGCCGCATTGGTGATCCAGAATTTGGTGCCGTTGAGCAGATGGCCGCCATCGCGCTGCTCAGCGCGCAGCTTCATGCCGACCACGTCGGAACCCGCCCCCGTCTCCGACATCGCCAGCGAACCGACATGTTCGCCCGAGATCAGCTTGGGCAGATATTTCGCCTTTTGCTCGGGATTGGCCCAGCGGCGGATCTGGTTGACGCACAGATTGGAATGGGCGCCATAGGACAGGCCGATCGACGCCGACGCCCGGCTGACTTCCTCCACCGCGATGACATGTTCGAGATAACCGAGACCCAGGCCGCCATCCGCTTCCTCGACGGTGATGCCGTGCAGGCCGAGCGCGCCCATTTCGGGCCAGAGGTCGCGCGGGAACCAGTCGTCCGCGTCGATCTTCGCGGCGAGGGGCGCGATGCGATCCTCGGCGAAGCGGCGCGTGCTCTCACGGATCATTTCGGCATTTTCGCCGAGCGCGAAATCGAAATCGGGGGTGGCGGTCATTGCGTGTCTCTCCTGGCGGGCAGGCTATCCCATGGCAGCTGCGCTGTCATAGCCCGGCGAGCATTATCGTAAAAATTGAAATTGATCCGTCACTCGCATAGATAAAATCTATGATCAGCCGCACGCATCTGCGCCAGTTCCTCGCCGTGGTCGACGCCGGCAGCTTCACGCGCGCGGCAAATCAGATCAACGTGACGCAACCGACCTTGTCGGCGGGGATCTCCGAGCTCGAAAAACGGCTCGGCACCCGGCTGTTCGCGCGCAGCAACCGCCGCGTCCAGCTGACCGAGGCGGGCAACCGGCTGCTTACCCATGCCCGCGCGATCGAGCGCGAATTCCGGGCTGCCGAGCAAAGCGTGACCGGCGTCGCCGCGCCGCTCCAGCCCGTCCGGCTCGGCGTGCTGCTCAGCATGTCCACGGCCGCACTCGAAGCTGCGCTCGCACGGTATCGCGGCGCAGATCCGATCGAGATCACCGAAGGCGACGAACGCAGCCTGATCGCGGCGCTCGGCGACGGCCGGATCGACCTGGCGCTGACGCTGATCCGCGCTGGCGACACACGGTTCGAGGCGCTGCCGCTGTTCGCCGAGGATTACCGACTCGCCCTTCCCGCCCGCCATCCGCTCGCGGCGCGCGCCAGCGTCTCACCCGAGGAAGTGGCGGGCGAAGCGATGATCGCGCGCCGATCCTGCGAGATGCTGGCGGAAACGAGCCGCTATTTCACCGAGCGCGGCGTCCGCCCGCCCTTCAGCCTGCGTTCCGCCAATGACGATCGCGCGATGGCGATGGTGCGTGCGGGCATCGGCATCACCGTGGCGCCGGCATCGCTGGGCGGCACCGGCATCGCGATGCCGCGACTCGCGGGCTTCGATGCGGTGCGGCAGATCGGCCTGTTGTTCGGCTCCCTCCGCCCGCTCAGAGAACATCCATTGACCGAAACCCTTGGGACGCTTGGGCAAAACATTCGGACGGTCGACGATGTTGCAGTTGCGAAGGCGACGTCTTAAGTCGCCGGCACGATATCAAACGAGGAAGCTGATCATGACCACCGATCCCGTCGTCATCCTGTCCTATGCCCGCACCCCGATGGGAAGCTTCCAGGGCAGCCTTTCCGGCGCAAGCGCAACCGATCTGGGCGCGACGGCGGTCAAGGCCGCGGTCGGGCGCGCCGGAGTCGCGGGCGACCAGGTCGAGCGCATCTATATGGGCTGCGTGCTGCCCGCCGGCCTCGGCCAGGCCCCCGCCCGCCAGGCCGCACTCAAGGCCGGCCTGCCCAATTCGGTCGAGGCGACGACGGTCAACAAGATGTGCGGATCGGGCATGCAGGCGGCGATCATGGCCGCCGACGCGCTGGCGGCCGGATCGGTCGACCTGCTGATCGCGGGCGGCATGGAGAGCATGACCAACGCCCCCTATCTGCTGACCAAGCATCGCGGCGGCGCGCGCATCGGCCATGACCGCGTGATGGATCATATGTTCCTCGACGGCCTGGAAGACGCCTATGAGCCCGGCCGCGCAATGGGCAGCTTCGCCGAGGAGACCGCCGGCGAATATCAGTTCACCCGCGAAGCGCAGGACGATTACGCTATCGCCTCGCTCACCCGCGCCCAGGCCGCGCAGACCTCCGGCGCGTTCGATCGCGAGATCGTCGCGGTCGAGATCAAGGGCCGCAAGGGCGTCGAGACCGTCGACAAGGACGAACAGCCGCTGAAGGGCGACGCCGCCAAGATCCCGACGCTCAAGCCCGCTTTCGCCAAGGACGGCACGATCACCGCCGCCAATGCCTCGTCGATCTCCGACGGCGCCGCCGCGCTGGTGATGAGCCGCCAGAGCGTCGCCGACAAGCTCGGCGCCAAGCCCGTCGCGCGCATCGTCGCCCATGCCGCGCATGCGCATGAGCCCGCCAAATTCACCACCGCCCCGGTCGGCGCGATCACCAAGGCGCTCGACAAGGCGGGCTGGAGCGTCGGCGATGTGGACCTGTTCGAAGTCAACGAAGCATTCGCCTGCGTCTCGATGATCGCGATGCGCGATCTCGGCATTCCGCACGACAAGGTGAATGTGAATGGCGGCGCGACCGCACTCGGCCACCCGATCGGCGCATCGGGCGCGCGCATCATCGCCACGCTGATCGCGGCGCTGCAGAATCGCGGCGGCAAGAAGGGCGTGGCGGCTTTGTGCATCGGCGGCGGCGAAGCCACAGCCGTTGCGATCGAGCTGGTCGACTAAGCTTCACTCTCCTTTTCCGTCGTTGCGAGGAGCATTGCGACGAAGCAATCCAGGGATGCATCCGCACCCTGGATTGCTTCGCTCCGCTCGCAATGACGATGAAGCCGAGCCGGTTGCGATCTACTTTCCGTCTGCGCCCCAAAGATAGCGCGCCTCGACGAAACCCGCGCGGCCGTTGACGTCGATCCGGCACCAGCCCTCGGCACATTCGGAGAGCTTGCCGATCACGCCGGGTTCGGCGCGCCAGTTGACCTTGCCCGCATTGTCGGGCGACGCACGCAAGGTACGGACCTCACCGATGACCATCGCGGTCCGGTCTTCGCTCAGCAGATTGGCCTGCATCCAGCCCTGCGTCCCGTCGGGATCCTCGACCTTGCGCCAATTGGGATAGGTTTCGATCACCTTCACGGGCAGCCCCGCGCGCTGGTACAGCCAGCTCGCCGGAAAATTGCGCCCCGGCCCGGTGCGCATCCGCGCCTTGGCGGCGGTGATCGATGCCCAATATGGCGGTTTCTTCTGCGCGAGGGCAGCATCCGCCCCCAGCAGAACCAGCGCCGGCGCGACAAAGGTCGCCACGACGCGCAACCCGGCTTTTCCCCCGAAAACTCTCATCTCGTCCTTCTGGCAAAAGCACTGCGCACCATCAAGCGTTAGCACCGCTTGACGGGAACATGGAAGCGCGCCTAGCCGGTTCGCATGACTCCGTCCGAGCGCATCGAAAAACCCAGGGTGGCCGTCACCCGGCGCCTTCCCGAGCCGATCGAGGCGCGGATGACCGAATTGTTCCTGACGACGCTCAATCGCGACGACCGGCCGCTGGATCGCGCGGCACTGGCCGCGACGATGGCGGATTGCGATGTGCTGGTGCCGACGCTGACCGACGAGATCGACGCCGGGCTGATCGCCGCGGCGGGGCCGGCGCTGAAGCTGATCGCCAATTTCGGCAATGGCGTCGATCATATCGATCTGAAGGCGGCGCGCGCCAAAGGCATCATCGTCACCAACACACCCGGCGTGCTGACGCAGGACGCGGCCGACATGGCGATGGCCCTGCTGCTTTCGGTCCCGCGCCGGCTGGTCGAGGGTGAACGGACGGTTCGTTCGGGCAATTGGGCAGGCTGGGCACCGACGGCGATGCTCGGGCACCGTATCCACGGCAAGACGCTGGGGATCGTCGGCATGGGCCGGATCGGCCAGGCGATCGCGCTACGCGCGCGCGGCTTCGGGCTCTCGATCCGCTATCACAACCGCCATCGCCTGCCCGACGTCGTCGAACGCGCGGTGGACGCGACATTCGACGAATCGCTGGACGAGCTTCTCCGTGTCTCGGATTTCGTCTCGATCAATTGTCCGCACAATGCGGAGACGCACAATCTGATCGACGCGGCCCGGATCGCGCTGATGAAGCCCAGCACATCGCTGATCAACGTCGCGCGCGGCGAGATCGTCGATGAGGGCGCGCTGATCGATGCGCTCGAAGCGGGCCGGATCGCGGGTGCGGGACTCGATGTCTATGCGCACGAGCCCGCCGTCGATCGGCGCCTGCTCGCCTTGGCCAATGTCGTGCTGCTGCCGCATATGGCGTCGGCGACAATCGAGGCGCGCGAAGCCACGGGCGAAAAGGTGATCACCAATATCCGCATGTGGGCGGACGGCCACCGGCCGCCCGACCAGGTGCTCGAAGGCTGGGCGTGAGACCGGAGTTCGCGACTTTTTAACGCTGTTTCCGCTAGCAGGACGCCCAACCAGATTCGGGGATGGACGATGCGTAACGGCTTGAAGGCATTTTTGGCGCTCGGTTTTGCCGGCCTGGCCGCCTCGCCGGCGGCGGCACAGCTTACCGTCGCGCCCGACAGCGGCGACACCGGCTGGGTGCTCGCCGCCGCGCCGATCGCGCTGCTCGGCATCGTCGCGGGCTTCGCACTGCGTCATGCCGGCCTCGCCCAGCCCCGCTCCGCCGTTTCCGCAGCGCTTTCGCCGCTCGTCATCGCCGCCGCCATCCCGTTGCTCTGGGTCGCGCTCGGGTACAGCCTCGCATTCGGCCCCGGATCGGCCTGGATCGGCGGGCTCGGCAATATCTTCCTCGGCAATCTGGCGGACATCCGCGAAGGCACCACCATTTCGGATTCGGCCTTTGCGCTGCTCCAGACCGTTTTTGCCATAGCGGCGCCGACGGTCGTCGCCGGCGCGCTGATCGGACGCGCCCGCTTCGGTTGGGCACTGGGCTTTGCGCTTGGCTGGTCGCTGCTGGTCTATGTGCCTGTTGCGCGCTGGGTCGGCAGCGGCTGGCTCACCGGGCTCGGCACGCTCGACTATGCCGGCGGGATCACGCTCCATCTGTCCGCGGGCGTATCGGCGCTGACCGCGGCTTGGATCGTCGGTCCGCGACAGGGGTTCCGCAAGACCGCCCTGCCCGCGCAATCCCCGGTGCTCGCGCTTGCCGGCACCGGCCTGATCTGGATCGGCCTGCTGGCACTTGCCGGCGGCTCGGCGCTCGCCGCGACCGATGACACCGCACGTGCGATCGTCAACGCGCATCTTGCCGCGGGCGCCGGCGCGCTCGCCTGGATTGGTGCCGATGCGCTGTCGCGCCGCAAACTCGACGCGCTGGGCTTCGCAAGCGGCCTGCTGGCGGGTCTTGCCGGCATCGCGGCGGCGGCCGGCTATACGGGGCCGCTCGGCGCGATCCTCATCGGCCTGATCGCGTCGGTGCTGGCGCGTCTTGTCGTCGGCCTGGCGGCGAAGCTGCGCATCGACGATCCGGCGCAGGCAGCCGCGCTTTTCGGCACGGGCGGGCTCGTCGGTGCGCTGCTGCTCCCGATCGCCATGCTGCCCGCGCTTGGCGCGCCCGTCTTCGAGGATTCCGCCCCGCTCGCCCAGCAACTGGTCGCGCAGCTCGTCGCGGTGGTCGCAATACTGCTCTGGTCGGTGATCGGCACGCTCATCACCGGCTATATGGCCGCGATGCTGCTGCCGATGCGTGACGACGAGGATGCCGAGCCGGTGAACACCGAAACGGGCGCGTAATCGGGAAAGCACCGTTCGGGCCGAGCCTGCCGCCCCCTCCCTCTTCGGCGCATAGGCAGAAGAGAGGGCGGGGCTTCGACAGGCTCAGCCCGAACGCGACCTTGAAAATCGAAGGGTGAACTCAGTCCCCGGTCAGGATCCGGTCGACGAGTTGCTTCACCGTCGGCACGAAGCCGTTCGAGTAGAAGGGATCCTGTTTGAACTTGTAGGCGGCATGGCCGGCGAACATCAGATTGTCCTCCGGGTCGCCACCATGGGCGATGTCCTGCAATGTCTTCTGAATGCAGAAGCTGCGCGGATCGGCGAGACGGCCGGTCGAGTTGGTCTCGCTGTCCATCCATGACGAGAAAGCGCATTGGCTGAGGCAGCCCATGCAATCCGCCTGGTCCTTGCGGACGATCGCGCGTTCCTCGGGCGTGACGAAGACGAGCGTGTTGTCAGGGGTCTTCAACGCCTCGACATAGCCCTGACCGAACCATTCGCGGGCACGCAGCAGGTCATTACGCGTGACCCACATATGCTTGCCCTTGACGCCGACATCGAGCTGGAACTGATGATCGCCCGCCGCTTCGGTGGAAAAGGCGATCTGGCGCTCGGAACGCATCACGAGGTTCTTGAGGAAGGGCGTCATCACCGCCGACGAATAGAAACCGGTCGGCGAGAAACGGTGAAGCAGCACATCGCCCGGATCCAGCGTGATCAGCTTGGATTTCCACGCTTCGGGAATCGGGCTCTCGCGCGTGAGCAACGGCCGCGTGCCGAACTGGAAGGCGATCGAGCCGAGTTCGGGATTGTCGATCCAGTCGTTCCAGTCGCGCAGGTGCCAGACGCCGCCGGCCATCACGATCGGCACATCGTCGGAGATGCCGCCTTCGCGCATCGTGTCGCGCAGCGCCTTGACGCGCGGATAGGGATCCTCGGGCTTCAGCGGATCCTCGGCATTGGACAGGCCGTTATGCCCGCCGGCCAGCCAGGGATCTTCATAGACCACCGCCGAAAGCCACTCCGCCGCCTTATGATAGGCGCGCTTCCACAGCGCACGAAAGGCGCGGCCCGAACTCACGATCGGCAGATAGCTGGTCTCGTAGGACGCGGCGATCTCGGACAGCTTGTAGGGCATGCCGGCACCACAGGTGACGCCGGACACCATGCCGCGCGTCCGTTCGAGCACGCCGTGCAGGATGCGCTGGGCGCCGCCCATTTCCCACAGCACGTTGATGTTGATCGCGCCCTTGCCCGACGACAGCTCGAAGGCGCGCTTCACCTGTTCGACGGCGCCCTCGATCGCATATTCGATCAGTTCCTCATGCCGCTCGCGCCGCGTGCGGCTGCGATAGACCTGCGGCACGATCTTGCCCGTCGGATCATAGCTGTCCGCGTTGACCGCCGAGATGGTGCCGATACCGCCGGCCGCGGCCCAGGCGCCGGAGCTCATATGGTTGCTCGCCGAAATGCCCTTTCCGCCCTCGATGATCGGCCAGACCTCGCGCCCGCGGTAGCTGATGGGCTTCAGACCCTTGAACAACACGTCACTCCCTTGATTTGTCCCAGATATAGGCGAAACAGGCGCAAAATGCGCGGTAAAAAACGGATTAACCGGTCAATGCGCCGGACCGACCGACTGCGCCGCCGTAAAGCGATGCATAGCGCGCGATCATGCGTTCCTCGTCAAATTCCCCCACCGCGCGCGCGCGATTGGCGGCCCCTACGCATTTCCTGAGGCTTTCGTCCAGCACCAAACTGCGCAGCGCCGCTTCGAACGGCGCCCCGGCAAGCATATTCCGGTTCTCGTCGGCAACCATCGCGAACACGTCGCCGACATCGGGGGCTGCCACCGGTAACCCCGCCGCCATCGCTTCGACGACGGAAATCGGGAATTGCTCGCTCTTCGACGACAGCGCGAAGATGTCGAACAAGCCGACATAGCGCCAAGGCCGATCGAGAAAGCCCGGCAGATGGACACGCCCCGCGATGCCCGCCGCCTGGGCAGCCGACAGGATGGCCGCGCGCTCCGGCCCCTCGCCCGCGATCACCAGGCGCGCATTTTCCGGCAGCGCGGCGACCGCCTTGACCAGGCGCGGCAGATCCTTGACCGCGCGCAGGCCCGCCACCGATCCGATCACGACCTCGCCGCGGCGACGGACGAAACCCGGAATGGCGCGCGCGTCGCGCTGTCCGGCATAGCGCCGCACGTCGATGCCGTTGGCGATGCGCACGACGCGCCAGTCGGGCTGCTTCCACGTCTTCAACGCGATCCGCTCGAGCGTCGCCGAAGGCACCACCAGCGCCTGCGCCGCGGGCAGCGCGATCCGGCGGAAGATCGTCCGCTCGGTCTTCAGCCGCACCGCTTCATCCTCGTTGAAGCCGTCCTCATGATGGATCAGCGGCGGCAATCCCTGTCCGAACAGCCGGCGCGCCATCACCCCGTCCATCGCGCCCCAATTATAACTCAGAACGAGATCGAAGCGGCGCATATAGCGCGCCAGCGCCTGATAACGCGCCACCGAGGGACGCCCGGTCAGCGATGGCGCATCCTGCGGAAAATCGACGCGGATGCCCGGGTCGATCGCGGCGCGGGCGCCCAGCGCATTCGGTACGCCGCTCAGGATCGTGTGCCGCGCCCGTGCGCCGAACGCATTCATCAGGCGCACCGCGCGCGCTTCCTTCCCACCCAGGTCGAAACTCGAATGGAGATGGAGAATGTTGAGCGCGACCGCCCTCACCCGGAAATCCCGGCAAGGAAACGGTCGATCGCGCGCGCCGCCACGGGCTCGTCCAGCGTCGGCGTGTGTCCGACACCGGGCACGACGACGCTCTTGGCGTTGCCCAGTCTTTTCTTCATCTGCGCCAGCGTGCCGACGCCGAGCACGTCGGACCGCTCGCCGCGTACGATCAGGACGGGCACGTCGCTCATCGCGTCGAGCGCTGGCCAGAGATCGACGCCCGCCTCACCCCCTGGCGCACGGAACGGCTCCGCGATCTTCGCGTCATAATCGGGAACGATCCGGCCCTGCGCATTGAGACGGTAGACCTGCTTGGCCATGCGCAACCATTGTTCCAGCGTATAGTCGGGATAGACTTCGCGGTTGAGCTCGGCGACCGCGCGCGCAGCATGGACCCAGGTCGGCCAGGCGGCGCTGCGCCCGACATAGGTGCGGATCCGGTCCAGCCCGGCCTGTTCGATCACGGGGCCGACATCGTTTAGCAATACCCCGGCCAGCCGCTCGCGGCCGGTCGCGGCGATCAGCATCGAGACGATCCCGCCAAGCGACGTGCCGAACAGGATCAGGCGATCGAGACTCAGTTCGCCGATCAGACGGTCGAGATCCTGGGCATAGGTGAGCGGCACATAGCTCATCGGATCCTTGGCATAGGCGCTCTCGCCACGCCCGCGCAGTTCGACGCAGATGACCCTGTGCCGTCCCGCCAGCCGCCCGGCCACGCCCTCGAAATCGCGCGCGTTGCGCGTGAGCCCGGGAATACACAGGATCGGCGGCCGCTCGTCCGACCCCGCATAGTCGCGATAATGCAGGCGCAGATTGTCGTTCGACCACCAATATCCGTCACTATACGCGGCCATGGTTGCGCCCTTGCTGTCTTCGCCCCCATATCGCGATATGAACAGTTCCCGGCAAGCAACTCCTTACACACCCGAGCCCGCGATCCTCGCGCTCGCCGATATGCTGGGCGATCCCGTCGCCGCGGCGGACTTTCCCAGGACCATCCTGCGGTTCCGCAACGACCGTGCCGCGGCCGGCATCGGGCTCGATCATCTCGACGACGATGCGTGGATCGCGCATTTCGGGCGCTTCGTGCCCTTGCCGGGCAATCTGCCCGAGCCTCTGGCGCTGCGCTATCACGGGCATCAATTCCGCATGTACAATCCCGATCTCGGCGACGGGCGCGGTTTCCTGTTCGCGCAGATGCGTGGCGCCGACGGTCGATTGATGGATCTGGGCACCAAGGGTTCGGGCCGGACACCGTGGAGCCGCTTCGGTGACGGGCGCCTGACATTGAAGGGCGGCGTGCGCGAGATCCTGGCCACCGAGATGCTCGAGGCGCTGGGCGTCGACACGTCGAAGACCTTCTCGCTGATCGAGACCGGCGAAGCGCTCCAGCGCGGCGACGAGCCCTCCCCCACCCGGTCCGCTGTGATGGTGCGGCTCAGCCATGGCCATATCCGCATCGGCAGCTTCCAGCGGCTCGCGCATCTCGGCGATGCGGACAGCATGCGCCGATTGATCGACTATACGCTCGGCACCTATTTCGGCGACGTGCCCGGAGAGGACGGCGCCGTGCGCCTGCTGGCGCACGTCGTGCGCCGCGTGGCGCCGCTCGCGCCCAGCTATCTCGCCGCCGGATTTGTCCATGGCGTGCTCAACACCGACAATATCAACGTCACCGGCGAGAGTTTCGATTACGGCCCGTGGCGTTTCACCCCCTTTTACGATCCCGCTTTCACCGCGGCCTATTTCGACCAGCAGGGGCTTTACGCCTTTGGCCGCCAGGCCGAGGCGATCCATTGGGACGTGATCCAGCTCGCCGTGGCGCTCCGCCTGGTCGCCGATGCCGAGGCCTTGGTGGCTGCGATCGAACCCTATGCCGCTTGCTACGAAGCCGCGCTGATCCGCCACCTGCTGTGGCGGCTCGGCGTGACGCCGCGCGGAGAGGTCGAGGACAAGGCGCTGATCGGCGCGATGGAACAGGCGCTGATGGCGCAAACGGTCGAGATCGACCGCTTCTTCTTCGACTGGGCGGGCGGCGACCGCCGCGCGCCCTCCCCGGCCGATCCCGACTATGCCGATCCGGCCTTCGACGATTTCCGCTCGGCGGTCGCCGCCTATGCGCCGGCACGGACGCTCGACCATCCCTATTGGGCCGATGAGGCACCCTGTTCGATGCATATCGGCGAGGTCGAAGCGATCTGGTCGCGCATCGCCGAGGCCGACGATTGGTCGGGGCTGCACGACAAGGTTGCCGCCGTCCGCCGCATGGGCGCCGCCATGGGGCCGCCACCCGCTTCGGGCGACGCCTTGACCTACCCCGCCTAATGGTGCTGGAGAAGGGATCGACCGGCCAGAGCAATCCAATGAACCCGCAGGAAATCGTTTCGTTCGAACCCGCCACCGGCGCCATCCTGTGGCGCGGACCAGTCGGCGACGTCGATGCCGAAGTCGATATCGCGCGGGGCGCATGGGCCGAATGGGCATCGCGCCCGCTGACCGTGCGGATCGAGACGATGCGTCGTTTCGGCAATGTCGTGCGCGCCCGAACCAGCGATTTCGCCGATCGTATCGCACGCGAAACGGGCAAGCCGCTCTGGGAAGCGCGGACCGAGGTCGAGGCCGTCATCGACAAGGTCGACATCTCGGTCGCCGCGCATAACGAGCGGACCGCGCATCGCCGGCTGGAGGGCGCGCTGGGCGTGCGCAACGCAGTGCGTCACAAGCCGCATGGTGTGCTGGCGGTACTGGGCCCCTATAATTTTCCCGCGCACCTGCCGAATGGGCATATCGTTCCGGCGCTGATCGCGGGCAATGCGGTGGTTTTCAAACCATCTGAGAAAACACCCGCAACTGCCGAATTTCTTGTCGAATGTTATCGCGCGGCCGGTGTGCCCGATGGCGCCGTGCGGCTGCTGATCGGCGGCCCGGCCGAGGGCAAGGCATTGGCGGGGCATGATGGCATCGATGGCCTGCTCTTTACCGGTTCGGCGCCGACCGGCCTCGCGCTCAGCCGCCTCTATGCCGATCGGATCGACCGGATCCTGGCGCTGGAACTGGGCGGCAACAATCCGATCGTGCTGTGGAACCCGACCGATATCCATGCCGCCGCCGTCGTCATCGCCCAATCGGCGTTCATGACCGCGGGCCAGCGCTGCACCGCCGCGCGGCGCCTGATCGTCGAGGACGGTAAGCAGGACGCGGTGCTGGCGGAACTCGGCAAGCTGGTCGACCGCATGATCGTCGGCGGCCCGCATGACGAGCCGCAGCCCTTCATGGGGCCGGTGATCGACAATCATGCCGCCGACAGTCTGCAGGAAAGCTTTCTCGGCCTGATGATGAAGGGCGGCCGCCCGTTCCGCCGGCTCGACCGGCCGGTCGACGACCGCCCGTTCCTGACGCCTGCGATCATCGACGTCACCGACGTCACCGATCGCCCCGATGTCGAGCTGTTCGGCCCGATCCTCCAGGTCATCCGCGTCGCCAGCTTCGGGGACGCACTCGCCGAGGCGAACAACACGCGCTACGGCCTGTCCGCCGCGCTGATCGGCGGCGCGCCCGCGCTCTACGACCGCTTCTGGGCCAATATCCGTGCGGGCGTGGTCAATTGGAACCGGCCGACCAATGGCGCACCGTCCAACGCGCCCTTTGGCGGGGTCGGGCTGTCGGGCAATCATCGGCCCGGCGCCTTTTATGCCGCGGATTATTGCGCCTATCCGGTGGTGTCTTCGGAAACCGAGCAGGCGCGCGCATCGATCGGCATCGGATTGCGAGATCCCTCCACCGGTTCCTGACACCGGCATTGCCTGTCTCCGCCCCACCGCCTATCCCGCCGCAAAAGCAGGAGGGGCGATCATGATCAAACGGAGATATCTTGCGGTGGGCGCCACGTTCGCGGCCATCTTGCTTGCTCCGGCTGCATCAGCGCAACAGATTCCCGGCCCCTATGGCCCCGCCGTTACGCTCACCCAGGCACGCACCATCGTCGATGCCGCGCATCGCGAAGCGAAAGCGCGCAATTTCCGCATGGCCTTCGCGGTCGTATTGCCGTCGGGCGAACCGATCCTGCTCGAAGTGATGGACGGCACCCAATCGGCATCGATCACAGTCTCCCAGCAAAAGGCGCGTGCCTCGGCCCGGTATCGCCGTCCGACCAAGGCATTTGCCGAGTCCGTCGCGAAGAACGGCGCCGCCGTGCTCAGTCTGGACGGCGTGGTCGCGGTCGAGGGCGGCGTGCCGATCGTCTCGGGCGGGTTGGTGTGATCGGTGCGATCGGGATCAGCGGCGGAACCTCGGCCGAGGATGGCGAGATCGCCGCCGCCGCGTTGGCGAGCGCAAAGCTCAACTAACCGCCCCCAAAAAAACCCTGCTTTGCGTCGGCGCGCGCGAACGCCCATCTGTCCGCCATGGACGGTAAAGTGCGTGACCTAACCGGCGGGAAAGTGATCCTGGTCGGCGCCGGACCCGGCGACCCCGAGTTGCTGACGGTGAAAGCCGTCCGCGCGCTCGGGCGCGCCGACGTGATCGTGCATGACGGGCTGGTCGATCGCCGCATCCTGGCGCTTGCGCCGGCCGGTGCCCGGCTGATCTCGGTCGCGAAGAGCCGCGCGCGGCACACGCTGGCGCAGGAATCGATCAATGCGCTCATCGTCGCCGAGGCGCTGGGCGGCGCGACGGTGATCCGTCTGAAGGGCGGCGATCCATTCATCTTCGGGCGCGGCGGCGAAGAGGTCGAGGCCTGCCGCGCGGCCGATGTGCCGGTCGAGGTCATTCCCGGCATTTCCGCCGCGATCGGCTGCGCCGCGGAAGCGATGCTCCCCCTCACCCATCGCGATGCGGCAAGCGCGGTCAGCTTCGTCGCAGGCCAGTGCAAGGGCCTGACCGAACAGGACTGGTCGGGGCTGGCCGGCAAGGGCCGCACGCTCGTCATCTATATGGGCGTCGCGACCGCCGAGCAGATCGCCGACAAGCTGATCGCCGACGGCGTATCGCCCGCCATGCCCGTCGCCGTGCTGGAAAAAGGCGGCCGCCCCGATCGGCGCGCGCTGCGCACCCTGCTCGCCGACCTTGGCGGCATGATCGCGCGCGAACGCGTCGAGAGTCCGGCGCTGATCGTGGTGGGCGAAGTCGTTCTGCGTGCCGATGCCGAGGATCGGCTGGCAGCATTTGAGAAACAGTCGGAGCATCTTGCGTGAAGATATTGACAGGCAATGATTTGCCGACGGGTGACGTGATCTGGTGGACCGGGACGGAATGGTCGCGCCATGTCGAGGACGCCACCGATGTCGGTGAAGAGGGTGAGAGCATCGCCCGTGCCGAAGAAGGCGCGCGCCGCGTCAATGCGCCCTATGTGATCGAGGCGACCGCAACGCCCGAAGGGCCGCGTCCCGCCCATATCAAGGATCGCGTCCGCGCGCTCGGGCCCACGGTGCGCCCCGATCTCACGCTCAAACCCGCCGACCCCGCCGCCGGCAACTGGGTGATCTGACATGTACAAATATGACCAATATGATCAGTCGATCGTCGATGCCCGTGTCGAGGAATTCCG
The DNA here is from genome assembly GCF_058787155.1 of Sphingobium sp. FW305-3-2-15-F-TSA7. Taxonomy (NCBI): domain Bacteria; kingdom Pseudomonadati; phylum Pseudomonadota; class Alphaproteobacteria; order Sphingomonadales; family Sphingobiaceae; genus Sphingobium; species Sphingobium sp. FW305-3-2-15-F-TSA7. The sequence continues at coordinate 23,865 of NZ_JBYSZM010000026.1, read as the reverse complement.
CGACCAGGTGAATCGCCGCCTTTCGGGTGCGCTGTCGGAGGATCAGTTCAAGCCGTTGCGGCTGATGAACGGCCTCTACCTCCAGCTTCACGCCTATATGCTGCGCGTCGCCGTGCCCTATGGCACGCTCGACGGCCGGCAGATGCGGATGCTCGGCCATATCGCGCGCAAATACGATCGCGGTTACGGCCATTTCACGACGCGCCAGAACATCCAGTATAACTGGATCAAGCTGGAGCAAGCCGCTGATATCCTGGCCGATCTCGCGACCGTCGAGATGCATGCCATCCAGACCAGCGGCAATTGCATCCGCAATATCAGCTCGGATCAATATGCCGGCGCCGCGGCCGACGAAGTCACCGATCCCCGCCCCTGGGCCGAATTGCTGCGCCAGTGGAGCACCTTCCATCCCGAGTTCAGCTATCTGCCCCGCAAGTTCAAGATCGCGGTGATCGCGGCGGCCGAGGATCGTGCGGCGATGCGGCTCCACGATATCGGCATCGAATTGCTCAGGAACGAAGCCGGCGTTCTCGGCGGCAAGATCTTCGTCGGTGGCGGCATGGGCCGTACCCCGATGATCGCGCCCGAGATCAAGGATTTCGTCACCGCCGACGATCTGCTGAGCTATGTCGAAGCGTGCCTGCGCGTCTACAACCGCCACGGCCGGCGCGACAATATCTACAAGGCTCGGATCAAGATCCTCGTCCACGAGATCGGTGCCGACGAATATCGCCGCCAGGTCGAGGAAGAATTCGCGCATGTGAAGACGCTGGGCCTCGATCCGCCCGCGGCCGAGCTGGAGCGCATCAGCGCCTTTTTCGCACCGCCCGCCTTCGAAACGGGGCTGAGCGACGAACTGGACCTGTCCGATCCCGATTTCCGCCTGTGGGTGCAGCAGAATGTCGTCGCGCACGCCCAGCCGGGCTATGCGATCGCGAACATCAGCCTGAAGCCCGTCGGCGGCATTCCCGGCGACGCATCGGCCGATCAGATCGACGTCATGGCGGATCTCGCCGAACGCTACAGCTTCGACGAACTGCGCGTGACCCATGCGCAGAACATCGTCCTGCCGCATGTCCGCAAGGCCGATCTGTACCCGGTATGGCAGGCGCTCGACGAAGCGGGGCTCGCCACCGCCAATCTCGACCTGATCAGCGACATCATCGCCTGCCCCGGCCTCGATTATTGCAGCCTGGCCAATGCGCGATCGATTCCGGTCGCACAGAAGATCGCGCAACGCTTCGCCGATCCCGAGCGGCAACGCGATCTGGGCGAACTCAAGCTCAAGATCAGCGGCTGCATCAACGCCTGCGGCCACCACCATGCCGGCCATATCGGCATTCTCGGCGTCGATCGTAAAGGCACCGAGAATTATCAGCTGCTGCTCGGCGGCTCGGGCGCCGAGGACGCGTCGCTCGGCAAGATCACCGGCCCCGGCTTCGACGAGGACGGCATCGTCGATGCGGTCGAGAAAGTGACCGATACTTACAAGTCGCTGCGCCAGGACGGCGAGCGTTTCGTCGACACCTATCGCCGTGTCGGCATCGACCCTTTCAAGGAGGCTATCTATGGGTGATCCGCTGAGCTTCCGCACCGATGCCGCGCATGAAGAGCCAGCGGTGACGCTCGATGCCTTTCTCGATCAGTCGAACGCCACATCGGTCCGTCTCGAGCCCGACGAGGACGCGCGCGCATTGCTTCCCTATCTCGACCGGCTCGCGCTCGTCGAGATCGCCTTTCCCGCCTATCGCGACGGGCGCGGCTATTCGGCGGCGCGCATCCTGCGCGAAGCGGGCTATGACGGCGAACTGCGCGCGCAGGGCGACGTGCTGGTCGACCAGATCGCGTTCATGCGCCGTTGCGGCTTCGACAGTTTCGCGCCCGAAAAACCGCTCGACCCTGCGGTCGTCGAGGCATCGCTGGCGCGCTACGAGCATGTCTATCAAAAGGCTGCGGACGGCGCGGTTCCGGTCTGGAAACTGCGTCATGGCTGAGGCGCGTACCCGCGACCGCATCGACGTCCGCCCGCGTTTCACCACCGCCGACGCGATCCGGCTCAACAACATGTTCCGCGGCGTCGAGCCGGTGGAGATGCTGCGGGTGCTGCTGGCGGAAAACATGCTGGGCGACGTCGCCGCGGTTTCCTCGTTCGGCGCCGAATCCGCGGTGCTGCTGCACATGGTCGCGCAGGCGTCGCCGGCGACGCCCGTGCTGTTCATCGACACGGGCAAACATTTTCCCGAGACGCTGGCTTATGGCGGCGATCTGGTCGAACGGCTGGGCCTAACCGATCTGCGCATCCTGACGCCCGATCCTGCGACCATCCTGAAAAAGGACGAGACCGGGCTGCGCTGGTCCTACGACCCCGACGGCTGCTGCGAGATCCGCAAGGTCGTGCCGCTGGAAAACGCATTGGCCGATTTCGACGCCTCGATCACCGGCCGCAAGGGTTTCCAGTCCGCGACGCGATCGGGCCTGCCGCGCTTCGAGCTCGACGGCGACCGGCTGAAGGTCAATCCGCTGGCCAACTGGACCAAGGCCGATCTCGACGCCTATTTCGAGGCGCACGACCTGCCCCGCCATCCGCTGGAGGCCGAGGGCTATCCCTCGATCGGCTGCGCGCCCTGCACGTCGAAGGTCAAGCCCGGCGAAGATCCGCGCGCGGGCCGCTGGCGTGGCTGGGACAAGGTGGAATGCGGCATCCATGTGCCCGTCGCCGATCCCGACGATCCGGCCAACCAGCCGGTCTTCTGATCACGAGCGTAACAAAACGGTCACACGCGCGCCCTAACCCCTGAACCAGGATCACCTCAGATTGAATCGATCTGAAGTGTGAAACCTAGTTCGGCGAAGCCAATCTTGATCTCGACCATCAGGCTCTTGGTTTCCACGGGGGATGGCCGGTGCCCGAAAACTTCCTGTCGCTCGGCGAAACCGTGATGCGCCCCGGCCTGATCTGGGGCTGCGCGGCGAGCGACGACGGCATCGCGCTCATCGAGGATTGCGATGAGCGCGCCGAAAGCGCGTTGCGCTGGCTCCACCTCAACCTGTCCGATCATCGCAGCCTACGCTGGATCGCCGAAAAGGCGAAACTGCCGCCGCTGATCCGCGACCTCATGCTTTCCAAGGACGAGGCGCAGCGCGCGCTGATCCAGAAGGGCGTCGTCGGCCTTGTCCTCCACGATTTCGAGCGCGACTTCGATGTCGACCAGACCAATCGCATCGGCGTGCTCCATGTCGCGATCACCCCCTCGATCATCGTCACCGGCCGCTTCCATCCGCTCCATTCCGCCGACATCGTGCGCCAGCGGCTGTTGGCGGGAGAGCCGTTCGGCAGTGCCGCCGATGCGCTCGAACTGCTGCTGGGTTCGCTGTCCGACGGGCTGGCGCGGATCGTCGCCGACATGACCGCCGAATTGCTCGAGGACGAGGACGAGTTTCTGGCGCATGGCGCATTGCCCGACACGCGCGATCTGGTCGCGGTGCGTCGTCGCGCCGCGCAGATCCACCGTATGCTCGCGGGCATGCGCGCAGCACTCCAGCGACTTCGCGACGACGCTGCCCTGCCCCCGACGCTCGCGCCGGTCGCGCGACGCTTCCATCAGCAGCTCCATGCGCTCGATGGCGATGTCGTCGCGGTGCAGGGCCAATTGCGGCTGTTGCGCGACGAGCTCGACCTGCAGGCCGCGCAGCGCACCAACCAGAATATCTATTTCCTGTCGATCATGACCGCGCTGATGCTGCCGGCAACGCTCGTGACGGGCTTTTTCGGCATGAACACCGGCGGACTGCCGATGACGAGCGGCAATGGCACGCTGATCGCGGGCGCACTCGCGATCGCGTCGTCGCTCGCGACCTATCTGCTGCTCAGGATGCTCGGCTTTGTAAGGCGCTAGGCCGGACAATAAGCTGGCAGGTCAGTTGACAGGTCAGTTGAATTGCTGCGGCAGCCGGTCGTCGTCGATCGGATCCGAGAATTTGGTGACCTTGCTGTCGAACCGCATTCGGACCGTGCCGGTCGCGCCGTGACGTTGCTTGGCGATGATGAGCTGCGCCATACCGCTGATTCTGAAATCCTCCTGCAGCCATGTATTCCAGGCATCATGCTGATCTGCGGTTGAATTCGCGTCGGGTTCGGCCGGCTTCTTGAACGAGTGATAATAATCCTCGCGATAGACGAACCAGACCATATCGGCGTCCTGCTCGATCGATCCCGATTCTCGAAGATCCGAAAGCTGCGGCCGCTTGTCTTCCCGCTGCTCGACCGCACGGCTGAGCTGGGACAATGCGATCACGGGCACGTTCATTTCCTTGGCGAGCGTCTTGAGACCCCGGCTGATCTCCGAAATTTCCTGAACGCGATTGCCGTCGCTGCTCTTGCCCGAGCCCTGCAGCAGTTGAAGATAGTCGATGACGATCAGTCCGATATCATGCCGCCTCTTGAGCCGGCGCGCACGCGTGCGCAGCGCGGCGATGCTCAGGCCCGGCGTATCGTCGATGAACAAGGGCAGTTCCTCGAGCTCCCCGGAGGCGCGCGCGAGATTCCGGAAATCCTGCTGGCTGATCTTGCCCATGCGGAGGCTTTCCGACGAAATGCCCGACTGCTCCGAAAGCACGCGCGTGGCCAGCTGGTCGGCGGCCATTTCGAGACTGAAGAAAGCGGTCTTGGCGCCGACCGACTTTTTCGGCTCGATCCCGTCCGCCATGTCGCGCTGCCAGCGATTTGCAGCGTTGAACGCGATATTGGTCGCAAGCGATGTCTTTCCCATGCCGGGACGACCGGCCAGGATGATGAGATCCGAGTGATGCAGGCCGCCGATCCGCTCGTTGATGCAGTTCAGCCCGGTGGTGACGCCGGACAGGCCGCCGCCCGAATTCAGCGCCTTTTCCGCCATCTCGACCGCGGTGCGGCTGGCCTGGAGGAAGCTCTTGACCGAGCCGCCCTCGCCGCCCTCTTCCGCGACCGCATAGAGCGCGACTTCGGCTTCCTCGATCTGTCGCTTCGGATTGATCTCGTCGGCGGTATCCATCGCCTTGGTCACCAGCTCGCGGCCGACCTGGATCAGCGCGCGGAGCTGCGCCAGTTCGTAGATCTGCTCTGCGAAATCGCGCGCGCCGATGAGCGCGGCACCGCTGCCGGTCAGCCGCGCAAGATAGGCCGGGCCGCCCAGTTCGCGCATCGCCTCGTCGCTTTCGAACATCGGCTTCAGCGTCACCGGATTGGCGACCATGCTGCGCCCGACCAGCTTGAGCACGCCATCATAGATGCGGCCGTGCAGCGGCTCGAAGAAATGGTCGCCGCGCAATTTCTGCATCACGTCTTCGGCGACGCGGTTGTCGATCATCATCGCGCCGAGAAGCGCCGCCTCCGCCTCGATATTGTGCGGCAGCTCGACGGGTTCGCCCTCAGGGGCGGTGATGATTCGAAACGGTTCGGCCATAACTGCTTCTCGCCCACCCGGCGTCCCGGCTCAACCCACAGCAAGGCTGTGGAAAACTTTGTGGATGAATCATACCATCCTTCATCATCGCCGCCAAAGTTGGAATCACGGGGTGTTGAGGCCGCTGCCCATCCCCGATAAAGGCCACCAATGGCGGATCCACGCATCATCGACGTCGAACTGGACCAGGCGACCATCGTCTGGCGCTCGGCCGACGTCGAACAGGAGCGGCGCATCGCCATTTTCGACCTGCTCGAAGGCAATCATTTCGCGCCGCAGCGCGAACATGACGACGGCTATAAGGGCCCATATGTCGTCCGGCTGCGCGTCGAGGAAGGCCGGCTGGCGATCGATATCGGCCGCGAGGATCGCACCCCGCTCGAATCCGTGATCCTCGGGCTCGGGCGGTTCCGTCGTCCGATCAAGGATTATTTCGCGATCTGCGACAGCTATTTCCAGGCGATCCGCAACGCCACGCCACAGCAGATCGAGACGGTGGACATGGCCCGCCGCGCCATCCACAATGAAGCGGCGGAACTGTTGATCGAACGGATGGCCGGCAAGATCGACGTGGATTTCGATACGGCGCGGCGCCTGTTCACGCTGATCTGCGTGCTGCACATCAAGGGGTAGAAGACGGGGCATGGCGGCACGTACGTGGAAGCGGAGGCTGGGCTTCGCCGCCCTGGGCCTCGCGGCGCTCGCCGCGCTGGCGGGCGCGCTTTACGCCTATGCGCTCCAATGGCGTCCTTCGATCAAGGACTACCCGCTACAGGGCATCGACGTCTCGCATCACCAGGGCGAGATCCACTGGCCGAGCGTTCGCGCGGAAGGCGCCGAATTCGCCTATATCAAGGCGACCGAGGGCGGCGACCATCGCGATGCGCGCTTTGCCGAGAATTGGCGGCAATCGCGCGAAGCCGGCGTGAAGCACGGCGCCTATCATTTCTACACATTGTGCCGGCCGGCGGCCGACCAGGCGACCAACTTCATCGCCACCGTCCCGCGTGAGGCCGACGCCCTGCCGCCCGCGGTCGATCTGGAATTCGGCGGCAATTGCGCCGCGCGTCCGTCGCGCGAGACACTGATCGCCGATCTCACCAGTTTCCTGGCGATGATCGAAGCGCATGCCGGCAAGCCCGCCATCCTCTACGTCACCAGCGAATTCGACGACACCTATGCCGTCAGCCGGGGCATCCAGCGCACCTTGTGGCTGCGGCGACTGTTCCTGCCGCCCAATTATGGCGAGCGCCCCTGGGTGATGTGGCAGGCCTCGTCGATCCGGCGTATCGAGGGCATAGACGGTCGAGTGGACTGGAACGTGGTGCGCCCATGAGCGAAAATGCGGCACGATTGATCGAAGCGGCGCGGGCGGCAGCCGCCAATGCCCATGCCCCCTATTCGCATTTCGGCGTCGGTGCGGCGCTGCTGCTCGACGACGGCAGCGTGGTGACGGGCACCAATTTCGAAAATGCCAGCTACGGCCTGTCGCTGTGCGCCGAAACCGTCGCGCTGGCCAAGGCGAACAGCGACGGCAATTTGCGCCGGGTCGTCGAGATCGGCGTGATCGGCGGGATGCTGGGCAGCGACGGTGCGATCGCCGGCAGCGATCCGGTCCGGCCGTGCGGGCGCTGCCGGCAGATATTGAACGAAGCGGCGCAACTGGCGGGGCGCGACATCGCGATCCATTGCGCGTCGGCGGATGGCGCGAGCGTCGAGACGCATAAATTGTCCGACCTCCTGCCCCACGCCTTCGGCCCGGCGGATCTGGGGATCGGATGATTTCAGCCAACATCACGTCACCCCGGCCCTTCGGCAGGCTCAGGATAAACCCGCGCCTTCGGCGCGGGCCGGGGTCTCCATCAGAATAAGTCGCCTTTTCCGTTAAGAGATGCCAGCCTTCGCTGGCATGACGGTTTCAAGCACAACGAAGGAAAAAGATGTCCATCCTGTCCGACAAATGGATCCGCGAACAGGCGACCACCACCGGCATGATCGAGCCGTTCGTGGAATCGCAGCGGCGCGACGGCTGCATCAGCTACGGGCTGTCATCCTATGGCTATGACGCGCGCGTCGCCGACGATTTCAAGATCTTCACCAATGTCGACAGCGCGGTGGTCGATCCCAAGGATTTCGCGGCGAACAGCTTCGTCGACCGCAAGACCGATGTCTGCATCATCCCGCCCAACAGCTTCGCGCTGGCCCGCACCGTCGAATATTTCCGTGTGCCGCGCGACGTGCTGGTGATCTGCCTGGGCAAATCGACCTATGCCCGGTGCGGCATCATCGTCAATGTGACGCCGCTCGAGCCCGGCTGGGAAGGCCATGTCACGCTGGAATTCTCCAACACGACGCCGCTGCCCGCGAAGATCTACGCGAACGAAGGCGCCTGCCAGTTCCTGTTCCTCAAGGGGAACGAGCCCTGCGAGACCAGCTATGCCGACCGCGCCGGCAAATATATGGGCCAGCTCGGCGTGACGCTGCCCAGGCTCTGAGGCGCAGGCACGCTTAGTTTGTCATTGCGAGGAGCGAAGCGACGAAGCAATCCATCGGTTGACGTATCCCTGGATTGCTTCGCTGCGCTCGCAATGACCGGATAGGATTTACCGCCCCGCCAAATCCGTCGAACGGCCGAGGCCCTTCATCGCCAGCGCGTGGCTCCAGGCCGGCTTGCCGCTGCCGAGCGCCATCAGCACGTCGGGCTGCGCCAGCACGTCGTTGTAAAGCGCCCGCGCTTCGGCAGTGCGGTTGGTCTTCTTGTAGACAAAGGCCAGGTTGAGCAGCACCGACGGCTCGTTGGGCTCCGCCGCGCGCTGCGCGACCAGCCGCTTTTCCGCCGCCTGCAGATTCTTCGCCGCGATCTGGTCATAGCCATAGGGATTGGCGTCCTGCGCATAGGCCGCGCCGCCGATCGTCATCGCCGAAGCCGCAATCAATGCGCTCGCGATCCGCTTGTTCATCGTCCAGCTCCTTTTCATGACGTCCTGATGACGTCTCTGTTTCAGATTTATGACACTTCAATGTCATATTCGTGAAATAGCGGCCAATGAATTTTCTCCATCAATTGAAGGAAATCCGCGGGTTTCCATGCGTTGAACTCACAGCTTGGCGCGCAAGCCTTTGCGAGCTAGCCTGATCTTGCAGGAAACAGGGAGGACGTCATGGTCGTCATCAACGGTTTCGTCGCGCTGATCGGCCGCATATTGCTGTCGGCGCTATTCATCCTCGCGGGCTTTGGGAAAGTCGGGGATATCACCAGCTTCGCGGGCTATATGACCTCGCTGGGGCTACCGGCGAGCCTCGCCTGGCCCGCCGCGATCTTCGAGATCGTCGCCGGTTTCGCGATATTGTTCGGTATCTTCACGCGGCTGTTCGCGCTGCTGCTCGCGGGCTTCTGCATCGTGACCGCGGTAACCGCGCACAATAATTTCGCCGATCCAATGCAACAGGCGAATTTCCTCAAGAATATCGCGCTCGCCGGCGGCTTCCTGGTCCTCTTTGCCTATAACGGTGTATCGCACAGCCTGGACAGCCTGCGCGCGCGCCGGCGCGAAGTGGTGGTCGAGCGCGAACCGGTGGTGGTGCGGGAAACGCCGAAGGCCTGATGCAGTCGGGGGTTGAACGCGCCCGGCCTGCCATGCACTCTCCCGCAAAAGGGAGAGCATGATGGCCAGCATCGGGCGTGACTTCGACATCGTCATCTATGGGGCGACGGGCTTCACCGGACGGCTCGTCGCCGAATATCTGAGCGCCAATTACAAGGCGCCGGACGCGCCGCGCTGGGCCATGGCCGGGCGATCGCTCGACAAGCTCGCCCAGGTCCGCGACGCGATCGGCGCACCGGCCGACACACCGCTGATCACCGCAGACGCATCCGATCCCGCCAGCCTGGCCCGGATGGCGGCGCAGACGCGCATCGTGCTGACCACCGTCGGCCCCTATCAGCTTTACGGCAGCGATCTGGTCGCCGCATGCGCGCAAGCGGGCACCGATTATGTCGATCTGTGCGGCGAGCCCGCCTGGATGCGCTACATGATCGACGCGCACGAGACCGCCGCCAAGGCATCGGGCGCGCGGATCGTGTTCTCCTGCGGTTTCGACTCGATCCCCTTCGACATGGGCGTCCATCAGCTCCAGAAAGCGGTGATTGCGCGGCACGGCGAACCGGCGCCGCGGATCAAGGGGCGCGTCCGCAAGATGCGCGGCGGCGCTTCGGGCGGCACGGTCGCAAGCATGAAGGCGACGATGGCGGCCGCAACCAAGAGCCTCGACGTCGTTCGCCTGCTCAAGGATCCGTTCGCGCTCACCCCCGGCTTTTCAGGCCCGCACCAGCCGAGCGGCCTTGTTCCCGAATATGATCGCGCCGAAGGCGTCTGGGCGATCCCCTTCATCATGGCGCCGATCAACACCAAGAATGTCCATCGCTCGAACCAGTTGCTCGGTCATCTCTGGGGCGAGGAATTCGTCTATGACGAAATGATGCTGACCACATTGGGCGAAGCCGCCCATGCCGCGGTCGAGGCACTGACGAAGCTCAATCCCTTTGGCGACGGCAAATCGCTGGAGCCCGGCGATGGCCCGAGCAAGGAGGAGCGCGAGAACGGCCTGTACGAGATCGTCTTCATCGCCGAGGAATTGCCCGGCGGCGAGTCGATGAAGCTCGTCGTGACCGGCGATCGCGATCCCGGCTATGGCTCGACCAGCAAGATGATCGCCGAAAGCGCGCTCTGCCTGCTCCGCGACGTCAAGGGCGACGGCGGAATCTGGACGCCGGGCAGCATCATGGGGGACGCGCTGGTGGCACGGCTGGTGGCCAATGCCGGGCTGACCTTCGGACTGGAAGAATAGAAGGCCCGCCCCGCGGAAGCATGATGCGCTTCCGCGTCGGCGATCAGCCTCGGACCGCGGTCACCAGGGCCGCTGCGCCAGGAAGAGCGGTGAACGTTTCACCCGCCCGTCGATCAGCTTGGACTTCATCGTCTGCCGCAGCTTGTCGGCACCTTCGCGGGTCAGGCAGACGACGCGGGTTCCGCCCGATGTCAGCGGCTCGATCGCGCTGATGCCGATCTTCGCCGAGGTGCAGGCCGCGACCACCGCATCCTGGCTCGCGTCGAGATTCATCGCGCGGCTCATCGAGCGGTGCGCCGTATATCGGATGAGAAGAATTGTCGTTTCATGATGTTCACCTCGCCTGTGCCGGACCGTTCGCGGTCGCACTGCAATTCGCGAACAGCCGGCTCTGACCTGTCCGCACAGCGCTCCAAGCGAGGGCGCATTGGTCCCCCAGTCACGAGATGCTCGAAAAGACGCAGGTGATGCGCTGTCCTAGCACGTCGCGGCGTGCCGACCCCATCAATTCTCACCAAATCAGGGCCTGGCCCCTGGGTGTTCAGTTCCAGCTTTCCCGCGCCATCCAGCGCGCCAGCTTGCCGTCGAGGCTGCGCATCACCAGCCGGACGTGCATTGCCCAGATGAAAATGAAGCCGGCGATCCACAATAGCAAAGGCCCCTGAGGCACCGCAAAGAAATGCAGGCCCGCGATCAGCGCCGCCCAGAAGATCAGGATGACGCGGATGTCGAGCGTGAAGCGGATCGCTTTCCAGCCCGCCGGCAGCACGGCGATATTGGCACCGACATCGGGCAATTCGGTCTCGGCATTGCGCACGCGCGTCACGCTGCCGCGATCGACATAGCCGAACGCGTCCCAGCGCGGCAGCCGCGTGTAGCCCTCGCCCCGTGCGAAGCGGAACGCATCGGACGACAGACGATCGACCTGATAATGCGCGCCGAATCCGCGCTCGATCCGTTCGAACCGCTCACCATCCAATGCCGCGAAAGGCTGTTCATAGGCGACGATTCCCGTCACCAGAGCCTTCCAGTCGATTTCCTTGTCCCCGCGCATGGGGCACAGCTAGTGCTTCCCACCCCCTGGTTTCAAGGGAGGGGTCGCGTGCCATACTGAATGGCAGTATCCGAGTCGCTCGGCTGGAGACACAGGACGATGACCGCGCTCGACAGCTTCATCACCGGACTGCCCAAGGCGGAGCTGCATCTTCATATCGAAGGCAGTCTCGAGCCCGAGCAGATGTTCGCGTTCGCGCGCCGCAATCGGGTCGACATCCCCTTCGCCAGCGTCGAAGAGGTCCGTGCCGCCTACAGCTTCTCCAACCTCCAGGATTTTCTCGACATCTATTATCAGGGTGCCGACGTGCTGCGCACCGAGGAGGATTTCCGCGATCTCGCCATCGCCTATTTCGACCGCGCCGCCGCCGATGCCGTCCGCCACGCCGAGATCTTCTTCGATCCGCAAACCCATACCGATCGCGGGATTCCGTTCGGCGTCGCGGCCGAAGGATTATTGGCGGGCATGGCCGATGCACGGGACAGGCACGGCCTGACCTCGAAACTGATCCTCTGCTTCCTGCGCCATCTCGACGAGGAGGCCGCGTTCGAAACGCTGCGCCAGGCCGAGCCCTGGCTCGATCGCATCGTCGGCGTCGGCCTCGACAGTTCGGAGCTGAGCCATCCGCCCGAGAAATTCGCGCGCGTCTTCGCCCGTGCCGGCGAAATGGGGTTGAAGCGCGTCGCCCATGCCGGCGAGGAAGGCCCGCCCGACTATGTCGCCCAGGCGCTCGACCTGCTCGAAATCGACCGGCTGGATCACGGCAATCGTTCACTCGAAGACGTGGCGCTGACGCAGCGGCTCGCCGACAGCGGCATGACGCTGACGGTCTGCCCGCTTTCCAATCTCAAGCTCTGCGTGGTCGACGATCTTGCCGACCATCCCATTCCGCGGATGCTGGCGCTGGGCCTGGCCGCCACGATCAATTCCGACGACCCCGCCTATTTCGGCGGTTATGTGAACGACAATTACCGCGCCATCGCGGCGCAAGGCACGGTCTCGTCCGCCGATCTGGCGACGCTGGCGCGCAACAGCTTCACCGGATCGTTCCTCGACGAACAGACGATCGCCCGCCATGTCGCGGAGGTCGACGCCTTTGCGGCGGAGCATGGCTGATGCCGATATTCACGCCCATTCCCTATGAGGATTTCGTCGCCGATGTCCGCGCCATTGCCGCCGCGATGGCGGGCGACGACTGGCAACCCGATTTCCTGATCGGCATCGGGCGAGGCGGTCTGGTGCCGGGTGCCTATCTGAGCCACGCGACGGGCATCAACCTGTTGTCGGTCGACCATTCCGCCAAGGTCTATGGTTTCGGCGACCAGTTGCTCGCCCAGCTCGCTGCCAAATCGGGTCAGGGCAAGCGCCTGCTGGTGGTCGACGACATCAACGATTCGGGACGCACCATTTCCTATTTGCGCGATGCGATCGACTGTGCCGGCGGTGTGTCCGACAATGTCCGCTTCGCGGTGCTGCTCAACAATATCCGATCGGCGGCATGCGTGGATTACTGGTCGCGCACCATCGATCGCTCGGTGACGAAGGACTGGTTCATCTTCCCCTGGGAAGCGATGGCGCCGAACACGGCGCATATCGAGGACGCCGCCGAGATACCCGCGCGCATCGCCTGACGCCGCCGGGCGCGTTCATACGCGAAACAGCTCGGTCCGGTCGCGGATCAGATGCTCGCTCGACCGCAGCGCCAGGGCGTGCAGCGTGAATGTCGGATTCACCCCGCCTTCGGTCGGGAACAGGCCGGTGCCCGCGACATAGAGATTGGCCATGCCATGGACGCGGCCGAAGCTGTCGGTCACCGAATCGGCGGCGCTATGCCCCATGATCGTGCCGCCATGGAGATGGGCCGAGCCCATCGGCGTATGCCAGACCTCGGTTGCGCCACCGGCCTTGAAGATCGCCATGCCTTCGTCGCGCATCGCCGCCCAGAGCCGCTTCGCATCCTCGGAGAAGCGGTGAACGAGCCGGGCCGGCCTTGTACCCCAGGCGTTGGTGCCTTCGCCCAGTTCGACGCGATTGTCGGCGTGCGGCTCCGCCTCGCACATACCGATCATGTTCGCGCCATGGCGCACGGCGCGGCGCATGAAATCGTCGAGAGCCGCGCCGTTGAGATCCATCCGCGCCGCGGCGAGCCCCGCCAGGTCATTGGGCTTGATCGATGCCGCGATCAGCCATTGCCGGCTGCCGAACGCGCCGGGCGTCGCCATCTTGTCATAGGCATCGTGATTGATCAGATGCGCGCCGGTGACACCCCGATGGGGCTCGGTCTCTTCGGGAAACAGGCCGAGGATCTGGATCAGCCCATGCGTCATGACATGCCGCCCGACCAGGTCATTATCGTTGCCGATCCCCCTAGGATGCGCGGCACTCGCCGAATTGAGCAGCAATGCCGGATTACCGACCACCGAGCCTGCGAGGATCACCGCCCGCGCGGGCTGGATTGCGCGCCGACCGGTTGCATCGCGATATTCGACGGCGTCGACGGCGCCGGCGGTCGATGCGATCAGCCGGGTGACGGGATGCCGCGCCATGATCCGCGCCCCGGCCGCCTCGGCGCGCGGCAGATACAGCGCGAGCGGATTGGCCAATGCCATGATCGGGCAGCCGGCATCGCACCAGCCGTCATAGATACAGGCCGGACGATCGGCATATTCGACAGAATTGATCGCCATCGGCGCGGGCGCGGTCCGTTTGCCGGCGGCGGCGAAAGCGCGGGCGAGCAATTCCCCCTGTTTGAGCGGCTGGAGCGGCGGCATCGGATAAGGAGCGCCCGCCGGCCGCCAGATCTCCGCCTCGGCATCGCCGGAAATCCCGACTTCCTGCTGGATTCGATCATAATAGAGCTGCAGATCGGCATAGCCGATCGGCCAGTCCAGCCCGCGCTGATGATCGCTGCGCATCGTGAAATCGGCGGGTTTCAACCGCGGCCAGGTGCCGTAATGGTGCAGCGCCGCGCCACCGACGCCCCAGCCCGCATTGAAGCCGAAACCGATCGGATCGCCACCGCGCGTCGCGACCGGCGGTCCGCCCCAGCGCAACCGTCGGCTCCAGATCTGCGAACTGACCAGGTCCGATGCATCCCAGCGCGGTCCGGCCTCGAAAACCACGACCGAGCGCCCGGCTTCGGCGAGCCTGGCGGCGAGCAGCGCGCCCGCCGCCCCCGCGCCGACAATGGCGATGTCGACGATCGGGGTCACGCTCACCAGTCGCGCTCCGGCTCGACATGGGCGAGATACTCGACCCCCAGCCGTTCGAATCCGGCGCGCGTGCCATAAGCGATATCGATCGCATCGAGCCGGACCGCGAACAGGAACAATGGTGCGGGCGGCCCCGCCCAGCCGGACGGCGCGGGTTTGGCAAGGTCGGCGAGCAGCACGGTCCAGCGCGGATCGCCGGCAACGGGCGGCGCCCCACCCCCGCCCATGCGCGCCAGCGACGCAAGCGCCGGCCGGTAGAAATCGAGATAGGGTGGCGCCACGTCGAGATAACGCAGCCCAAGCAGGCAATCCGCGACGGCAAGCCCCAGATGATGATCGACATAATGGGCCAGGCCGCCGGCGCGCGACGGCGGCGCGATCGCCTCCCCCAGACCACCGAGCCAGGCCGCCTCGAGCGTGGTCAGCGTCTGGAAGCGCCCTTGCCGCGCCGCGGCCTCGGCCGGCGTCGTCCAGACGAGGTCGCCGCCAATGCCGGTCAGCACGAGGCCGGCGGCTCCCGTTCCCAAAATGCGACGCCGCGTATAGCCCAATGACGCCTCCCTCGACCAGCCAGCCTAACCCGTCATCTCTGTGGTTACGACAGCGAATACCGGCCCGCTCAGAATTTCACCGACGCCTCGACTCCGATCTGCCGGCGGCTGCCCGGCGAGACGAACGAGCCGCCCAGTTCCGGGGCCGGCACCACTTCGTTCAGCCAATGCTTGTCGGTCAGATTGTTCACGAACGCCGTGATCGTCCAGTGATCGCTCGACAAGCCGGCACGCAGGTTGAGGATGCCGAAAGCATCGCGCCGGCTCTTCGAGAAATCCGCCTGGCCGTTGAGCGACGGGCGCGTCTGATCCTGGACGGCATGGAACCAGGTCGGGCCGGTCAGCCGATAATCGGCGCGCCCGACGATGTTGAGCCCGGCGGCGAGCGGCATGACGAGCTGCGTGCCGAAATTCAGCGTATAGTCCGATGCATAGGGGATCTTGTTGCCGACCGTATCTGGCCGCGAACCGTTCCTGCGGATCCGGCTGTCGGTGACGTTGCCCGATCCGAAGATCGTCCAGCCCGGCATGATCCGGAAGGTCGCCGATGCCTCGCCGCCATAGAGCCGCGCCTTGTCGATGTTCGAGACCACGCGCAGCAGGCCGAACGAGCCGACGAAGAATTCGAAGAACTGCAGATCCCTGATGCTGGTATAATAGGCAGCGCCCTCCAGATTCAGCAGCCCGTCGAATAAAGCCGCCTTGAAACCGGCTTCGAACGCGCTCGACACTTCCTTGTCGTAATCGTCGCGGATCGTGACATTGGCGCTGAGCGGCGGTGCGTTGAACGTGTTGACGATCGCCGCACTGCCGCCGCTGTTGAAGCCGCCCGATTTGAATCCGATGCCCCAATTGGCGAACAAAGTGAGGTCTGTGCTGGCTTCGTAGGACAGGCTGAGCTTGGGCTCGACCTGTTGATAGGCCCTGGATCGCGGCGGCAGCACGCCGCTGGGATTATAGACCGGGTCCAGCCCGGGGTTGAGATAATAGCCCCCCGTCCCGTCGCGCTGCGGATTGACGTAGAGCGTGCGCACATCGGTCGGAATCTGGTTGCGGACCTGGCGCTCCTCGCGGTCGTAGCGCAGCGCGAGCGACGCGGTGAAGCGATCCGAGAATTTGTTCTGCACCGACCCGAAGACCGCGAAGACATTGGTCTTGAACGTGTCGTCGCTCAGCGCCTCGGTGCGGCTCCTGGGATCGAGCGTGAAGCACTGGCGGATCGCCCCCTGCCCGGTATCGGTGGCGAGATTGACGCAGATCCGGCGATCGATGTGGAGGAAATAGGCGCCCGCCAGCCAGGAAAAATCCTGCCCCGCCGGAGAGGACAGGCGGATCTCGGCACTGAAGTCGCGCTGGTCGCGCTTGTTATACTGGTATCCGTCGCACGTCGTCGGCGAATAGGGCCCGAAAAATGAGGTTTCCGGGGTGCCGCCGATAAAGGTCGGCGCGGGCGTCGGATAGCCGGCGAGCGCCGCCGTGGTCGCACGGCATTGAGGCTGGGTGAAGAAATAGCCGTTGGAGCCGCTGGTCCCCTCCCCCGTATAGGAATTGCCGATATCGCTATAGGCGGCCCAGGCCTGGAGGCTGGCCCAGGCCATATCGTGGGTCAGCTTGATCGACGCTTCCCTGGTGGTCTGGATCTGCCGCGCCTGAAGGTTCGCCTGAAAGGCATTGGTGAAGTCGTAACGGTTGACGTCCTGATAGACCGACGGGCCCAGGAACGGCACCAGCCCGGGGATCGCGAACGCCGCGCCGAACACGACGGTGCCGCCTTCGATACGGCCATATTTGCCCTTGATGTCGATTTCGGTGTTGTCGCCGATCTCCGCGACGAAGCGACCATTGACGTTCCAGCGCAGGAAATTGTCGACGCTGTTGCGCCCGAAACCCGGCACCGTGGCGCCGGGCGTGACCGACAGGATCGCAGCCTTATAGGCATCGTAACGCGCGGTGCGCTGGAAGACATTATTGTAGAAGCCGTCACCCTTTTCATAATCGCCCGAGACGAGCAGGCCGACACCGTCACCCAGCGGCCCGGACAGATAGCCAGCGGCACGTTTATGGCCATATTCGGCGTAACCGATCGTAGCCTCGCCCGCCAGCACGTCGCCGGGTTTCCGCGTGGTCAGGATGACCGCGCCCGAGGCCGCGTTGCGGCCGTAGATCGCGCCCTGCGGCCCCTTGAGTATTTCGATCTGGCTCAGCGTGCCCGCATTCTGGTTGAGCGCGGCGGTGTTGGTCTTGAGGATACCGTCGACGACCAGCGCGACATTGCTTTCCGCGTCGCGCGTGCCGTTGAGGCCGCGGATGCTGATCTGCACGTCGCCAGCCTCGACATTGCCGGTGACGATGGTGACGCCCGGAGTCAACTGGACGAAATCGGTGGCGACGCGCACGCCCGAGGCGCGGATCGCGCTGTCGGTCAGCACGCTGACTATGGCGGGAACGTCGCGCACCGTCTCCGAGACGCGGCGCGCGGTGACGAGGATCTCGCCATCATCGGCCTGCGGCGTATCGGCCGGTGAATCGGGTGCCGCCCGAGCGGCGCTTCCTGCCGACAGCGCCACCGCGCAGACGGAAACCAGCAATGTCCTGGATATGATCATGTCGCCCCCCCATTTTCGTTATGATTGCTCCCGCGCCTGAAGCGCGCGCGCTTCGGCGCGCTGGAAGCTTTCGATCATCCGATCGATATCGGTCACTTCACGCAGTTCGGAGACGAGGATCATCGGCGGGCCGGGCGTATAGTTCGGAAAATCCTCCGACAGCCGGCGCGCCGCTTCCTCATAGTCGAACAGGGTCGAGAAGCGCTCGACCGCATCCTTGTCGTCGAAGATCACTGCCGCGATCGCGCTGAACGGCGCGCTGTCGTGAGACAGGTCTCCGCCGCGCCCCGGCGCGAACAACAGGATCTTTTCCGGACGAATGCCGAGATGCTTGTCGGTCAGGCCGAGACCCAGCGGCAAATGCACGTCTTTCCAATGCGTTTCGTCGAAATGCTCACCTGGTGCGGCAGGATAGAGGAAGGCCAGCATGTGCATGATCAAACGTCTCCGCGTTCGGCCGCGAGCAGCCGGTTCAGGATGCGGCGCCCGTCGAGCTGCAGCCGGTCTCCCGAAAAGGAGATCGGGTCGGCGTCGAGCAGGTCGCGATCGCCGAGCACGGCCTGCTGCCCCTCCAGGATCGGCTTGTCCTGGTTGAAGACGAAATTGGCGGCGTCGATGAACATCGCGTCCATCGAGCGATCGCCGTAATTGCGGACCGACCGATAGAAATAATGCGAGCTCGTCGCCGTTTCCGGGACCGCCGCATGCAGATTATAGATCTCGATCGGCCGCGCATCCGGCTCGTCGCAGGGCCGGATCGAGATATGGAAGCTGGTATAGGCCGGCGCCCACCAGCTGACCTCCATGCGGAAATCGATAGGATCGTCCCAGCTTTCGAGCCCGCGGCTCTGCGCGAGCATCGAGCGCCAGAGCGGCCCGCCCTCCAGCCCCAGCCGGGCGGCATGGGTCCGGAAATGAATGGCATTGTCGCCGACCTCGAACGTCATGCCGCGATCGACGAAATCGGTGCCGCGCCGTGCGTTGCGATAGAATTGCACCTCGACCCCGCCAAAGGATTCCGGGTGCACGAATTCGGCATGGGTGATGTCGAACAGATTGTCGTTGATCAGCCGATAATCGGCCTGGATCGACTCAATATGGCCATAGCCGCCGATCCAGGCCGGATCGCCGCTGACCCGGAAACCGTCGGGGATGCCGCTCTCGTCGACGGCGCCCGCCGGATCGCCGAGCCACACCCAGACATAGCCATGCCGTTCGACGACCGGATAGGTCCGGACGGTCGCGCGTGGCGGCGCGGCCTTTTGCCCGGGGACTTTGACGCATTTGCCGTCGGCGTCGAATTCGGCGCCATGATAGGCGCAACGCAGACCGTCACCGATCACCGTCCCCAGCGAAAGCGGGGCCAGGCGATGCGGACAGAAATCGTCCAGTGCGACGATCCGGCCGGATGCGCCGCGATAGACCGCGATCCTCTTGCCGAGCAGCGTGCGGGCGACGATCGCGCCGCTGGCGAGCTCGTCGGGTTCTGCTGTGATGTACCAGGCATTGTAGAGGAACATCGGCGCCTTCCGCTGCTGCAGGAGGCCCTGACGATCCGCGCCGGCACCTGCTTCATGCCCCGGATGGTATTTGTTGCACGACCAAAGCTATAGTGGGGCAAATTACAAAACACTGTTGCGAGGGGACAACAATGCGACGCTGGGATTCCTATGAGGCCTTTGTCGCCGTGGTCGACAATGGCAGCTTCACCGCGGCCGCGGACAAGCTCAGAATATCCAAGTCCGCGGTCAGCCGGATGGTCAGCGGCCTGGAGGACCGGCTGGGAAGCCAGCTATTGTTCCGCACGACACGCCGGCTGGCGCCGACCGACCTCGGCCGATCGGTCTATCGCCGCTGCGTCGAGGCGTTCGACGACCTCCAGGCCATCGACCAGCAGGCGATGGAGCATGACGCGCTGCCGCGCGGCCGATTGCGCGTGGTCGCGTCGGACACGTTCGGCGAATCCTGCGTCGCGCCGCTCGCGGCCGAGATGATGACGCTGCACGCGCAGCTCGAGATCGAATTGCTGATCACCGACCGCACCGTCGATATCGTCGCCGAGGGCTTCGACCTCGCCATCCGCTACAGCGCCCTGGTCGATTCAAGCCTGCGCGTACAGAAGCTGTTCGAGCTTCCGCATATCTGCGCCGCATCGCCCGATTATCTGGCGCGCGCCGGCACACCGACGACGCCCAGCACCTGATGCAGCATAATTGCCTGGTCTCGACATTCGAAGCCTGCAGCCCGTGGCGCTTCGGCACCGGGCGCGGCGAAAAGGCGCTCGCACTCACCGGCAATTGGTGCAGCAACAACGGGCCCTCGCTGGTGACGGCGGCGCTGCACGGGATCGGCATCGTCTGGCTGCCCGAACTGTATCTGCGCCGCCATATCCGCTCGGGCGCGCTCGTCGAGCTGCTGGCCGATCGGCGCTGCGATCCCATGCCGGTCTGGAGCGTCTACCCCGCCAGACGACACACGACCGCGAAGGTGCGCGTGTTCATCGATTATCTGAAAGCACGCCTGCCGAGCATCGACGGCGTCTAGTAAAATATATGCAATAACAAATGATTGCACCAAGATACTTGACTATTCTGTTAAACATTCTGTCAGAGGATGGTCAGAGTTCCCGCATCTTCCGGGCGGTTTCCGCCTCGCGAACCAGCCGCTCGGCATCGACGCGAGCGGCGCGATCGGCAAGGCTCTGCCAGACGTCGGCGGACCGAAGGCGGCTTTCGCGGACATTGTCGAGCGTCGCGGCGTCGGCATCGCGGCGCGCCTCGTCCGCGCGTTCGGCATAAAATTGCGCCGTGGTCATATCGAGCGGCCCCCTTCGCAGATCAGCCTCCATCCGATGCGGACGCGCGGGGCCGGCCCTGCGCGTCCGGAAATCGAGCAATCAGGCGAGCTGGAGATTGACCGCGGAAACCTTGCCGCGCTGCCCCTCCTGAAGCTCGTAAGTCACGCGCTGTTCCTTATCGAGCGTGCGCAGGCCGGCGGCCTCGACGGCGGAGATATGGACAAAGGCGTCATTGCCGCCATCCTCCGGCGCAATGAAGCCATAGCCCTTTTCGCTGTTGAAGAATTTCACGGTTCCGGTGGGCATCGTCGTTTCCTCGCAAATGGCGTACCGCACGGCGGACGCGGAGATTAGGAGCCGAATTTCGATATCGCCCTGGCGCCGTCAGCTCCGGAACGGCGCAGACGGGCAGATCAGAATCCCGGTATCGCGGCGGCTGCGCATGGCGACTGAGGGAGGGTGTCGAAATCTTCCATCGGACGCGCGCCTTGCTGGCAAGCGGGAGCGCGGATGGTCTCTCGGCCGCGCGAATGCTTGCAGGCGATCTTCGCGCGATATCCAAAGGCTAACACGCACCCCGTGCGCTGTCGCGCTTATTCGATGCCCGAATCATGGCCCGGGCGCCGTAATTTGCGAACCCCGCCATTGAGCGGCGCACGGTTCCGGCCTAGTTAGTTCGGACCGCGCAGGCCGCAGGAACGAGGATGACCGAGCGTGATCGATAGTCTCGTCGCCGCCATCGCCCAACGCCGGGCCATATTGTTCGTCGGATCGGGCGTATCGGTGGGCCTCGGCCTGCCATCGTGGAAAAGCCTGATCAAGCATATGATCGAGGAGACCGGCCTCGACGCCGAGAAGCTGGTCGGCAACGACGCCAATTACCTGACGCTCGCCGAATATTACCGGCTCCAGCATGGCAGCATCGGGCCGCTGAGGAGCTGGATGGACCGCAAGTTCAGCGCCACCGAGGCGAGCATCCGCGCGTCCGAAGTGCTCGAACGTATCGTCGGTCTCGATTTCCCGATCATCTACACCACCAATTACGACCGCAATCTCGAGGACGCCTATCGGCTCCACGAAAAACCCTATGCCAAGATCGCCAATGCCAAGGATCTGGCGCGGATGCCCGACAGCCATACCCAGATCGTCAAATTCCACGGCGATTTCGATGACGACCAATCGCTGGTGGTGACCGAAACCGCTTATTTCGATCGGCTCGCCTTCGAATCCCCGCTCGACATCAAGCTGCGCGCCGACGCGCTCGGCAAGACCATGCTCTTCATCGGCTACAGCCTGTCGGACGTGAACATCCGGCTGCTGCTGCACAAGATGTGGCGGACCTGGCGCGTGTCCGGATATGAAAAGGAACGGCCCAAATCCTATGTGTTCATGATCCGCTCCGATCCGGTGCAGGAAGCGGTGCTTGCCCAATGGGGCGTGGTCAGCCTGACCGAACCCGACGCCGCGCCCGAGGAAGCGCTCGCCATGTTCCTGCGCAAGCTGCAGGAGCGTGTGGACGTCTGATGCCGATGCTCCGGGTGGCATCGCGAACCGCGGGCATCCTGCGATTCCAACCAGGATATGACGTGTCGCCGATGCACTGGGGATGAGAATGGTCGCCGGATTTTCATGTGATCGACTGGGCATGGTCGGCACGGGTCGCGTCGCCCGTGCGATGCTGCTCGCGCTGGCGCCGGCTTCGCGATCCGAACCGCTCCTGTACGGCCGAAATGTCGGCAAGGCGCGTGAGGCCGTGTCGCATGTTTCACCCGCCCGCATGGTTCCGGATGCCGGCGATCTCGCCCGGCAGTGCGATCTGATCGTCATTGCGGTTTCGGACGATGCCGTGGCGGATATGGCGCTGGACATAGCGGGCCATGGTCCGCTGAGCCATCGGCCGATGATCCTGCACGTCAGCGGACGGAGCGGTGCCGCGATACTCGAACCGCTGGAGCGGCGCGGCGCGCTGACCGCCGCCGTCCATCCGGCGATGACCTTTACCGGAGATACGACAACCGAAGTGGGGCGCATGAGGGGCGCGCCATTCGCGGTCACGGGTTCCAGCGCGGAAGCGTCGGCCCGCGCCTTCGCCATCGTCAAACATCTGGGCGGCGTGCCGTTCGCGATCGAGGAACGGATGCGTCCGCTCTATCATGGCGCGCTCGCCCATGCCGCGAGCCATCTCGTCACGCTGCTTGCGGGCGCCGCCGGCGCCCTGGAAGCGGCGGGCGTGAACGCGCCCTATGCCGTGCTCGCCCCGCTTGTGCGCGCCGCGCTCGAGAACAGTCTGGAACGGGGTTTCGACGCGCTGTCGGGGCCGTTGCTGCGCGGCGACGCAGCCACGATCCACAACCACCTCACCGCATTCGAGCAGCACCATCCCGCCATCCTGCCGCCCTATCGCGCAATGGGGCTGGCGACGCTCGACCTGCTCGAACGAGAGGGCGCGAACGCCTCCGCCGCGTGCAGGGACCTGCTCGACGGTCGTCCCGCATCGGCGGGCGATTGATCGGGCGCATTGCCCGATCCGCAACGGTCACGTCTCGCCTTCCATCGCCTTTTGCCATGACCAGACATGGCCCCATTCGCTGGGCATGGCATGGGCGGTCGGCACCCAGGTCGCCGGATCGATGACCAGCGGATCGCAGCCGATTTCCAGATCGAAGCCCGAGGGCGTCTGCATGTAGAATCCGAAGGTCCGGTCGTTCACATGTCGGCCGATCGACGCGCTTTCCGGGACCTTCGCCCGCCGCATCCGATCGTGGCAGCGACCGACGTCCGACTGGGTCTTCATCTCCAGCATCACATGGACGCAACCGGAGGGCGATCGGGGAATATCGCCCAGCGCGACCGAGTGATGTCGGCCATTATCGGCATGCATGAAGGTGAAGCCCATGCCGGGGTCGTCGGGATCTTCGCTGAATCGATAGCGCGCGACATCGGTGTCGCGGAACCCGATGCTTTCATAAAAGGCACGGGTCTCGTCGAAATTCGGTGCCGCGAATACGGCATGCCCCATGCCCATGTCGCCGGTGACGAAACCGCTGACCCCGGCGGGTGAGACGAAGGGGACATCGTCCCGCCGGTCGCCATGGAAAAACTCCAGCCCGTTGCCCGCTGGGTCGCTGGTCCGGAAAAAGGCCGCAACCCCGCGCGCCTGCGCCTCCTCTGCCGTGCCATCCTGAACCGGACGACCCGCCGCCGCAATCCTGACGCACAATGCCGCGAGTTCGGCCGCGTCGTCCACTTCATAGGCGGCGGACACCAGCCGGTCGGCGGTTCCGGCCGCGATCCAGAAGCGGAACGGCCGGTCGTCGATACGATAGAAGGCGACACCCTCCGGCGCCCCCTCCCCC
>NZ_JBYSZM010000025.1:0-103402 GCF_058787155.1 Sphingobium sp. FW305-3-2-15-F-TSA7 | reverse complement strand
GGGAGAAAGGGGGGGCGTTTCGTCACAAGCGTCACTTTCGTCACATGTGACGCTTTGTGACGCTTTGTGACGCTGACGATACCGTTCAGTCCGGATAGCCCCCTTCGAACGAGCAGGCTGCGCGACACTACCCATCGACGCCGTCAACTCCATGACGAGCGCAAGCTGCTCCGGCGACAAGCCTGCCTTGGCCAAATCAAGCATGATCGCCGCCGGCTCTCTCACCCCCTGCCCTCCATCCAGTCGGAGAGCCGCATCCAGCGGCCGGCGATGGAGCCACGGGTTCGGCCCGGCAGGATCTTGGTGGCGCTCGCAATGGAATTGCCCTCGGCCACGTGCTCGCAGAGCTTGGCGTCTTCATCCATCGTCCAGGGGTGGACCTTGAGACGATATTCAGGGATGCGCCGGGTCATAGCCGTGCAGCCTTGGCGTAATTCTCCCGTGCCGCAGCCGATGGCGCGTGCTTGGCGTGATAAGCCCATATCGCCTTGCGGAGCTTGTCGGACCCTTTGCGCGCCGCATCTCGGTCGAGGGGCGCCAGAATGGGAGACGCTTCGATGTACTGGACAGGGCGAAGATACGCCTTGCCCTGCTTCGATAGCCGCTTCCGCACTCGCTCGATCGCGCTGTACTGAACGCTCGGGTCGAGATTTTCGACGATGAACCGATGAGCATCGGGACACGTCATCTTTCTGAGCAGCGATGTTGCGATGGTTTCGATCTCGGGTGTCATATGGCCTCCCCAACCAGAATGATGACCTTGCCGTTGGGCACGCGCTCGCCGAACAGGATCTGCGGCTCGTCGAAGCGGTCGTCGTCGATGCCGAGCGCGGCGGCGATACCGTCTTGATATGCCTTCAGACTGGCGCTCGCGTTGTCCTTGTCGATCGCGCGCGTCGTCTTCGGCTTCGGATAAAAGGTGGCCAGGATGTGGAAGCGCTGGCCGGTATCAACGATCTTGTGACGCGAGAGGCTGGCCAGCATGGCATCATGCGCCCACTGCTTGTGCTTCTTGTTCTCGCGGTGCTTGACCATGTGATGACCGCGGCCATTCGGCCATAGGATCTTGTGTGGAAACGGAAGGTCGAGCATCAACGCCACCTCCGATTGCGAACGCCGCGCATCGCCGCTGCCTGACGCTGTGGGCGCAGCAGCTTGCGTGCGGCAAGGCGCTGGTCCAGTTCGAAGGCCAGCGCGTCGATGTGCATTTGATGGGTCAGGATCAGCGGTTGCATCGCCGGGCCTCCACCTTGTTGTTGCATGGAATCGGCTGGATCAGCTCACGGCGCAAAGGCTCGACGCGGACAATCCGTCCGAACATGTCGAAGTCGATGCGACAATATGGAGCTATCCCCCCGGACATGGTCAGGCGGCCTTCCTCGCGTGGGCGCGCAGCCCCTGCCGAAGCTCGGTCAGCCCTGCCCGCTCCTGCGGGACGATATGGATGCCTCCGGCGCTCGCGGGGTGACGGGCCTTGGAATATTCGGCGAGGAATTCGCTCGCCTTTGTCGCCAGCGCGTCAAGATCACCGTCATCCTCACCAGCGGTGCCGACGAACTTCCCGAACGGATCAAGCACGAGGCTTGCCAGCTCGTCGGGAATGCCAAGCTCACCCAATGCCCATGCAGGCATCGCGGAGCCGTCGCGCCAGCCCTTGATCGTGGATTTGGAAATGCCGCTGCGCCGGGCCAGTTCGGCGATGCTCAGTCCAAGATCGCGCTCGGCAAGCCGGAACATCTCTCCCTGCTGCGCGATGGAATACCGCGCTTTCGGCGATAGCTCAGCCATTATTCCCTCCAATATGGTCGGTATCTGGTTGGGCATGAACCCAGCCACCCCAATCCCCGCCGTCGCTGTGGACGACCAAAGGCATGTCGCCGAAGTGCGCCGGATCATCGAACGGCTCGTTGCCGCTTGGAGATGCTCCTGCATGGACGAGTGTTCCGGTGCGCTGTCCGAGACGGAACAGGCGACGTTCGAGGAGGAGACGGAGGACGCGGGTGATCATCTACTTGCCCTTGAGGGCGGCGCTCACTGCCTTGACGGCCCGGTCGGTCATCGTCTCTTCGGGCTGACCAGTGACGAACGCGTAATAGGATTCCGCGCGAGCAATGACCGCTTTGAGATCCTGTCCCTTTGTGGGCGAATTGATTGCCCATTTCAGACATTCGAGCGCAGTTGCGCGATCGGTGGGGTTCCGGTCCATGGTGTTCTCCGTAGTGGGGGGAAAGTGGTTGCGCGGGTTTTGCCATTGCATCGCCGCCTGAGCGGCCAACTGCGCCTGAGCGAGCGCGTTTGGGCTGCCGGTGTTGTACATGCCGCCCTGCTGATGGACGGTGTTTGCGAACTGCGCCTGCTGGTTAAGGTTGTCGCCCCAAGTTCGAATTTCGCCCATCAATCCCGTCCCTCTTTCTTGGAAAGCAGCCCATGCTGTTGAAGGACGGTCGCGGCCCACAGACGGCGCTCAAGCGGCTCCCGTGGATCGGTCAGGTTGACCGTCTTCGCCCATGCGAGTTCGGCGGCTTTCATGCTGCGGCCTGCGTGGGTCCGGACGAGATCAGCCTGTCGAGCGCGGCGTCGAGCTTGCGGACAGTGTCATATGTCGGCCCGTTGCGGTTATTCCTCCACCGCGAAGGCGTTGTTTCAGCGATGCCGGCCTCGCGGCAAATGGCGGCCATGGACTGCCCCGCAGATTTTGCGCGGGCGTACAGCCGGGATACGGGGTCGTCCTGTTCCATATCAGGCATGATATAGGCATGATTGCTTATATTCAAGAGCAATCTTGCTTAGCGTCGAGCGTAGGCATTTTTGCTATTCGAGCCGATATGGACGGACTCGAAGAAGACAGAGGACTGGTGCTTGAACTGGTCGAATGGAGTGGTGATTCGATAGCCAGGATCGCCGCTAAGGCCGGAATGGCAAACACGACAATAAACCGAGCTGCGAATGGCTCTGCCACCAGCCGCTTAAGCCAGCCAACTCTCGACAAACTCAAGAATGCTTATCCGCGTTTTCCGCGCTGGGCGACCGGCGATGAGGCCGATCATACCGACTATGTCAGTGTCAATGTTCTCCCGTCGTATGGGGGAATGGGCGGCGGCGGCTCCGGTGAGGGCGGTATGAGTGTGGCAAAGTTGCCACGTCGTTTGATTGAGGAGGAGTTAAGGGGGCGCCCCTCAGATTTCGAACTGATCGATGTTCGTGGAGACAGTATGGCGCCGGATTTTCTGCACGGCGACCAAATCCTGATCGACCGAAGGGACCGAGATCCGCTTCAACCTGGCTCTTTTGCCCTGTGGGATGGCGATGGGTACGTCGTGAAATTGGTGGAGCGAGTTCCGCAGAGGCGAGGGTGGTACCGGATTTTCTCAGCGAATGATCGATATTCATCATACGAAATTGAGGAAACCGACACCACAATAATGGGGCGTCCGGTCTGGTTTGCGCGGCGGCTTTGAGCCAGTTCGCTACGACTCGATGCGAGGCGAGGGCTTTTTCCGAAGCTCTGCAATCTCAGATGAAATGCGCTCCGCACATTCCCTTGCTTCTCGTACGTGCCCCGCGCTTAGCATGGGCTCGATCGAAAAAAGGTAGTGTTGAATCCAGTTCATCTTTCTCGATGGATCATCGGCAATACTAAGAACCGGCGTCGCAAACCCGGCCTTCTCCAGAGTGACGCGAGTTGCGTCGGACCGCGCCAATGCCGCCGCCCTCGTTTGGGCATTTCCCGATCGAGCGAGTTCAATCCCTTGAAGGGTTTCGCGTACTTCAGCGGCAAGCGCATCAAATTTACCCGCCCTTTTCGGACTTGGCCAAAAAAGAACACCTGCTGCAGCCGCCAGCAGCATAACCGCCAAGCCGCCTCCTATGTCCTCTGGTGCCAATTGAGTCACAAGCGCGCCCTGGTCGGCGAGCCAATCAAAGGCCCGCTCAAGCCCCCAGCCGAAAAAAGCCAGCACCAGAAAACTCGATGCCGCGAGCAGCGCTGCTGCGATTCGTTTCCGCCCCATGGGGTGAAGCCTGCTGCATTTTTGTGGCGATGTGGAGTCATGACATCATAATACGCGTAAGCAGCATCTATGCAATCCTGCTTATTTTATGCTTGACTATCTAGGCATGATTGCTTATATCGTCCCCATCAACGGAGCCGACCCGGCCCGATGGAGGACGAAATGGCACACAAGGTTATCCGCACCGCGAACATGGAAGGGAGCTACGGCCCCGAGCAGACCCGCGTTGAGCAGCTGACCGCTGGCCGCTTCAAAGGCCGCTACGTCGTGCGTGGCTACATGTACGCCGGTCGGGTTGCCTATCAGTCGGCAGATGTCGCGGCTCGCACCGTCGAGAACAACCGCTTCTTCCGTGGCTGGGCAGCCTGACATGCTCGCCATCACCACCCGCCCCAGACTGACGCAGGAGCAATTCCAAGCGATCGGTGATCAGGTGAAAGCCGAGATAGGCGAACGCCCGGCAATGCCGAGCACGGGGCCGCTGTCCTTCGGCGCATACCGCACGGTCAGCGATGCCAAGTTCAACGAGCTGATGGCTGGTTATGATGCGCAGTGCGCTGCGTGCCGTACTTGGGATCGCGCTTTCAAGGCTCGGTTCAATGAGATCGCCGCTCATTCGATGGATGAAGCGGCATGAGCGGGGGCAAGCTCATTTATCGCGACGACCGTTGCGCAATCTGGCTGCTTGACGGCGAGTATTTCGTTTACGGCGTGACGCGCGATCCTCGGGTCTGTCACTCGCTGAACGCGGCCTTTGAAATCGCGGCTGCGGCATGATCGCGATCTTCCTCTTTGACAAGACGGGCATCATGGCCCGCCCTTGGGCTGATGCCGGATACGAATGCTATTGCGTCGATATCCAGCATCCGAAGGGCGAGACGCGGGACGGGAACATTGTTTTCGTCGGCGCCGACGTGCTGCGCTGGATCCCGCCTCTTGGTCGCCAGATCGCGTTTGCGTGCGCCTTCACGCCTTGCACGAACGTCGCCGTCAGTGGCGCGCGCTGGTTCCGCGGGAAGGGTCTCTACGCGCTGCGTGACAGCATCGAACTGTTCGCGCGCTCGGCCGAATTGATCGACGCGACTGGTGCTCCGGGCTTCATCGAAAACCCGATCAGCACCATCAGCACCTATTGGCGCGAACCGGATCATTATTTCCACCCTTGGATGTTCGCCCATATCGATCCGGCCGCGAACTACACCAAGAAAACGGCAGTCTGGGCATTCAATGGCTTCATCATGCCTGTGGGGCTGAGCGAGCCTGACCCAATGCTGCCCATACCTGATGATCGCATCCATAAGGCCGGCCCGGGCACTGAGCGCGCGAATTTCCGCAGCGCCACGCCACCGGGCTTCCCGCAGGCCGTATTCGAAGCGAACGCGCCGAGTTCAAAAGCGAGGGCCGCATGACCCAGCGCGACAAACCTTGGCAGATAGCTGCTGACCTTGAAACCGCTGCGAAGGCGGTACGGGCTGCGCAGGTCGCATTGGATGCCATTCACATCCCCTCGGTCCTTTCGGAAATCGAGGCGATCGAAGGAACCGAGTTCGTCGGCCTCGCCATGGCTGACGCCCTCCAAGCCCTGAGCGACAGGTATCAGGATATTGCTGATGGAGAAGTGCTGTGAGCATCACCACTGACGAGAATGGCCGCTGCGCCAACTGTGGCGAGGACGAGGTTGACGGCGACGTCTGCAAATATTGCGGATGGCCTGACCACTATCGCGGCTGGCGGATCGATCGCGATTTCCTCGGTGGTTTCCAGGCCACTCACCCGGATTTTGATGGTCCGGAAGACACTCGCTCTGTGACCAGCAAGACGCATGCAGGCGTGATCGAGGAAATCGACACATGGATTGAGGAGCATTCGTGATGCAGCTCCCCTACTCAGACGCACACCTTAGCTGGCCGGTTCTAGAACTGGACTTACGGTATCTCGAACTGATGTTCGCTGATTGCCTCAATGAGGATGAAGCAGACGAACTCGAAATACTGATCGCCGAGAAGGAAGCTCGGGCTGTGGAGCTTGGGCTGTGACGGGGCTGGACATTCCCTCGGCTGGCGACGTGTTCCGCGTCCGCTATCCCTTTGTCCGCTGCGTCGTGACGATCTTGAATGTGGATGGGTTCGAGGAAATCCAGTCTTGGCGCCCCGGCGTCCACATCGAGAACTGCGGACCTTACGGCGATACCGATGTCGTTGCCAACGCTGAAGGCGAAATGATCCTCACGGTCATCGACACCTTCAAGCCGGGCCGTTTCCCGAGGCGCGTTTTCTACACCCGCAAGTTCGTCAGCCCCGACGGAAATGTCTTCGGCAAGGGCAAGCTTCACATGACCACAGTGGATGCATTCCTTCGTCGCACAGCCGGTTTTCGGCACGCCTACGACGTCGAAGATGTCGCAACCCCCACCCCCAAATCAGAGGACTGAGACATGGATATCATAGTCATTGGAGCCGGGGCCATATCCGGCGCAGCGGGCAGCCTGATCGGTATGGCGGCCGGATGGTTTCTTCGCGGCAAACCCGCGCCCGCTGAGCCTGTGGACCTGTGCGTCAAGCGGCACCTGAAGACGATCTCGGACCTTCGGCTCTCCGGGCAACGAATGGCAATTAAGATCAGACAGCTCACCGATGACCGCAACGGACTTTCCGCCGTCGCGATGAAGAGGCTTGAGGAAATTGGTCGTCTAACCGATCAGCTCGCCCTCGCTGGCAAG
Source organism: Sphingobium sp. FW305-3-2-15-F-TSA7 (assembly GCF_058787155.1). Taxonomy (NCBI): domain Bacteria; kingdom Pseudomonadati; phylum Pseudomonadota; class Alphaproteobacteria; order Sphingomonadales; family Sphingobiaceae; genus Sphingobium; species Sphingobium sp. FW305-3-2-15-F-TSA7. Next base: position 96,673 of record NZ_JBYSZM010000025.1, on the reverse strand, counting down.
CCCGATCAGAAGCGCGACGCTTTGGGCCGCTGGCTGCCGAAGGCCAAGGCGAAGGCTGATGACGATGGCTGGATCGAGTGGGCTGGCGGTGAGTGCCCGGTAGACGCAGGATTTCCTATCGAGGTGAAATTCCGGGACGAAGCGGTTTGGAAATCCCGGCATCCCAGAACGCTCCGCTGGGACCATTGGCAGGCCCCAGCCGACATCATCGCCTACCGTGTTGTTCCCGTCTCTCGCAAGGTGACGATGGAAACTGTTCAGTCAGTTGGGGGTGGGTTGTGAGCGCGATCAACTGGAGCATGCCCGTCGTCACGCGCCACGGCTTTCCTGGCCGGGTTCTGGACGAGCGCACATTGAGCGGGCGTCGCCGGGTCTGGGTCTGCAAATACAACCCGCCGAAAACCGACGATGAGGCGAAGACCGGCACGGCATGGAATTATGCCGAAGATGGGGCCTGCCGTGGCGACGGCGCTCTCTCCGATCTCGATATCGTGGGCAATCGCTCATGAACCGCACCCGCGACATGGCCAGCCTACGCGACGAAGATCTTCGCAAGATCCTGTCACCAAAGCCGATCGAACGGAAGCCCATGGGCTGGATCGACGAGCCCCGATATTTCACAAGGAGTTTTGAGAAATGAGCAAGGCGCTTTTCGCGGCCATGTCCAAGGCGTTTCCCGAGATCGAGGGAGCGGTGAAGGACAGCGCCAACCCGCATTTCAAATCGAAGTATGCCGACCTGTCCAGCGTCGTCGAGGCGATCAAGCCCGCGCTGATCAAGCATGGCCTGTTCTTCTCCCAGGTCAACCACGAGCAGCAGGGCGGCGTATGCGTCGAGACGATCGTCTGTCACGAGGGCGGCGATCAGATGAGTTTCGGCAAGCTGTTCGTGCCCGCCAGCAAGCAGGATGCGCAGGGCTACGGCTCCGCGCTGACCTATGCCCGGCGCTATTCGTTGATGACCGCGTTCGGCGTCTGCCCCGAGGACGATGACGGGAACGCAGCGGCAAAATCACCGCCTCGCCAGACCGATCAGGAACCTACCAAGCGCGTGAAGCTGGACGGCCCATATCCGAGCAAGACGGCGCTCTGGAACGCTGTGAAGCAATTCGACCGCGAAGTCCGCAGCTGCGGCGACAGCGACCAGTTCGATGCACTGCTCGCTCTGGAAGAGACGGACGCCCTGCTAGAGCAGGTCCGCCGAGATGCCCCGCAGCTCATGGAGGGCGGTATCGATCTGCCCGCCGAGTTCGAACCGCTGAACGCGCTGTTGCTGCGGATCAAGAATGAACTGACTGCCGCGGACAATAATTCGTGGCAGAAAAACCCGCTGGCGGCTGGCTGATCATGAGCCGCGCCGACATAGAAAACCGCTACCGCCGCAAGCGGTATGCGACCGACCCGGAATATCGGGATCGTCGTTTGGCGGAAGCGCGCCAGCGCCGTGACGAACGCAACCAGCGTCGCCGGGACCGCTACAGGCACGATCCGGAATACCGGGCCAAGCAGATCGACCGGAACCGCCAGTATCGGGAGCGCGGATGATGCTCGCGCGCAAGACCCCCATGAAGGTCAGCCGCCGCAAGGCCAAGACCGCTGCCGAACGCCGTCATTTCGATCGCGTCGCGCAGATGGGGTGCCTTGTGTGCGATATGCCTTCCACAATCCACCATGTGACAAGTAACGGGCATTCTCGCCTTACACGAACGCACGAACGCGTCGTGCCGCTGTGCCCGCGCCATCACATGATCCAGTTCGGCCCGCACGAAAGCGTCGAGGCGTTGGGCCATGCCGGGTTCACCGCAACCTACGGGATCGACCTTCTGGCGGTCGCCGACAAGCTTTGGGCTTCGAACGATGGCTGATGAACCGCCCCTGATCTTCCAGAAGAAGCTTGGCGGCCTGTTCGTCGCGAACCCGGCCGCACAAGCTGCTGTGGCCGCGCTGGACGACGGATCGCACGTCCGGGTCAAGATCACCCGGAGCCAGGGCAACAACCGCCGTATCGCGCTCTACTGGATCGTCCTGGGCATCGCAGCGCCCATGCTCTCCGACCGCTGCGAAGGCGACGCGATCGATGACCGCATGCTCCACAAGATCCTGAAGGATCGCCGGGGCCTCTACGGGGAGACGATCCTGCCAAGCGGTGAGATCGTCAAGAATTACGACAGCATCTCATTCGGGAAGATGACGGAGCCGGAGCGCACCGCCTTCATCGACTGGGCATTTTCCACACTCTCGAAATGGCTTGGCGTTCCGGTCACCGACCTGACCCGCGAAGCGGAGCGAGAGGCGGCATAACCGCGCTCTAGGCGCATCAATACCGCGACTGCCTAGAGCTACGGTCGCGGGGAAGGATTTAGGGATGACGAAAGGCGAACCGCCAAAAATCGACGGCAAGGTATTCCAAGTCGTCCTCTCGTTCCCGATGCGCTGGAAGGCATACAGCCCCAAGAGCGAGCAGTTCCGCCACGGCATCAAAGGCCGCTGGCAGCAGATGAACGAGTTCGGCGGATGGGACAATGCCCCCGGCGCTGGCCGGCACTTTCCATTCGAAAGCTGGGAGGAATGCGCATGACCACCCCCGCAAAGGCATTCGCCCGTCTCGACCCCGCCCACTGGCGAGACGTCCATATCCAGGGTGATCGCAACCGCCCTGTGTTCCTGCCCGATCGTCGGCGGGTCAATCGCAAGACGATGGGCACACCCAAATTCTGGACTCGCGGGTCCAATGGTGAAGAGGCTTGGATCGATGGGTAGGCGTTACGGATGGCCGCTGCGCTTCCAGTGCGGTGTCGCTGGCTGCCCAGAGACCGCGAATTACAACTATTCGACCAAGCGCGACCTGATGGAGAGCTTCGAGCTTAAGAACTATTCCAACGGTCGCTGGCGCTGCGTCCGTCATTCAAGACCGAACGAGGTTCTGTCGATCGAAAACCCGCGAACATGCGCCGAGCTGATTGTCGAGCAGAAGCCCCACGGCCTATTCTTCGGCAACTTCGGATTCATCCACGGCGATGGCTACAAGGCCTTCGCAAAGGACTTCCCGCCGGGGACCAAGATCATCGTTTCGGCAGAGCTGGTCCTCCCCAATCAGCCGAGAGAGGAAGAGTGATGAGCGCTCCGGCTCGTTTCACGAAAGCTGATGTCAAGCGCGCTGTCTCTGGCGTCGCGGCGGCTGGCTTTACGGTCGGGACGGTCGAGATAGACCCAACTGGAAAAATCCGCATCATCGCCGTCTCCGAATCAAAGAAGCGAGGCGGTGGCGGATGGGAAGACCTAGAATGAACCGTAGGCTTCCGCCCTACGCCAGCGAGTTCCGCGACCGGCACGGCAAGGTCCGCATCCGCTTCAGGATGAAGGATCGGCCCACCCACTATGCGCAGACGGTTCCTGGCTCTGACGAGTTCTGGAAAGAATATCTGGCGTGGCGCGATGGTGCAACCATCGTCGTCGGCAAAGGTCGAATTTCGCCCGGAACGATCAATGACCTGATCAGCCAATTCTATGGCAGCGTTCAGTGGAAAGGCATTCCATCCGAACGCACCCGTGTCGTCTATCGCGGCGAGCTGGAGCGCTTCCGAGCGAAGCGGGGCGATGCGATGGTCGCCAATCTCGACGCGCGACACATCGCCAAGCTGATGGAGAAAATGTCCGATACGCCGTCGGCCGCGAACAATCTGTTGAAGCGCCTCCGGATGATATTGGACTATGCCATCCTGCTTGGCTGGCGCACCGATAATCCCGCCAAGGTGGTCAAGCCGATCAAGGTGACTGGCGACGGCTTCCATAAATGGGAGGAGACCGAGATCGCGCAATTCGAAGCGCGGCACCCGGTCGGCACGAAGGCCCATCTGGCGCTCGCCCTTCTCCTCTACACCGCGCAGCGCCGGAGCGATATCGTCACCATGGGCGTGCAGCACATCAAGGATGGCCGGATCCGCGTCAAGCAGATGAAGACCGGCAAGGACATGATGATCCCGATCCACCCCAGGCTGCGAGCGGCGATCGATGCATGCCCGTCCGGGCATCTCGCCTTCCTCGTTTCCAGCCTGAACAAGCCGTACACCAAAGAGAGCTTTGGCAACTGGTTTCGCAAGCGCTGCAACGAGGCCGGCCTTCAGGATTGCGCCGCGCACGGTCTGCGCAAAGCCGCCGCCAGCCGCATGGCTGAGATCGGCCTGAGCAACCAGCGGATCAAATCCCTGACTGGCCATACGTCTGATGCGGAGGTCGCGCGCTACACCCGGAACGCCGATCAGGTGCGCATGGCAGACGAGGCGATGGCGGAGATCGTGAAGGCTGATTTGGCTAACCAAGAAATCGGGTTAGCCAACGGCCAAGATAACGCATTGAAATTAGGATAGAAAAAATGACTTGTGGTGCGCCCGACGGGATTCGAACCCATGGCCCCCAGATTAGGAATCTGGTGCTCTATCCTGCTGAGCTACGGGCGCGCCGCCACGCTGGTTAAGGGCTTGCGCGCGCGGGGTCAATCAGCCCGCGGCTTCCGATGACATCGAGCGAGCCGATCCGGTTGAAGCGGAAATGAGTCCGTCCGACTGAGGGTCGCTCTAATTCTGCGCTTCGGGCGGAATCACCGGAAACGGCAGCGGCGCGACGGGCACGCCTTCGTCGATCAGCGCCTTTGCCTGCTCGCCCGAAACTTCGCCATGGATCGAGATCTTGTCGGTTTCGCCAAGATGCATCGCCCTCGCCTTGTCGGCAAAGTCGCGCCCTACCCATTCGGATTGCTCGAGCATCGCCGACTGGGCCCGCGCCAGCATCGCCAGCATCGCTTTCACCTCCGCGGGAGAATGATCCGACGGCGCGTTGGTATTGGCTGCCATCGGCACGCTCGCCGTCTCCGGCCGGCTATTGCCCTTCGCCGTCACATTGGGCGCCATCACCGCCTTTTCGATGCCGGCATCGCCGCACATCGGACAGGACAGCAGCCCGCGCTGCTTCTGGTCGGCGTAATCGCCGCTCGATCCGAACCATGCTTCGAACACATGCCCGTGGGCGCAACGCAGATCGAAGACGATCATGGCGTGCGGCTCAATTCGGGTATCGGGCGGCGATGGCGGAGCACCGGCACGCGAGCACGAACATCCTCGATCCGGGCGGGATCGAGATCGGCGAAACCGACGCCCGTTCCTTCGTTCATGTCGAGCAACACCTGCCCCCAGGGATCGATCACGAGCGAATGCCCGTAGGTCTCGCGCCCGTCCTCGTGCCGCCCCCATTGCGCGGCAGCGATCACGAAACAGGCCGATTCGACGGCGCGGGCGCGCAGCAGCAAATGCCAATGCGCCTGACCGGTCGGTACGGTGAAGGCGGCGGGAACCGTCAATATCGTGGCACCGCCGTCGGAAAGCGTGCGATACAGCGCCGCGAAGCGAAGGTCGTAGCAGACCGACAGACCGACTGCTCCCCAGGGCGTCTCTGCCAGCGCGGCGCGTTCTCCAGGCGCATAGACCGCCGATTCACGCCAGCTTTCGCCGGTCGCCAGATCGACGTCGAACAAATGCATCTTGTCGTAACGCGCGCGGATCGCGCCGGTATCGTCGATCACGAAACCCCGATTGACCAGCCGCCCATCCTCACGTTCGCCGGCCAGCGCCAGCGAACCGATATGAACCCAGAGTCCGGCATCCGCAGCCGCACGGCGCACGGCGGCGAGGACGATATCCCCCGCCTCGTCGCGCAGATGCGCCGCAGCGCGATGCCGGTCGCGATCGAGCAAGCCGGACATTTCGGGCGTGAACAGCATATCCGCGCCGCCCGCCTTGGCTTCGTGCACCGCGGCAACGATCGTCGCAGCATTGGCCGCGGGATCGATCCCGCTCGTCATCTGCAGCAGCGCGGCGCGCATCAGCCGGCCAACAGGGGGTCGAGCCGGCCGGCCGCGTCAAGGGCCGCCAGATCGTCGGAACCGCCGACATGGCGACCATCGATGAAAATCTGCGGAACCGTCAGGCTGCCCGGCGCACGATCGAGCATTTCCTGGCGCTTCGGCCCGCCCATGGTGATGTCATATTCTTCGAATGCGATGCCCTTTCGCCCGAGCAATGCCTTTGCCCGCACGCAATAACCGCAGAACGCCTTGGTATAGATCTCGACCTTTGCCATAATCCTCAGGTGTGGTGCGCGGACGCGGAAGTCAATATTCCTCGGCGAGCACGCGCGCCCAGCACAACAGAATGACACGCGCCGCGCCGCCGCGTTTCAGGGCTCTTGCACAGGCGTTTGCGGTGGCACCGCTGGTATGGACATCGTCAACCAGCCAGACCGTGCGCCCCGCGAGCAGCGCACGGTGCGAGGGCGGCACCTGAAACGCGCCGCGCACCGTCCTGGCGCGAGCGGCCGCGCCCATACCGCGCAGAGCGGGTGTTGCTTTGATCCGGCCGAGCGCATCGAGCGAAAGCGCGGCCCCCGTCCGTTGCGCCAATGCGCGAGCGATCAGCGCCGACTGATTATAGCCGCGTCGCCAGATCCGCCAGCGATGCAACGGAACCGGCACGAGCAGCCCATCGGCGGCGACATCCACATGCCGCACGAGTTGCGCCGCGATGATATCCGCCATTGCGGTGCGTCCGGAATATTTGAGCTTGAGCGCCAGCCCACGCGCGATCTCTCCATAGGCAACCGCGGCGCGCACGCCGTCATGGAGCGGCGGATGCGCAAGACATGCGCCGCAGGTCAACCCTTCGCCGCCGTCCATCGGCCGGCCACAGGCCGTGCAGCCGCCATCGGGCAGGAAATCGAGCCTTTGCCAGCAATCGAGACAGAAGCGGCGGTCGCCCTCGACCACCACGCCGCAGCCCGGACAACGCGGCGGCAACGCGAAATCGCGCATCATGCGAACGATCGTGACCGCGGGTGCGAATGCCAGTCTCACGACACCCTTGTCGTGTCATGGCCCGCGATGCACAAGCCGCTCCATGCCCACAGCCGACACACCGCCAGAGATTTTCGATCGCCGCCTGCGGCGCCAGCGCCGCGATCGCGCCGCGCCCGACTTTGCGGATCACGCATTTCTGCGCGAGCATATGGCCGCGGAACTGATCGACCGCCTGGACGGCGTCAAACGCAGCTTCACCCGCGCACTCGACCTGGGCACCGCCGACGGCGCGATCGCCGACATATTGCGCGCACGCGGCATCCAGGTGGCAGCGCTCGACGCCGGCCACCGCTTCGCCGCACGCGCGAACGCAGTGCAGGCGGACGAGGACAGGCTGCCCTTTGCGGATGCGAGCTTCGATCTCGTCGTCAGCGCCGGCGCGCTCGACAGCGTCAACGATCTGCCAGGCGCGCTCGCGCTGATCCGACGCGCGCTGCGCCCCGACGGGCTGTTCCTCGGCGCGATGCTCGGCGCCGGAAGCCTCAGGGTGCTCAAGGCTGTCGCGCTGGCCGCGGATATAGCGATCGAGGGCGGCGCGCGCGCACGCATCCACCCCCAGGTCGATGTCCGGGCGGCCGGTGACCTGCTCGCACGCGCCGGTTTCACCCTGCCTGTCGCCGATTCCTTCGGGCTCGATGTCCGCTATTCCAGCCTGCTCGGCTTGACCGCCGATCTGCGCGGCATGGCGGCGACGAACATATTGGCGGGCGAGCATCCGCGCCTGTCGCGCGACTGGATCGGCCATGCGGCGACGGCCTTCGCCAGCCGCGCAGATCCCGACGGGAAGACCGCGGAGCATTTCGAGATCGTCTGTTTGACCGGCTGGTCGCCCGGCCCCGATCAGCCCGTCCCCGCCCGGCGCGGCAGCGCCACCATGTCGCTGGCGAAAGCGCTCGAGCCCAAGACCTAAGGTTCAGACCAGCTTTTCGAGCAGGGCGATCATCGGAATATCCGCGGGCGGCATCGCCAGCGCCCGCAATCCGCCCGGCAATATCCATTGCAGCCCGTCGGCATCGAGCGCCGCCGGCGTTCCGCGCCATTCGCGGCAGAGATAAAGCAGCAGCAGCAGATGCGCGTCGCCCAATGGTTCGCTCGCAAACACCGCCGGCGACAGCGTATCGGGGTCGATATCGATCCCGAGTTCTTCGTGCAATTCGCGCACCAGGGCGTGTTCGGGAGTCTCGCCCGGTTCCACCTTACCGCCCGGAAACTCCCACAAACCGGCCATGCTGCGCGTCGCCGAACGCTGCTGGACCAGGACCCGGCCTTGATCATCGATAAGCGCGGCCGCACTGACCAAAAGCAGCTTCATGGGTGATGCGATCTCCGGGTGCAGGATTTTATTAACGAGCGGTGCGCTACGCTCGTGAAACCAGGGAACGGGAATTGCAACCATGAAGCGAATTCGGGAGAAATTCGCCTCGCTCCGCGCATCGCGCCGCGGCGCCACGGCGATCGAATATGGGTTGATCGTATCGCTCATCGCGCTCGGCGCAATGGGTGGGATCCAGGCATTCGGGGGCGGCCTGTCCAATATGTGGAATTACGTTTCGCAGGAAGTGCTGCGCGCGTCGTAAAATTCCGAACAAGTTCCAACAGATTTACCTTTTGGAAATATTCGCCCCTTAAATCGGAAGTGTCGGTTGGAAGAAATTCTAGTCGTCCGGGAATGAAGCTTGAACCAGGAGACCAACATGAACAAGAATTTCCTTAAGATGATTCGCGAATCCAAGGGCGCGACCGCCATCGAGTATGGCCTGATCGCAGCTCTGATCGCCGTTGCCGGCGTTGCCGCGTTCCAGTCGCTGGGTGGTCAGATCAGCACCACGATGACCAACGCTGCGGAAAAGATGAAGACGAAGAGCGGCACCTGATTTTGGCCTTTCCGTCGGGCAACCGGCGGAGATCCCAAACGGAGATGGGCGGCAGGTTTCTGCCGCCCATTTTCTTTGTTCGTCAAACCACCAAGATCGTCGCCAATCTATAAGATCGTCAGATATTGCCGATCGTCAGATATTTCTGGCGCCGAGCACGACGCAGGCCATCGGCGCCCAGCGCCGACAATGTATCGAGTTCCTCACCGATCGCGCTGCCGAGCGATGCAATCGCCGCGGCCGGCGATCGATGCGCCCCGCCCACGGGCTCCGGCACGATCCGGTCGATCACGCCCAACTGTTTCAGATGCTGGGCGGTGACACGCATCGCGTCCGCCGCCTCGCTTGCCTTGTCCGCGGTCCGCCACAGGATCGACGCGCAGCCTTCGGGTGAAATCACCGAATAGACGGCATGTTCGAACATCAGCACCCGATCCGCAGCCGCCAGGCCGACCGCCCCGCCCGAGCCGCCTTCGCCGACGATCGCCGCGACCATCGGAACGCCCAGAGCCAGACATTGCTCGGTCGAGCGGGCGATCGCTTCCGCCTGGCCGCGTTCTTCCGCCTGCACACCCGGAAACGCGCCTGACGTATCGACCAGCGTGACCACCGGAATGCCGAATCTGTCGGCAAGCTGCATCAGCCGGATCGCCTTGCGATAGCCCTCCGGTTTGCCCATGCCGAAATTGTGCCTGAGCCGGCTCGCCGTATCGTCACCCTTTTCGTGCCCGATCACCATCACCCGACGGCCGCCGAGCCGGCCGAGGCCGCCCAGGATCGCCTGATCGTCGGCAAAGGCGCGATCGCCGGCGAGCGGCATGAAATCCTCGAACAGCCCGGCGACATAATGTTTGAAATGCGGTCGCTCCGGATGCCGCGCCACCTGAGTTTTCTGCCAAGGTGACAGCCTGGCATAGGTGTCGACCAGCAGCTTGTCGGCCTTGCCCTGGATCTTCGACACCTCCGATTCGATGTCGACGGTGCCCGTGTCGGCGGTGTCACGAAGATCGGCGATGCGCGATTCGAGCTCGGCGATCGGTTTTTCGAAGTCGAGAAAGCTAACCATGCGTCGGGCGGGTTAGGCCGACCGGCCGTTCGCGTCAACGCGTGCTGGACGATCGGCCAGCGGATGGCGGCTATTGACCAGCTCGACCAGCCGACGGCTGTCGACATGCGTATAGATTTGTGTGGTTGCGATATCGGCATGACCGAGCATCGCCTGGAGCGCACGCAGGTCGGCGCCCCCCTCCAGAAGATGCGTCGCGAAAGCATGACGGAGCACATGTGGACTGATTCGTTCGGGCGGAATGCCCGAACGCATGCCAAGCTCGCGGACAAGCTGGTAGAGCCGAACGCGGCTGAGATGCGCCTTTCCGGACGGAAACAGCCAGGGCGAATCGACCGGCACAAAAGCCGCCCAGGCGGCGACTGCGTGGCGTGCACGATCGGAAATAGGCACCAGCCGCTCGCGCCCGCCCTTGCCGCGCAGGATGAGGAAGGGCCGGTCGGACGCGATCGCGCGGCGCGGCAGCGAAACCAGCTCGGTCGCGCGCAATCCCGAGCCGTAGAGCAGCTCGATCAACGCGGCGAGGCGGTGATCCTGCGCATTCGCGTCCGCGCGCGCCAATCCGCGCTCGACCTCCGCGAACAGGCGGTCGACATCCTTATGGTCGAGGATCTTGGGCAATGGCCGGATCGCCGCGGGCCGCGGCAGTGCCGCGGACGGATCGTCGGCGCGCAATCCCTCATCATGGAGAAAGGCGAAAAAGCGGCGGAGTGCCGCGGATTTGCGCGCCACCGTCGCGCGCGCAAGCGGCGCCCAGCCCGCCGCGAGCGCCCCCAGCGCAGCCGCATCCGCCGCGCCGAGACGGCCGCCAAGCAGCGACGAGGCGCCACGCAGGTCCGTGCCATAAGCGGCAAGCGTGTTGCGCGCCGCGCCCGCCTCCGCCGCCAGCATTTCGAGAAACCTGTCGATCAGCGCCGAATCCTGTCCGGCAGGCGCGATCACGAGCGCGTCAGCGCCTCCACCGCGATCATCCGCGCTTCGGGCTCGAGCCCCACTCTCCGCAGCGCGGAGACGATGTGATAAAGGTGCGTCGGCGGCACATAGCGCCAGTCATTGGTCTGCATGCCGATCGCCGCGAGCAGGACGGTCGTCCCCTTCTGCCCGCTCGCCGCGGCGCGATCGAGAAGCTGGCTCCAGCGCGAAGACCGGTCGAGCTCGAAGTCCAGATCGGTCGCCAGCCCCTTGGCCTCGGTCAGATCGAGCCGTCCCAGCCCCGCCAATCCGGCGACAAGGAACTGGCCCTTCAGCGAATCGACCGAGCCCGCATAGCCGTTTGCCCGCGAGACATTGACGGTCAGCCCGCGCGTGGCGGGCATACCGAGCGCCAGCAATGCCCAGCTTTCATCCTCACCGCCCGATTCGACGATTCCCGTCCAGCGCGCCGCGCGCCGATCGAGCCCGGCGGTGAACATCGCGCGCAGAAGCTGCGGGCTGTCGGTCAGATAATCGGCGTTCGGCGCGACCCGCGCAGCCGCGCGGGCAGTGAGGATCAGGCCGGCATAACGCTCGTCACGGGCTTCGTTCTCGTCCCACAGGCTGCGCATTGCCGCCAGCCGATCGCCGATGTCGCCCGCGGCATAGGCGTCGCGCAGCTTCAGCGGCGGCGTTCCCGATTGTTCGGAAACGTCGGTATGATCGAGCACGCCGCCATAAAGATCGACCAACGCCGCGCTCGACAGCACGCCGAGCACCGCGGCGCGGCGACCGACCGCGATCCGTTCCGAATCGGGCAGCATCGGCGCACGCACGCGCCAGCCCATCACCTGCGGACCGACGGTGCGGAACAGGGCAGCCGGGATATCGACGGCCGTGGCACTGGCCAGACCGTAACGCCAGGCCGTGAGCTGATCGACGCCGTCCCACTCGATGGTGATCGAGCGGCGTCCATTGACGCCCGCGCCCACGACCTTCTCGGCCAGCAACAGATCGATCGTGCTGCGCCCGGCCAGCCGCGTGCGGCGCGCCTGCTCGATCGCGGCACTTGCGGTGCCGGGCTCACCGGACAGTGCGGCGCACATCGCGCGCGCCAGGATCCAACCGGTTTCGCGGCTGACCGCCGATGCCGGTTCGACCAGCGGGCAAAGTCCGGCCGGGTCGCCGAGCGCGAGCGAGGTCTGCATCGCGACCTCGAACAATTTCGGGCTGTACTGGCTGGCATCGGGCACTTGCACCAGCAGGCGCGCCGAATCGGCCTCCCCCATGCGCAGCAGCAACCATGCCCGCTCCGCGATCCAGTCCGGCGCAGAAACACCGTGCGGCGTCGGCACGTTGGAAAGCAATGTCCGCCGGAGCAGCATCGAGGTCCAGCGCGACGGCAGCGGCGCATCGAGCCGGCGCATCAGCCGCGACAGCAATTGTCCGTCGGTGCCGCCGAACGCGCCATTGCCCATCCCGCCATCGATATCGAGCAGAGGCCCGACATTGCCCAGCGGGAGCACGGGTTCGGACGGCAGCGTGGGCTGAAGCGGCTCATCCTCGCCTTCGCCTTCGATCCCTTCGGCGTCGGCTGCCAGGGGCTGGCCCGGCAATGGCTGCACGATCGGTCCGGAAGTCGGGGCCGGGGTCGGCGTGGCAGGGCGCGACCCGGTCGCCGGAGGCGGTGCGGCGGGCACCGGATCGCCAAAGCCAGGCGGCAAGAGCGATTCGGGCGCCTCCTGCCCGATGGCGGGAATCGCGATGGCCAGCCCGATGCCGGCAAACGCGGCGCCGATCAGCGCCAGGCGGGAAACCCTATCGCCCAAGCGCTTCATTGGGCACGGTCTTCTCGACACGCTTTTGCGGCTGTTCATGCGCAAGCGTGGAAAGGAAATAGAGACCGCCCGCCAAGACGACGAGCAGGATGACGAGGTTTCGAATGGCGCGCGACATGCCAGTCCTATGCTGCGCCAACGCCCGAGCGGCAAGAGCCAAGCGACGCGTTGCACCGTTTTGCTCCATCGATCCGGCTTGTGTATAGCGCGCCGCCATGCCCCAGACCGCCCCCGCAACATCGTCGAGACCGGACCGGCCGATCGTGCTCGTCGGGTTGATGGGCGTCGGAAAATCGACGGTGGGCCGCAGGCTGGCGGCGCGGCTCGGCCTTCCCTTCGTCGATGCCGATCACGAGATCGAGGCTGCCGCCGGCCTCTCCATCTCCGAAATTTTCGAGCGTTACGGCGAATCCTATTTTCGCGACGGCGAGCGCCGGGTGATCGCGCGCCTGATCGATGGCTCTCCCAAGGTGATCGCCACCGGCGGCGGCGCCTTCATTCAGGACGAGACGCGCGCGCTGATCCTCGATCGCGCGCTTGCGATCTGGCTCGACGCCGATATCGACGTGCTCGCGCATCGCGTTTCGCGACGCGACACACGTCCCCTGTTGCGTGACAAGGACCCCCGCACCGTGCTGACCGAACTCGCCGCAATCCGCAATCCGCTCTACGCGCTTGCGCCGATCCATATCCGCAGCGAGCCGTCGCCCCACGAGATCACCGTCGAAAGCATCATGCGAGCACTCAAGAAGCGGGCGGCACAATGAGCGTCGTGCCCGTCCAGCTCGGCGACCGCAGCTATGAGGTCGCGATCGAGGCCGGCGCGCTCGATCGCGCCGGGGAGCGGCTTGCGCCCTGGCTCAAGCGCGGCCGTGCCGTCATCGTCACAGACTCCAATGTCGCCATGCACCAGCTCCCCCGGCTCGAAGCGTCGCTGGGCGATATCAAGCGCCATGTCATCGTGCTGCCCGCAGGCGAGGCGACCAAGAGCTGGGCACAGCTCGAAGCCCTGACCGATCGGCTGCTCGCGCTCGAAGTCGAACGTGGTGATCATGTCATCGCGCTGGGCGGCGGCGTGATCGGCGATCTGGTGGGCTTTGCCGCGTCGATCCTGAAGCGCGGTTGCGGCTTCGTGCAGATCCCCACCACCCTGCTCGCACAGGTCGACAGCTCGGTCGGCGGCAAGACCGCGATCAACACGCGCGCCGGCAAGAATCTGATCGGCGCCTTTCATCAGCCGAGTTTCGTGCTGATCGACCCCTCCGTCCTCGACACATTGCCGCGCCGGGAAGTCGGGGCCGGCTATGCCGAAGTCGTGAAGTACGGGCTGATCGGCGATTTCGATTTCTTCCAATGGTGCGAGGCAAATGCGGCGGCATTGCTGGCGGGCGATTCCAACGCACGCACGCAGGCCATCGCGACGAGCGTCGCCGCCAAGGCGACGATCGTCGGCGAGGACGAACGCGAGACCAGCGGCCGCCGCGCGCTGCTCAACCTCGGCCATACTTTCGGCCACGCGCTCGAAGCCGAAACCGGTTTTTCGGACCGGCTGCTGCACGGCGAGGGCGTCGCCGCCGGCATCGCGCTCGCCTTCCGTTTCTCCGCCAGCCGCGGCCTATGTTCGGCGCAGGATGCGGAACGCGTCGCCGCGCATCTGCGCGCGATCGGCCTGCCCGACGGCCTCGCGGCCGCGGGCATCGCCGCTTCGGGTGAGACGTTGGTCGCGCACATGCTGCACGACAAGAAGATGGCGGCAGGCACCCTGCCCTTCATCCTCGCGCGCGGCATCGGCGATTCGTTCGTCGACAAGAGCGTGGCGCTCGCCGACGTCGCGGCCTTTCTGGATATCGAAGCGAGATAATCGCGCCTCGATATCTGCATAAAATGGACAGTTTGCGCGATCAGCGCACAGCGTCCCAGCCACCCCATATCTAGACATGGCTCCCGTTCGAGGAATTCGGGGGGCATGTGACAGCAAGGATTGGAATCATCGGCGCCGGATTGGCGGGGCTCAGCACCGCGAAGATCCTTCGCCAGTTCGGGTTCGACGTGACCGTGTTCGAACGCGAACCCGATATTGGCGGGGTGTGGGCAGCATCGCGTCGCTATCCCGGTCTGACGACGCAGAACCCGCGCGAAACCTATGCCTTTTCCGATTTCCCGATGCCCGCCGATTATCCGGAATGGCCGAGCGGCGCGCAGGTCCAGGCCTATCTCGAAACCTATGTCGATCATTTCGGTTTTCGCGACGCCATAAGGCTCGACACCGAGGTTGTTGCCGCGCGTCCGACAACGACCGGCTGGAGCATCGAAACGCGCTCTGCCGCGGGCGAGACCGACACCGTCGGCGTCGATTATCTGATTGTCTGCAACGGGATCTTCTCCATCCCCGCAATCCCGCAATTTCCGGGTGCCGAGGCGTTCGAGGCCGCCGGCGGGCGCATCGTGCACACCAGCCAGTTCACCGACGCCGCAGCCGCGCGCGGACGCCATATGCTGGTAATCGGCTACGGCAAATCGTCCTGCGACGTCGCCAAGGCGAGCCTCGCCCTCACCGCATCGACGACGGTGATCGCCCGCAATCTCATCTGGAAGATTCCGAAGAAGCTCGCGGGCAAGTTGAACTTCAAGCATCTGTTCCTGAACCGGCTCGGCGAAGGGCTGTTCCGCTATATCCGGGTGGAGGGTTTCGAACGCTTCCTGCACGGGCCAGGGCGGCCGATCCGCAATGCGATGATGGGCAGCGTCGAGGTGGTGATCGCGCGACAATTGCGGCTGCGCAAGATCGGGCTTCATCCCGGAAAACCGCTGGAGACGATCGCGCGCAGCACCGTGAGCCTCGTCACCGACGGCTTCTATGAAGCGATCGCTTCGGGCGCGCTCGGTTTCCGCCGGGGCGCGATCGCGATGCTCGAGCCTGGGCGTGCGACGCTGGACACCGGCGAGACGCTGCCGGCGGATGTGATCGTGTGCGGCACGGGCTGGCAGCAGCGCTGCGATTTCCTGCCACCCGAGGTGCTGGCGAAAGTCACCGACACGCACGGCAATTTCCGGCTGTATCGGTCGATGATCCCGACCGGCGCGCCGCGCATCGCGTTCAACGGCTATAATTCGTCATTCTTCAGCCAGTTGAATGCCGAAGTCAGCGCGCTCTGGCTCGCCGATCATCTTTCGGGCGGCGTCGCCCTGCCATCCGAAGCCGAGCGCGACGCCTATATCGACGAGCGGCTCGCCTGGATGGAAGCGCGCACCGACGGCAAGCACAGCAAGGGCACGAACATCATCCCCTTCTCCGTCCATCACATGGACGAACTGCTGCGCGACATCGATCTGCCGCTGCCCCTCGCGACACGCATCAAACATTGGTTCGTCGCGATCGATGCGGCCGATTACGCGCCGCTGATCGCGCGACTGCAGCGCCGACATGCGGCCAACTCAAGGGCATTGCGACATGGTTGAACTCGACGGGAAAGTCGCGATCGTCACGGGGGGCGCCGCATCGATCGGCGCCGCCATCACCCGCAAGCTGCATGCCTTGGGCGCCTGCGTCGTCATTGCCGCGCGCAGCGTTGTCAAGGGAGAAGCGATCGCTGCGGAACTTGGCGAACGCGCATTGTTCGTGCCCACCGACATCACCGACGACGCGGCCTGCCATGCGCTCGTCGATGCCGCGATCGCGCGCTTCGGACGGCTCGACATCCTCGTCAACAATGCCTGTTCCTATGGCGATGACGGCGCGGCCACGTCGCGCGCCACCTGGCTCGAGACGCTGAACGTCAGTGCCGTGTCGGCGGCGATCCTGGGCGAGATCGCTCGGCCGCACCTCGCCCGCAACCGCGGCAATATCGTCAATATCGGGTCGATTTCGGGCCAGGTCCCGCATGTCGGCCGCTGGGCCTATCCCGTGGCGAAGGCGGCGCTGCGCCACCTGAACAAGAGCCAGGCGATCGACTATGCCGGCGACGGCATCCGCGTGAACATGGTCACGCTCGGCCATATCTGGTCCGATCCGTTCGACGGATTGACCGGCAGCGATCGCGCGCATGCCGATGCGGTCTCCGCCGATTTCAACCTGATCGGCCGCGTCGCCGATGCCGAGGAAGTCGCGAACGTCGTCGCCTTCGTGGCGTCGGATGCGGCGTCCTATATGACCGGTGGGGAAACCCCGGTCGATGGCGGTTATGGCGCGCTCGGCCCCGAGCGGCGGATTCCGCTGATGCCTTTGCTGAGCGCCCCGCGCTGATGGCGGCGCCGAGCGCTTTCGATGTCCTGATCGTCGGCAGCGGCATCAACGCGCTCGTCTGCGGCGCGGCGTTGGCGCTCAAGGGCAAGCGCGTGTGCCTGCTGGAACGCGAGGCGGTTGCGGGCGGCTGTATCCGCACCGACGAACTGACGCTTCCGGGCTTTCGCCACGACACGCTGTCCACGCTCTATCCCCTGTTCGTGACCGCCCCCCATTTCGCGACGTTCGAACCGCTGCTGGCAGAGGCAGGGGCGCATTTCGTCAATGGCGAGGCACCGACCGCGATACTGATGCCCGATGGTCGTTCGCTGATTTTCCGGCGCGATCGGGCCGCGAATGCAGCGGCGATGGATGCGCTCGCCTCCGGCGACGGCGCTGCCTATGTCCGCGCGATGGCAGCGATCGAAGCCGATGCGCCGCTGATCTTCGGCCTGCTCGGCGGCGAGCTGTGGCGCTGGAGCACGCTGCGCCTGCTGATCGGCGCATGGCGCAAGCGCGGGCTGCGCGGCCTTGTCCGCTTCTTCGGCGAAGCGATGCGATCGACCCGCGACTGGCTGGAGGCGGAGTTCGCATCGCCGCTTTCCCGCGCATTATTCGCGCCCTGGGTGCTGCATGTCGGCCTGTCTCCGGAAAGCCCGTTGTCGGCGCTGATGAACCGGCTCGTCCTCTTCTCGCTCGAACAGGCGGGAAGCCCGATGGTCGCGGGCGGAAGCGACCGCATCGTCGATGCTTTCCGCGCCATCATCGAAGCCCGTGGCGGCGCGATCCGCACCGGCGCCGATGTCGCCCGCATCGTGACGGCCGACGGCAAAGCGACTGGCGTACAATTGGCGACCGGCGAGACATTGAGCGCGGCCGAAGCGGTCGTCGCTTCGGTGACGCCGGCGCAACTTTACGGACGCCTGCTCGCCCCGACGGATACGCCGCCTCAGGTCCGCATCGATGCCGCGGCCTATCGGCACGGGCGCGGCGAGATGCAGATCCATCTGGCGCTGAGCGAACCGCCGCAATGGCCCGATACCGCGTTGCGCGATGTCGCAATGCTGCACATCACGCCGGGGCTGGACGGCGTCTCGCGCGCGGTCAACGAAGCGGAACGCGGCCTGTTGCCGGCTGAGGCGACGATCGTCGTCGCGCAGCCGGTCGCGATCGACCCCGGCCGCGCGCCCGACGGACAATGGATCTTCTGGATCCAGCTGCAGGAATTGCCGCGCGACGGCGCATTGAAGGGCGATGCGCTCGGCGAAATCGCGCCCCCGCCCGACGGCCGCTGGACCGACGCGATCCGCGATGCCTATGCCGATCGTATCGTCGCCAGGCTATGCGCGCTGATCCCCAATCTCGAAGGCGCCATCATCGGCCGGCACGCGATCAGCCCGGCCGATCTCGCACGGCTCAATATGAACCTGGTCGACGGCGACCCTTATGGCGGGGCGTGCAGCATCGATCAGTTCATGCTCTGGCGCCCCTCCCCGGCCGGCCGCAATCACGAGACGCCGGTCCGCGGGCTCTATCATATCGGCGCATCGACCCATCCCGGTCCGGGGTTGGGTGGCATGTCCGGCTGGATGGCGGCGGAGCATATCCGATGACGCAGCGCGAAGGAGAAGCAGGATGATGCCCAGGGATCGAACGGCGGCGGCCGTCTGCGTCTATCTCGGCGGTTTCGTCATCGGCCTGACGCTCGTCAGTTTCCCGGCGAGCAGCGTCGTGCTGCGGGCGGCGCACGGCTTTTCGAGCGCGGATTATGGCGCGATCTATGTTCCCCAGCTCATTGCGGCAGTGGTCGGCGCGGTCGGCGGCGGCGCATTCGCCCGCGCAATGAGCCTGAAGGCGATGTTCCTGGTCGCGCTCGCCTGTTTCTGCGTGGCGGAGGCTTTGCTGGCGCTATCGCTCGGCGCGTCGCCGGCAGGTGCGCTGATGATGATCATGGCGGCGACGGCGGCGTTCGGTTTCGGCTTCGGTTTCGGCGGTGGCCCGCTCAATGCCTTTGCCGCGCTGCTTTTCCCCGAACGACAGGGCAGCGCCGTCACGGCGCTGCATATGTGCGCCGGCGCCGGACTGACATTGGCACCGGTCTACTTCGCCGCGCTTGCCGATGGCGGACTATGGATGGCCGGGCCCACATCCCTTGCTATCACCAGCGCGGCGCTGCTCGCGCTGGCGACGATCACGCGCTTCCCCGCGCCCGAAATCCGCCCCGACACTGCACCGGCAGCGCGCCATCCGGGCCGCACCCTGTTCTTCTGGACCTGCGCGGGCGCGGCTTTGCTCTATTCGGTGGCGGAGGGGACTTTCTCCAACTGGGCGATCCTGTTCCTGACCGAAGAACGCGGCCTCGATGCCGCACGTGCGGCGATGGCGCTGACCTGCTTCTGGGCGGCGCTCACCATCGGCCGGCTGCTGGCGACGGTGATGGCGGCACGGGTTCCGCCGGCCGCGTTCCTGCTGGTCCTGCCGCTCTTCATGGCGGCGACTCTGTTCGCGCTGCCGATGATCGATGGCCCGCCATTGGCTTATGCCGGCTTCGCGATCGCCGGCCTGTCCTGTTCAGCCTTTTTCCCGATGCTGGTGGCTTTCACCGCAGGCCGTTCGCCGGAGGCGATCTCGTGGATCGCATCGATGCTCACGGCCGCGATGATGGTGGGCGTCGGAATCGGATCCTATGCGGTGGGCGCATTGCGCGGAAATGCGCCGATCGCGCAACTTTATGGAGAGGCGGTCATCGCGCCGGTCCTGTGCCTCGTCTGCGTGATTGCCAGCCTCGCAATGATCCGGCGAAGAACCGGTTAGCGCCGCAGCGTCTCCGACGGCAATTCGTCGAAACGGCGGCGATATTCGGCCGAGAAGCGGCCGAGATGGGTGAAGCCCCATTCCATCGCCAATTCGCTGACCGTCGTCGGCGCGCTCGCTTCGAGCAAGGCATCACGAACGCCCTCCAGCCGGCGATTGCGGATGTAGAGCAAGGGCGGCGTGCCGACGAAGCGTTCGAACCCGGTATAAAGCGCGCGGGCGCTGACGGCGGCGGCTTCGACCAGCGCCTCCATGCTGATATCCTCGCGCAGATTATGCTCGATATAGTCGAGCGCGCGGCGCACATGGCGCGGCATCGCACCGGATGACGCCGCCCGCAGGGCATCGCTGTAATTGTTGGTCTGGCCGAGCAGAAGCAGCGTCATCAGCGCGCTTTCGATCTCGGCCGTGACGCGCCGTTCGCCGAAGAGCCCCGGATCGAGCTCATATTGATCGAACAGGAAATTGGAGAGGCGCCCGATCGAGACGCCCGGCTCGCTCGACAGGCTGATCAGCGGTTCGAATATGATCGGCTGCGTGATCGCGCGGCCCAGCATGTCGGCGACGCGCCGTTCCATCGCCGCGCGGGAGATCTTGATCATCCGCTGGCCGCAATCCTCCGACCAGATCGAGCGGACGCGTTCGGTGGGCGAGAGGATCGTGGCGGTGCCCACTCCCTTGCGGACGGCCTGGCCGCAATGCTCCAGTTCGGTCCAGCCCGACACGGGCAGTTCCAGCATGAAGAAGGTTTCGAAACGGCCGGCGTCGATCTCCACTTCGGCGCCATATTGCAGATAGTTCAGCGAGACATTGCCGAGCGGCACGCGATGGTGGCGGGCATCCACCAAACGTTGCCTGCCGCGCACGAGCGTGTGATGGCTGCAATAGGACCCGGCCAGATAATGGCTGAATTCGCCGACATCGCTCGAAACGAGACCGATGCGCGAAGACAAGGGAAGCGTAGCCGGATCGTCGAGCATCGTTCTGTCCTTCGGGAACGATAATTCATAAATCTGTCGTAAACGCCGATTCTGTTCAAGCTTAAAATAAATCGTCTGTACGCTTCAGAGTGCATCCAATCCCTTGAGCTGCCGATACGCTGCCATGTAGCGCGACATCATGCGCCGATAGCGGGAGGACTTGGCCGGATCCGGCAGGAACGTCCGTTCGATCCGGACAAGCGATGCCGATGCTTCCGAAATCGATCGATAACGACCGATGCCCATGCCGGCCATGATCGCGGCGCCGACCGAGCCGGTGTCGAGGCATTCGACACGGTGCAGCCTGATACCGAGCACATCGGCGCGGATCTGCGCCCAGAGATCGGACCGATTGCCGGTGCCGCCGAGATAAAGCGCATCGGGGCGCCCGCCGACGGCCTGTACCGCGCCGTCGAAAACCAGGCGCGCGGACAGCGCGACCCCCTCCAGCGCGGCCAGCGCCAGTTGCGGCGCAGCGTCATGGGAATTCAGACCGACAAAGGCGCCGCGCGCATGCGCATCCCACAAGGGTGCGCGCTCACCCTCGAGATGGGGCAGGAACAGCACACCATCGCCGCTGCCGGAGCGATCGGCCAGCGCCGCACGATCGAGCACATCCTGGTGCGACAGGTTCAGGAGCGTGCCCATCCAGCGCAACGTATCGCCCCCGCTCTGGGTGGGGCCCGCCTGGACATGCCAATCGCCGACGGGCGAGAAACTGACGATCCCGGGATGGCCGCCGGGGCGATCGCCGATCAGCGCGACGATCTCGCTTGTGCCACTGATATAGCTGCCCTCGCCCGGCCGCGCCGCGCCCGATCCGAACAGACAGCCGAATGCGTCCATCGTACCGTTGACGACAGGCGCGGCGCAATCCGGCCAATGCGGATGGCGCAAGCGACCGATCAGCGCACGAAACGGCGCGAGCGGCGCGACGCGTTCGCGCGCGCCGGGCACCAGCGCCAGGAACGCGTCGATATACGCGCCCGATGCGTCGACCAGATCGAACGCGGCCAGCGGATCGGCGGTCCATGCGCCCGTCAGATGGCGCAGCAGGAAATCCTTGGGCGACAGCACTTTCGCCGTCCGCGCCCAGATATCGGGCGCAGTCGCCGCCATATGCGCCATTTGCGGCAGCATATGGCTGGCGCTGACCGTCATGCCCGACGGCCACCAGGCCTGCCGCTGGTCGTCGGTGATCATCGCGTCCAGCCGGTTCGCCTGCTCGGCGGCGCGCACATCTTGCCAGACGATGGCGGGCGCCAGCGGCGCGCCGTCGCCATCGACGAAGACATAGGTGTTGACCTGGCTGCACAGGCCGATGGCGCGGATATCGGCGGGCGCACGACCCGCCATGATCCGATCCGCGACGTGCCAGAATGCCTCGAGCCAATCCCATGCATCCTGCTCGACGCGGCCATCGGCGAAACGATGCGTCGGATAGGCGACGGATTCGGCCGCGACCAGCTTGCCGTCGAGATCGTAGAGCGCGCCCTTCAGCGAGGTCGTGCCCAGATCGATGCCGAGGATATAGCCGTGCTCAGTCATCGAGCGCGGACCTCACCCTGTCGAGAAAGCGCGCGAGCTCGTCCGGCCCCTCGATCGCCTTGCGCACGCACATCGATCCGATCACCGCACCGTCGGCACCCGCATCGACCGCGGCGCGCGCCTGTTCCGCCGTGCCGATGCCGAAGCCGGCCAGGATCGGGCGATGCACGCCCGCGCGGCGGGCCGCCGCGATCGTATCGGCCAGCCGCGGATCGAGCCGGTCGCGCGGCCCCGTGACGCCGGCGACGGCCTGGACCATCACATAGCCGTCCCAGGCAGCGGCGGCCGCCAGCTCTTCGGCGGTGAAATCGAGCTTGAGCAACCCGCAGGTTCGCAGGCCCGGCGGGAAACCGCCCGGTACGGAGCCGACGATCAGCATGCCGTCCAGCCCCGGCCACGCCGCGATGCGCGACAGGTCGAGATCGGCATAGGCCATGCAGACCCCTGCCGGACCGTCGGGCGCGTCCGCAAGCCAGGCCGCCATGTCGGCAAGCCGAGCATAGGGGTCGATCCCGCCCGCCAATGCCCGGCGCATCGCCCCGGCGACATCCGCCCCATCCATGTAGGGATTGGCGGACGGCAGGCCGAGTTCGAAAATATCGACGCCGGCCGAGCGGTAGATCGCGTCTATGCCGCTTTCGAACACAGGATCGCCGAGCGGGAAATAACAGGCCAGGATCGGACGCCCCCGCCCCGCAAGACGATCGAGCCCATTGCCGCGCGGCAAGCGCGCGGTCTGGTTGAAGCTGTTGAGCATGAAGAGTCCGGAATGGCGCGGCGGGGAAAGGATCAGAAAGTCCGGCGAACGGACAGGCTCCATTCGCGCGGTCTGGCATAGACGCCCTCGACATAACCGAAGCCGCCAAATTCGTTGTTGCCGGTCAGCAGATAGCGTTTGTCTGCGATGTTCTTGACGCCCGCCGCGACCTGCCATGCCTTGTCGGCGGTATCGAGGACGATGCCGGCATTGAACAGGCTGAAGCCGGACTGCGCGATATTCTCGCTGTTCGCGGCGTCATTGTAGGTCTTCGAACGATAGCTCCAGTCGCCGCGCAAGGTGAGGTCACCGAAGTCGCCCAGCGGGATGACGTAACTTGCCGACGCCGCCAGCGACCATTTCGGCGAATTGACGAAGCGATTGTCTTTGGTGATGCCCTGCGACGGATCGAAATTGGCATCGAACCGCGTATAGCCCGTATCGAGATAGCCGCCCGAGAATTGCAGCGTCAGCGGCGGTGCCGGCTTCACCGTCAATTCGGCCTCTGCACCATAGACGCGGCCGGCGGCGGCATTGCCGGTTCCCGGCGCGATCACGTCGAGGATGCGGACCTGGATGTCCTGGTAACGGGTGTAGAAGCCGGCAAGATCGAAACGCACGGTGCCCGCCGCGTTCGAGGTCTTCAGGCCGGCCTCGAACACATCGGCCTTTTCCGGCTCGAACGATCCGGGGACGGCGCGCGGCGGGAAGACGCGCTGATTGAAGCCGCCCGACTTGAAGCCCTGCGAGAAGGACACATAGGTCATCAACCGGTCGGTCCATTGATAATCGGCGCCGAGCAGGACCGAGAAATTGTTGAATTTCCGCTTCGACTGCATCTGCGGCAGGATGCGCTGGCCGTCGGTGAAGCCGGCGCCGCCGAACAGCGCCTGGGTATAATCGTAGAACAGCACCTGCTGATCGGGCGTGAAGCGCTTGGTCTCGTCGGTATAGCGCGCGCCCGCCGTCAGGCGGAGCTTGTCGGTCGCCTTGAAGCTGAGATGGGCAAAGCCGGCGAGGCTGTCGTTCTTCACCGCGCCGCCGCTCTTGATCAGGATGACCGAGGTGTAGACATTGTTGAGATTGTCGCCCTTCTCGGTGAAATAATAGCCGCCCAGCAGCCAGTCGAGGCGATCGTCGAGCGCGGAACCGAACAGCTGGATTTCCTGGCTGAACTGCTGCTGGCTGATATCGTCATAGGTTTCGACGATCGTGTAGGGCGAATTGTCGGTGTCGCGGCCGAACTGGCTGTCGAACTTGCGGAAGGCGGTGATCGACTTCACCGTCACGCTGTCCAGATCATATTCGACCGTGCCCGAAACGCCCCATAGATCGAGATGCGAGATCGTATTGGGATTGTCGCCCTGGAAGGTCTGATAGGGGCCGCCCCGCGTGAAGCGCGCGTCATATTGCGGCAGGCCGAGCGCTGGCGCGATCACCCCGTTGAACGGCCCGAATGTCGGTGCACCGGCATTGGGATTGAAATCGAGCAGCTTCTGCGCCTGGGCATGCTCGCGCCGGCGCGTGGCGTCGGCCGCGAGATCGACGGTCAGGCGGTCGGTGGGTTTCCAGCGCAGCGCGACACGGCCGATCAGCGCATCGACATCGCCCAGGCGCGGACCACCCTGGTTTCGGACATAGCCGTCCTGATTGAGCGTGGCCGCCGAAACGCGGACGGCAAGCGTATCGGAGATCGGCAGATCGAGAACGCCCTTCACGTCGATGCGGCTGCGGCTGCCGGTCTTGACTTCGATCGATCCGCCCAGCGTATCGCCGGGAGGCTTGGACGTGATGTTGATCGCACCGCCGATCGTGTTCTTGCCGAACAAGGTGCCCTGCGGCCCGCGCAGCACTTCGACCCGCTGGACATCGACAAGATCGAGCACGCCGCCCACAGAGCGGGCGATGTACACGCCGTCGAGATAGAGGCCGACGCCCGGATCGGTGACGAGCGTGAAATCGCTCTGGCCGATGCCGCGGATATAGATTGAGGCGGCCGTGTTGCTGCCCGAGATCGGCGCGGAGGAATTGAAGACGAGATTGGGCGTCGACTGCGCGATCTGCGACACATTGTCGACCTGCCGCGACTGGAGGTCGGCTGCGGTGAAGGCGGTGATAGACACCGGCACCTTCTGCAGCGTCTCCTCACGGCGACGCGCTGTGACGACGATGTCGCCGATGCTCTCGTCCGCAGCGGCGGATGCGGCGTTTTCGGTCTGGGCGGCAACGGGCGCGCCGCAAAGGATCAGCGCACTGGCCGATGTCAGCGCGGCAATCCGCACGACTTTCATCTGGTCGATCATCTTATCCCCCCGTCCTTATGGTCTGGACATTTCATGGGTGGGATAAGGCAATGAAGCCGGTCCGGCGTCTATCCATCGACTGCGCCGGATGTCCAGGGCGTGAAGATGTTATGCGTCCGGGCGCCCTCCGACCGGATTCGATGCCCGTTTTCAGGCCTTGAGCGCAGTCCAGCCCAGCCAGAGCCAGCCGATGATCAGCAGTACGCCGCCGATCGGCGTGACCGCCCCCAGCCAGCGCGGCGCGCCGATCGCCATGGCGTAAAGCGTCAGCGCAAAGATCGCGCCACCGGCGACGAAAAGCGCGGCCGGCCCCTTCGCGCCGACCCTGTCGATGACGGCCAACGCCGCGACCGCATGGACAAGCTGATAGGTTGCACCGGTCTTCAACCATTCCGCAGCCTGACCCGATGCGCCATGCGCGCCGAATGCACCCGCGGCGACCGCGATCGCGCCCGATAAAGCCGCAAACAAGACGATCATCCGCAATCCTCCTCAAGCGCCGCATTGCGCTGGCTGAACATGCGCTCCATCCCGGCCCGGATATCGCCGGTCTCGCTCTGCACCTTCAAACGGGCTTCGTCGCGTTCGCGATAATCGGCTTCGGTATGAGCGATCTCGGCATCGTCGATGCCCAGCGCCTGCATTGCCTGACGCGCCAGCACGATCGCGCTCTCATAGACGTCGCGCACCGCACCCGCGATCGGTGCCGCACCGATCCGCATCATGTGCCGACGGTCATAGGCACGCACCAGGATCGACGCGTCGGGAAAGGCCTTGGCGATCAGCCCGAGCGATGCCTCGTCCAGCCGGTCGCCGTCGAGGCAGAAGATCAGTGCCTGCGCATGCTCGGCGCCCGCACGGCGCAGCAGGTCGACGCGCGTGCCATCGCCATAATAGACCTTCATCCCGAAATCGCCCGCGACCGCGATCGTCTCGGGATCCGAATCGATCAGCGTCACCTGAACGCGCTGGCCGACCAGCATCTGCCCGACAGTCTGGCCGAAGCGGCCATAGCCGACAACGATCGCCGAGGCGCCGTCGCTGACCGGCCCGTCCAGCTTTGCGGCACCCGGTCGCGGTTCCGCGCGGAAGCGCCGGGTAAAGGCCATCAGGAACGGCGTCGTCGCCATCGAGATCGTCACCACAGCGCCGAACAGGCTGGCGGCCTGCGGCTCGATCAGCATCGCGTTCTGCGCTTGTGCGAACAGGACGAATCCGAATTCGCCGCCCTGACTGAGCAACAGTCCCAGTGCCAGCGCCTGGCGCCAGGGCATCCTGAACAACAGGCCGAGCCCCATCACGATCCCAGCCTTGGTGACGATCAGTGCAGCCGCCATCGCGAGCACGAATACCGGCCGCTCGGCGATGACGGTCAGATCGAGCATCATGCCGACGGCGAGGAAGAACAGGCCGAGCAATATCGTGCGGAACGGCTCGACATCGGCCTCCAGCTCGTGGCGATATGGGCTTTCCGCGAGCATCACGCCGGCGACGAAAGCCCCCAGCGCCGTCGAAAGACCAAGCGCCTCCATCACCGCCGCGCTGGCAATCACCGTGAACAGGCCGGCAAAGACGAACATCTCGCGCTCGCCGAGATTGCCGATCAGCCGGAACAGGGGATTGAGGATATAGCGGCCGGCCAGGATCAGCCCGACCACCGCCGCGACCGTATAGAGGCTGAGTACCCAGCCCGGCGGGCCGGCAGCGTCAGCGGGATTGCGCGACAATGCGGCGATGATCGTGATCAGCGGGACGATCGAGAGATCCTGGAACAGCAGGATCGAAAAGGCCCGTTCGCCGAACGGCGTACGCAACCGTCCCGCGGACTGCAGCATCGGCAGGACCTGCGCGGTCGAGGACAGCCCCAATGGCAGGCCGAGCGCCAATGCCGCGGCGAGCGTGAACGGCGTGCTAGCATAGACCAGCAATGCGACCGCCAGTCCGCACAAGGCGACCTGGAGCAGGCCGAGGCCGAAAATATCGCTGCGCATCTGCCACAATCGGGTCGGCGACAGTTCGAGACCGACGAGGAACAGCAGCAGGGTGATGCCGAGTTCGGCGATACCCAGTTTCTGCTCGGCATCGCCGACCAGCCCCAGCAGATGCGGTCCGACCAGCGCCCCGGCGACGAGATAGCCGAGCACCGCACCCAGCCCGAGCTTGCGGAACAGCAGCACGAACACCATCGCGAAACCGAGCAGGACCACGCCGTCGCGCAGCATCGGCACGCCGCCGGCTTCGTGCATCAGGCGCCCGCGGCGCGCGCCGCCGCCTCCGCGACCGCTTCAAAGGCAAGCCGGATCGAGGGATGACGCGCCGCATGCGGCCGCGCCGGAAGGAAGATGTCCAGCCCCGGCCAGTCGCCCGGATCGTCGCGCGTGCCGGCAAGGAAACCGGCCAAAGCGTCGCGCGCCGCTTCGAGCTCCGCCCGGGTCTTGCCGATCGCGGCAGCGGCCATCAGCGAGGCGGAGGCCTGGCCGAGCGCGCAGGCGCGCACTTCCTGACCCAGCTCGGCGATCCGGCCATCGGCGTCGAGGATCACGTCCACGGTCACACGACTGCCGCAGACCGGCGAACGTTTTTCCGAAATGCCCTGCGCATCGGCGAGGCGTGCATGATAGGGAATCGTCGCGGCCAGCTTCAATATGGCGGTGTTGTAGAGCGGCGCGTTCATTTCGCGGTCGAATTCTTCGCCGTATCGGCATTCTCCGCTGCGTCGCCCTCCGACTGGCGTTGCTGGACGAAATCGACGAGCGCCCGGCTGGAAGCGTCGAGCAGCGGATAGGTATAGGATTTGGCCATCCATTCGGGGCGCTGCGCACGGCCGCCATAAAGCGTGTCATAGACCAGGCTGACCGCCAGATAGATCACGGTCGCGATGATCAACCCCTTGAGCGCACCGAAGCCCACACCCAGCACGCGATCGAAGCTGCCCAACGCCGATTGCCGCGTGCGGCGCCCGATCGCGCGTGCTGTGAGCCGCCCGGCGAGAAAGGTCAGGCCGAACACCAATGCGAAGGCCAGCACCATCGCGCCGCCCTCGGTTCCCACCCAACCGCTGACGAGCGACGTGGCTGGTTCATGGAACAGCTTCACCGCGAAGACCGCGACGATCCAGGCGATCAGCGACAGGACCTCAGTGGTGAAGCCGCGCAAAAAGCCGAGCACGGCGGCACCGCCGACCAGCAGGAGAACGATGATATCGAGAGCGGTGAAGGCAGCCATGGGCTCCAGCTAGACCAAGTTTGCGTAAATTTGAATCGGCATTCGGCGATGATCGCGAAATCTCCACCGTTTCTGCACTTGGGGAAGCGTGCACCGCGCTTCAAGCAGGCAGCGGTCTTATTCGCGCGCCAGCATATGATCGACGAACTGACGCAGCGTCCGGAAGCCCGAAAGCGTCAGCCCGCCTTTCTCCGCGCTCAGTGCCGAGGGGACGAGCGCGCGACCGAAGCCGAGCTTGCCGGCTTCCTTCAACCGCAATGCGCCATGCGCCACCGGCCGGATCTCTCCCGACAGCGAAATCTCGCCGAACGCGACCGCATCGGACGGCACCGGACGCTCGCCAAGCGCCGAGATCAAAGCCGCCGCGACCGCCAGATCCGCGGCCGGATCGGTCACCCGATAGCCGCCCGCGATGTTGAGATAGACTTCGCAGGTCGAGAAACTCAGCCCGCACCGGGCCTCGAGCACCGCGAGCACCATCGCCAGCCGCCCCGAATCCCAACCGACCACCGCACGCCGTGGCGTCGCGCCGCTCGCCAGCCTTACGGTCAGCGCCTGGATCTCGACCAGCACGGGTCGGGTGCCTTCCAGCGCGGGGAATACCGTCGATCCCGTCACCGTCTCGTCACGGTTGGTGAGGAACAGCGCGGACGGATTCGAGATCTCCTCGAGCCCGCCTTCGGCCATCGAAAAGACGCCGATCTCGTCGGTGCCGCCGAAGCGGTTCTTGATCGCGCGCAAGATCCGATATTGATGACTTCTTTCGCCTTCGAAGCTCAGAACGGTATCGACCATATGCTCGAGCACGCGCGGCCCGGCGATCGACCCGTCCTTGGTGACGTGCCCGACCAGCACCAGAGCAGTGCCGCGCTCCTTGGCGAAGCGGATAAGTTCCTGCGCAGACGCGCGCACCTGGCTGACCGTGCCCGGCGCGCCCTCGATCAGGTCGCTGTGCATGGTCTGGATCGAATCGATCACCAGCAATGCCGGCGGCTTACCCGTCCCGAAGGTCGTCAATATGTCGCGGACCGAGGTCGCGGCCGCCAATTGCACCGGCGCATTGCCGAG
Source organism: Sphingobium sp. FW305-3-2-15-F-TSA7 (assembly GCF_058787155.1). NCBI lineage: Bacteria > Pseudomonadati > Pseudomonadota > Alphaproteobacteria > Sphingomonadales > Sphingobiaceae > Sphingobium > Sphingobium sp. FW305-3-2-15-F-TSA7. The sequence continues at coordinate 67,163 of NZ_JBYSZM010000025.1, read as the reverse complement.
CCCCAGCCGCCGCGCACGCAAGCGCACCTGGTCGGCCGCTTCCTCGCCCGAAACATAAGCCACCGCCATGCCGGACAAGGCCAGCCGTGCCGCCGCCTGCAGCAGCAGGGTCGATTTGCCGATTCCCGGATCGCCGCCGATCAGCGTCGCCGAACCCTCGACGAAGCCGCCACCCAGCGCCCGATCGAGTTCCTTGATGCCCGTCGATGCGCGCTCGGGCAGTGCGATATCGGCATCGAGCCCGACCAGAGTGACCGCGCGGCCGCCCGATTGCAGATTATGCTTGGCCGCGAACGGCGTGACCACGGTGCCGGCCTCTTCGACCAGCGTGTTCCATTCGCCGCAATCGACGCATTGTCCCTGCCATTTGGAAGCGACCGAGCCACAAAGTTGGCAGACATATCGACGCTGAGGTTTTGCCATCGATGTTCCCTAACTGTTCCATCGATAGAACGCCAGACGCGTTCGTGCGTTCTTGCGCAATGGGCTCACTCTTTTCCGTTCGTCCCGCTATGGCGTCCGCATGATGCGCGTCGCCAGCTACAATATTCGTAAATCGATCGGCACCGATCGCCGCCGCCGGCCCGAACGCACGCTGGACGTGCTCAACGAAATCGGCGCCGACGTGATCGCGCTGCAGGAGGCAGATCGCCGCTTCGGCGCACGTATCGGCGTCATTCCACTGCGCATGCTCGACGAGCATAGCGATTATGCCCATGTTCCCTTCGACATGCGCGCCGACAGCCTGGGCTGGCACGGCAATGCCATCCTCTTACGCAAATCCGCCGAAATCATCCGCCGGGAAGTGATCCACCTGCCGGCGCTCGAACCACGCGGCGCCGTGCTCGCGGATATCGCCATCAATGGCGCGAGGCTGCGCGTAGTGGGCATGCATCTCGACCTGTCCGGTCTCTGGCGCCGCCGTCAGGCGCATGCCCTGCTCCACCATCTCGATGCCTGCGAGCCGATGCCGACGGTGATGATGGGCGATCTCAACGAATGGAGCAGCCGATCGGGCTGCCTGCGCGATTTCGGCAAGCATTTCGCGTTCGCCGAATGCGGCAAGAGTTTCCATGCCCGCCGTCCGGTGGCGATGCTCGACCGGATCATGGTGTCGGAACATCTTCAGGTGGCGGACAGCGGCGTCCATCATAGCGCCACTGCACGCAAGGCGTCGGATCACCTCCCGATCTGGGCCGATCTCAAGCCGGCCTGAGCCGGATTTCGATCACGGCGCCAGCCGCGACGCGGACGCTGCGGATCCCGCCGCCACATGCCGTCAGCAAGGAGCGCGCAATGGCGAGCCCAAGGCCCGAACCGCCCTCGGTCCGCCGCCCCGTATGGAATGGCTCGAAGATCTTCTCATGATCGGCGGCCGGCACGCCCGGACCATCATCGGATACAAGCAGCAATAGCCCGTCTCCGTCGCGCTGCGTGGAGATCGCGATCCGCCCTGCCCCTGCCTGCCGACTATTCTCGATCAATGTTTCGAGCACGGCTTCGATCAGCTCGGCCGGCACTGCCGCCATCGGCAGATCGTCGGGGATCGCGACGTCGATCGCCAGCCCCTCGCCCCGATGCGCGTCGGCCACGCGCCGCGCAGGGCCGCCAAGGCTGGTCCTGGCATCGCTCGGCATCACCGTCATGTCCGCCCGCGCCAGATCGAGCAATCGCTGGACCAGGTGCGAAAGCCGGTCGGCATCGGCCATGGCATTGGACAGGAAGCGGGTTTTCTCCGCCTCGGTCATCTCGGCGCCATGGTCGCCGAGCAGTTCCAGGACACCCCGCAGCCCCGCGATCGGCGTCTTGAACTCGTGGCTCACCGCCGCGGCGAAATCGCGCAGATAACGCGAACGTGCCTCGATCCGCTCGGCCATCAGCGCGAAATTCTCGTAGAGCGTACGGATCTCGATCGCCGCGGTCGCGGGCGTTTCGGGCACATCCACCTCGCCACGCGCCACCGATTCGGTCGCGCGGCTCAAAGCCTCGATCGGCCGTGCGATCGCGCGCGAGAGCAAGCCCGCGAGGAACAGTAAGGTCACGAAGATCGCCGACATGCCGAACAGGATCTTGCCGCGATCCTGATAAATGCCGAGGAACAGGCCGCGCGGGCTGCGCGACAGCATCAATGCGCCGATCACGCGGCCATCGGCAATCACAGGCCGGACATAATGGACGCGGATCGCTGAGGCACGGCTGAGCGCCTCCGCCGCATAACGCGCTTCATAGCCGCCGCGCCGGCGCAACACCGTCGCGCTTGCGCCGCCAAGCGCGGCCTTGACTTCGGGAACCCGCGCATAGCTTCGGCCGAGATCATCACGACCGAGCACCACGATGCCGGTGCGATCGAGCACGCGGATGGCGGCGAGCGTGGTCTGGACGGTATCCTCGACCACCGGTTTCAGCCGCCGCCCGGTAACCGCCGCGCGCCTGTCGGCAGGCGCCGCCGCGGCCGGCGCGGTCATCACCGGCAGGATCGGCATCGCATTGAGATCGACCCTGGGCCGCTCGATCCTGAGCGGCCGGGGTGCATCCGCGATCGGTTCGGGCCATGCCGCGCGATAGGCGCCGGCAAGGGCGGCCGCCTGCGCGATCAATTCGGTCTCGGTCTGCTGGACCAGCGTATTCTCATAGACGCGCAGGAACACCGCGGCGACGCCCGGCAGCGCCGCGACGAACAGCAGCACGCCGAACAGGATCGCGCGCAAGCGGATCGGCGGCCAATGCCGCTTGAGCCATTGCTTGAGCGGCTCGATCATCGCAGCCGAATGCCATCCCCGCAAAAGCGGGGATCCCGGAACATAGCGCGCGATTCCCGGCATTTCCTGGATCCCCGCATTCGCGGGGATGACAGGAAAGATGTCATTGTGCCGCGCCCATGCATGCCCCGATGCGATAGCCGATCCCGGCGCGCGTCTCGATCAGATCGCCCGCCCCGACGCCGACGAACTTCGCGCGCAGGTTGCGGATATGGCTGTCGATCGTGCGGTCGGTCACGGCGAAGCCGGGTCCATGCAACCGGTCGATGATCGCGTCGCGGCTGAACACTTTGGACGGCAATGATGCGAGCAGCAGGAGCAGCTGGAATTCGGTCGCGGTCAGTTCGATCGGGTCGCCCGCCCAGCGCGCTTCCCAGGCCTCGGGATCGAGCGACAGGCGATTATGCACCACCTGCGTCTGCGGTCCGGCGGCCGCCAGTGCTCGCCCGCCGCGCTTCAGGATTGCGTTGACCCGGGCCACCACTTCGCGCGGTGAAAAGGGTTTGACGACATAATCGTCGGCGCCCAGTTCCAGCCCCACGACGCGGTCGATCTCGTCGTCGCGCGACGAGAGGAACAGCACGGGGACATCGCCCGTGGCGCGCAGCCGCCGGCAGACTTCGATCCCGTCGAGCCGCGGCATGTTGATGTCGAGTATGACGAGATCGGGATTCCATTTCCCGACAGCGGCAAGCGCCTCCTCCCCATCCCCGGCCTCTCGCGTCTCCATACCGGCCTTGCTCAGAGCGAAGGACAGCACTTCGCGAATATGCGGGTCGTCGTCGACGATCAGGATCATCCGGCTCATGGCATAGGCTGTTGTCACCGCTTGACCTCCTCTGTCAAAGGGATTGCCGCGTTCCCGCCGGCGGGCGCCTCGACCGTCACGGCTTCCGGCGCCTCTTCACGCGGATATGGCAGGCCATTGCATTGACGCGGCCCGAAATGCTGGCGCTTGAGCCCTTTTTCCGCGATCAGCCGCTCGGCGGTGCGGAAGCGGCGCTCGTCACGCCAGGTCCAGCCGCGCCAGTCGGTCAGCACCGGCTCCATTTCGTCCATCAGCCGATTGCGCGACCAGGCGAGCCGCTCGCGGAGCGCGCCATCCCCGGTGCGCCCCTCCAGCTCGACGATCGGCAACAAAGCCGAGGATCCGAGTTCGTTCAGATAACAAAGGTCGAGATGTACGCCGCGCCCGCCGGCCTCGCGGGCATGACGCACATTCCAGGCCGCGGCCATGCGCCCTAGGTCGACGACGCTGCACGCCGAAAGCACCAGCAGGGCCGCGGCGGCGTTCGCGCTGATCAGCCAGCCGTCGCTCTTTCCTCGCCACATCCGCACGCAGATCAGGATCAGTCCGGCCGCGACCAGCGCCATCCAGATCAGCGCGGCGATGCGGAAGCGGGTGAGCGAATAGGAGTCGATATAGTCGAAGGTACGCAGCATCGAGGATGCGACGAGCAGGATATTCTGTGCCACCCAGATCGTCACCAGCGCACGGATCGACGGCCGTGCCGCCGTTTCCGATCCCGGGCGCATCGTCACCAGCACGAACAGGCCGGCGAGCAATGCGGTGGCGATCAGCGGATAGGCGCCCTGATGCGCATAATCCGCCATCGTCGTCTTGCCCGGCAATGGCGCACCGCTCCACAGAAAGGCGATGTCGAGCGCATTCTGAACCGCGAACAGCAGGTTGAAGATCACCAGCGACAGCGTGACCGACGCGATGCTGACACCGGGCAGCGCGACGACCGCCCCACCCGGCCTGGGCGGGGCAAGCGGCGAGAAGATGAAAGGTCGCAGCAGCGCCCAGCACAGAGCGAAGGCGATCAGGAAGAAAGCGATCCTGATCGGCGAGGTCGCCTCGATCGCCAGACCGGTATCGAGCATCGCCAATGCGTCCGCGATGATCGGATTGGCGCTGGCAAACAGCATCAGGAAGACAAGGCTTCCCGCGATCGGCAATGCGAGGAGCGGCAACAAGCGAGTTTTCCCACCGCCGCTCCGACGCCGCGCGCGGCGCCAGCGTCCGGCATCGACCACCGGCCCCACCGGAATCGAGAAGACATGGAGGATCAGCCGCAACGCCCAGCGTCCGGCATCGTCGAACCGGGCGATTCGTGGACCGAGCGCGGCGAAGGCCAGTGCGACCCAGCACAGTATCGACGCGAGCGGCGACGGCGCCTCGATCAGCACGCCGGCAAAACCGGCGGCGGCGATGACCGCCACGATCGCGCTGCGGTCACGCCAGGTCACGGGCCGCAGGACGATCAGCGCGGCGAGCAGCGCCAATGCGAAATAGCCCGGCGTCGCGCCGACATGGTGAAACAGGAACAGCCAGTTGGCGAACAGCGCGAGCGCAAGCGCCGCGGCGAATTTGACGGTATAGGAATAGCGAAGCGGCATGACCGAACTCTCCCGGTGGAGACCGGGTGATGCCGTACCTTCGGGGAGCGTTGGTCCGCACGGCGTCTTGCCTTGAAGGAGCGCGGATGCAGAATTGGTGCAGTCCTGCATCCCGGATCGGCGGATGCCGCAACCTACCCGCGCTTTGGCACGGAATAGCAAAAGTTGAGTTGCCGACTCATTCTCTACGGTTTAGGTAGAATTCATCGGAACCAAGGGCGCGTGGTCGTCGCCCTTCAGCATTTTGGCTGCCGATAGGACCCGCGGCTTTTGAAGGGATGCAGCTTGCTCCGCGTCAACAACGGCTAAAGCGCGATGCAGGGTAGCGTGACGCCCGGCTTCGTGATCCCCCCAGGGTTAAGGGGAAGTGACGAATGCGAAGACACGTTTCCACGACAGACGGAATCCGCCTGCGGCGATGCCGCTGCTGAGCTGAACTGACCGCGGGCCACGAGGCCCGCGCAAACCCTCTGCACATTTTTCAGCCGCGCGGCGCCGCCGCGCGACATCGGGCACGTGCGCCCGTCAGAAAGGCTTTCGACATGACGAACACGCCACAGGTGAGCGAACTCTGGTATACGCGCTGCCCCGTCCCCACGCCGCTCGGCCTTGCCGTCCAACTCGACTGGTTCGCCGAGGAATTCGGCCGCGACGGCATCGCGCTGCGCTCGGTCCAGGAAACCAGCGACCCGAATGCACGGGAATCGCATTTCGATCACAGCCTGCCGCACTCATTCCGACAGGGCGGCAATATTCCGGCGATCTGGGCGCGGGCGAACGGCCGCGACACGCGCGTTATCGGCCTGTCCTGGACCGACGAGTTCCAGGCGATCCTGGCGCTGCCGGGTGCGAGCATCGGCCGGGCGCGCGACCTGCGCGGGCGCCGCATCGGGCTTCCCGTCAATCCGATCTCGATCGACTTCAATCGCGCCAGCGCACTCAGGGGTTTCGCCAAGGCGCTCGAGCTCGACGGGCTTTCGCTCGACGCGGTCGAACGTGTCGATGCGGTCAATGAGGCGCCGAACGGCACCGACGGGATCGCCACGGGCGAAGGGTTTCGGCGGCGCAGCCGTCACGGCTATCGTGCCGAAGTGCTGGCGCTCGTCCGCGGCGAGGTCGACGCCATCTATGTGAAGGGCGCGCTCGGGCTGGAAACCGCCCGGCTGATCGGCGCGCGCATCGTCGCCGATCTCGGCTTCCACCCGGATCCCAAGGTCCGCATCAACAACGGCACGCCGCGCACGCTGACTGTCGATGCCGGGCTGATCGAGGCACGCCCCGATCTCGTCACGCGCTTCCTGCGCCGCGTGCTCGATGCGGGCGACTGGGCGGCGGCGCATCCCGACGAAGCGATCGCCTATATCGCCCGCGAGGCCGGCTCCTCGCCCGACTGGGTGCGCGCGGCCTATGGCGAACATGCCAGCCAGCGGCTCGGCACCTTCCTGACCGACGAGGCCACCGACGCCTTGTCGGACTTCAAGGACTTCCTATTCGCGCACGGCTTCCTGCCCGCAGACTTCGACGCGCGCGCCTGGGTCGATCCGCGCCCGCTGGCTGAACTCGCCAGCCATGCCCGCAAGGCCGCCTGACGCACCTCACCATCCACACATCGCCGCAGAGCGCCCCGTCATCGGGTGCGGCCCATTTTTCTTCAGGAATGACAACTCGATGCTGAAAACCCGTTTCCGTTCACATCTCGCTTTGGCCGGCGCGGTATCGCTCACCGCGCCCATAGTGCCGGCATGGGCACAACCGCCCGAAGCCGAAGCCGCCGAAGCCGCAGGCGCCCCTGCCGTCGATGACGGCGAAGCGATCATCGTCACCGCCAACCGGCGCGAGGAGAAATTGCAGGACGTGCCCACCGCGATCACCGCGGTCGGCGGCGATGCGCTCCAGCGGCTCGAAGTCCGCTCGGCCGCCGAGATCATCCGCCTGATCCCCAATGCCTCGGCGGCGCAGACCGAAGGGCGCAACCGCCCGCGCTGGTTCATCCGCGGCGTCGGCAGCAACGATCCGGCGGCGAACGTCGTCAATCCGATCGGGGTCTATTTCGACGAAGTCTATGTCAATTCGCCATTTTTCCAGGCCTTTCCGGTGTTCGATCTGGAACGCGTCGAAGTGCTGCGCGGCCCCCAGGGCACGCTCTGGGGCAAGAACACCGTCGGCGGTGCGATCCATTATATCTCGCGCAAACCCGAATTCGATCCGTCGGGCTATGTCCGCGCGGGCATCGGCAATTTCGGGTCGGTCTTCACCCAGGGCGGCTTCGGCGGCGCGGTGGTCGACGATGTCGTCGCGGCGCGCGGATCGTTCTTCTACGAGCGGCGCGGCAACGTCTACGACAATGTCGGCACCGCCGAGAAAGGCACCGGCCGCTTCGACGATTTCGCCGCACGCGTGCAATTGCTGGTCAAGCCGTCGGACGATCTGAAGATCCTGCTCTCCGGCCGTTTCCGCAATTTCGACGGCACACCGATCCCGCGCTTCATCGAGCCCGCCTTTCCCGACACGGCCGCGCTCAAAGGCGCGACCGCACCCGCCGACGATTACGGCAATGTGCCGACCGGCGACCGCGATCTCTACGCGTCGAACGTGCCCGGGATTTCGAAGACCAAGCAGCGCGGCGCCACGCTGACCCTCGAATGGACGCCCGGCGACTATACGATCACCTCGATCACGGCCTGGGACAAGGGCGACAATCTCAGCCAGGGCGATGCCGATTATACCGTCTTCGAGGGCTCACGTTCGCGCACCGACCTGTCGAGCGAACAGTTCACGCAGGAGCTCCGGATCACCAGCCCGCGCGACGATCGTTTCAACTGGATCCTTGGTGCGCATTATTTCTGGGAAGATTTCTCGTCCGACGCATCGACCGCGACGATCGCGACGACGGCCTATCGCGATCGCGGCACCGGGCCGGCGCGCTGGCGCCACGCCTATTTCCAGAATGTGCTCTACGACCAGACCGCCAAAAGCTATGCGCTGTTCGGCAGCGGCACGTTCAACTTCACCGATGCGCTCAGCCTGACCGCGGGTATCCGCTACACATCGGAAAAGCGCGCGGCGACGATCGACATATTCAACGGCGCGGGCGATGCGTCGCGGCGGCTCAACACCGTCGATCCCGCGACAGCGCCCACCGCAGCGCGGCCGCTCGTCACTTTCACCGATCCCTCGACCTGGTGGCTCAGAAGCTCGGTGACGGCGAGCACGCCCTACGCACCCTTCACCGCATCTCCGTCGAAAACCTGGAACCGGCTGACCTGGGACGTCACGCCGCAATTCAGGATCAGCGATGACGCCCTGCTTTATGGCCGTTTCGCGCGCGGTTTCCGGTCGGGCACTTTCCAGGCGAGCGCCACTGCCGGAGTCCAGTTCGATCCGGAGGGGATCGCGCCGGAGGATCTCTATTCATACGAGGCGGGGCTCAAGACCTCATGGTTCGACGGCAAGCTGACCGCCAATCTCGCCGCTTTCTATTACGACTATAGGAAGATCCAGGTGCTGGTGCAGGGCGTCCCGGTCTCGGCGGGCGGCACGACGATCTTCACCGCACGGCTGATCAACGCCAAGGGCTGGTCGAAGGGTGTCGAGCTCGACGTCGCGGCGCGGCCGATCAAGGGCCTGCGCATCGCGGGCAGCATCGGCCTGCTCGACACCAATTACACCGACGATTTCATCCCCAACAATCCCAATACCGGCCTGCTGTTCGGCAAGGGCAACCAGTTCACCCGCGCGCCGCATTTCACCGGCAATATCGACGCCGAATACAGCTTCCCCGTCGGCGACTGGGAAATCGCGGTCGGCAGCGACTGGAGCTACCGCACCAGCCAGTATTTCACGGTCAACGCGCAGGAAACCGATCCGAACGCCAACGACTATCTGGTCAGCCGTTACCAGCAACAGGCGGGTTATGCGCTCGGCAATGCGCGGCTTTCGCTCTCGGCGCCCGGCGACCGGCTCGAATTCCAGCTCTTCGTCCGGAACCTGACCGACAAGCAATACAAGATCCTGACCTTTGGCACCCAGCAGGGAGCGCGTCTCACCACCTATGGCGACCCCCGCACCTGGGGCGCGTCGGTCTCCGCAAAATTCTGAAGAGGAACCAGGCCATGTCCAATTACCCTAAGGAAATCTGGTACACGCGCTGCCCCGTGCCCACGCCGCTTGGCATCGCGATCAACCGCGGGCTGATCGACAGCGCGTTCGCGCCGCTCGGCGTCCGCGTCAATTCGATCCAGGAAACCAGTGATGCGAGCGCGCGTGCTTCGCATATCGACCATCATCTGCCGCACAGCTTTCGCCAGGGCGGCAGCGTGCCGGCGATCTGGGCGCGCGCCGCCGGCGTCGAGACGCGCGTCATCGGCCTGTCCTGGATCGACGAAAGCCAGGCGATCATCGCGCTGCCGGGATCGGGCATCCGCACCGTCGCCGATCTCAAGGGGCGGCGGATCGCGCTGCCGCTGCGCAAGGATCAGCGCATCGACATCTTCCGCGCCACCGCACTGCGCGCGCTGCTCGCGGGCCTCTCGCTCGGCGGCGTTGGCGAGCATGAGGTCGAATGGATCGATATCGATGCGAGCGATCCGGCAACCGCCGACGGCGAAGCGCCGCTGGGTATCACGGCACGCCGTGGATGGAGCGGACGCCCGCTCTACACCGCCGAATTCCAGGCGCTGGTACGCGGCGAGGTCGATGCGATCCATGTGAAGGGGTCGCTCGGCCATGAGTTCGCATTTCTCGCCGGTGCGCATGTCGTGATCGACACCGGTTTCCATCCCGATCCCAAGATCCGGATCAACAACGGCACGCCGCGTCCGCTCACCGTCGATGCGGCGACGCTCGACCAGTATCCGGAGATCGCCGAACGGCTGCTCGCCCAGGTGATCGCCGCCGGCGATTGGGCGGTCTATAACCCGCAGGAAACATTGGCCTATATCGCGCGCGAAACCGGGTCATCGGAACAGTTCGTCCGCGCCGCCTATGGCGGCGACACGCTGCACGAGCGGCTTGGAACCGATCTTTCGGACGCGTCGATCGACGCGCTTGCGGATTTCACGACCTTCCTGTTCGAGCGCGGTTTCCTGCCGAGCCATTTCGACGTGGGCGCGTGGATCGACCGGCGCCCGTTCGAGGCCCTGTACGATGCCAGCGCGCGCGACGCGGCCTGAGCGAAGGGAGGATCGAGACCATGTCGCGCAAATCCCTGTCGATCGCCATACTCGCGGTCGCCGCCATCGCGGCGCTCATCGCGTTCCAGTTTCGTGGGCACGCGCCGGCGCAGACCGCAGGCCTGCCCAGGACGCTCACGATCGCGACCATCGCCTATCCCTATAAGGGCCGGCAGGAATATAGCGGCCTCGCACAGGTCGTGATCCAGCAGGGCTGGCTGAAGGATCAGCTTGCCAAGAAAGGCGTCGAACTCGCCTGGTTTCCGGTGCCGACCGCGGTCGGCGGACCGCTGATCAACGAGGGTTTTGCCGGCAAGCGTATCGATTTCGCGGGCTATGGCGATTTCCCCGCGCTCATCGCCAATGCCGGCGGCGTCGAGACCCGGCTGATCGTACCGTCGGGGCGCGGCCAGAACGCCTATCTCGTCGTCCGCAAGGGGCTGGAGGCGAAGAGCATCGCCGACCTGAAGGGCAAAAGGATCGCGCTCCATCGCGGCCGGCCGTGGGAATTGCCCTTCGCCAAATTGCTCGACGCCAACGGCCTGAAGCTCGACGATTTCAAGATCCTCAACATCAATCCGCCCGCCAGCCACGCGGCGCTCGCATCGGGCGACGTCGACGCCGTCTTCCTGCTGTCCGACGCGATCCTGCTCGAACAGAAGGGCGTCGGCCGGATCATCTGGTCGACCAAGGAAGCGCCGACCGACTGGAAGATGCGTGCCGAGCTGTTCGCCCGAAAGGATTTCGTCGACCAGCAACCCGAACTGACCCAGCTCGTCGCCGACGCCTATGTCCGCGCCGCGCATTGGGCGGCGCAGCCCGAGAACCGGGCCGCCATCGCCGAAATCGCGTCGCGCGGCGAAACCCCGCTGAGCGTGGTCGAAAAGGAATGGGACGAACCCCGCGTCGCATGGGCCGATCGCTGGTCGCCGCTGTTCGACGCGCCCGTGTTCGAACATTACCGGGCCGCCGCCGACTATACTTTCAAGCAAGGCCTGGTGCGCGAGAAGGTGAATGTCGACGCACTGCTCGACCGGCGCTTCGCCGACCAGGCGATCCGCAACCTCAAGCTCGAGACTTTCTGGCGCCCCGCTGCCGCCAAGGCGGCCGCCACGCAAGAGGTGCCGCGCTCATGAGCGACGAGAACACGCTGTCCGATACGCGTTTCCTTTCCAGCTTCATCCTGCTCGCCGCGATCAGCGGCCTCACCGTCGGTCTCGGCAAGATCCTGACGACACTCTACGCGATCTCGCTGGGCGCCACGCCGTTCCAGGTCGGTATCGTATCGGCGATGGAATCGATCGGCATGGTGCTGGTGACCGTGCCCGCCGGGTTCATCATCGCTCGCTATGGCGCGCGCGGCGTCTATTTCCTGTCGAGCCTCGGCCCACTGCTCGTCAATCTCATCATGCCGCTCAGCAGCTCGTGGCTCGCGCTTGCCGCCGGGCGCGGCCTGATCGGGCTGTGCATCCCGTTCCGCATGGTTTCGATGAACTCGTCCTTCCTCGAACGTCTGAAGACATTGGGTCAGGCGAAGGCGGGCTGGTATCGCGGCGCACTCACCGGCGGGACCGCGATCATCGGCCCCGCCGCCGCCGCATTGCTCAGCCAGCGCGCCGGAATCGCGATCAGCTTCTGGATCGTCGCCGCCCTGTTCGGTCTGATGGCGCTGTTCAGCCTGTCCTTCCTGCCGGTGCGCGACGTGCGCGGGCCTGAGGAAACCCCCGGCTTCATCGCCGAGCTGCAGCTGATCTTCGCCAATGTCGGCGTTGCCGAAAGCTGCCTCGTCGAATTCGTCAGCAGCGCGACCAATGCGCTGTTCGGCACCTTCATCATCCTCGTCGCCATCGGGCTGCCGCTGCTCACCGAGCAGGACGGCATCCATGTCATGCTGTTCCAGGGCACGATCTCCGTCGCGATGCTCTTCCTCGGCGGATCGCTCGTCCAGCGCCTGGCGACACCGCATGCCTATGGCATCAGCCTTTCGCTGGCCGCGCTGGCGCTCGCGACGCTTGGGTTGACCGGCGGTTTTGCCGGGCTGGCCCTGGGCGCGATGCTGCTGAGCGCGGGATCCGCGATCGTCCACCTCGTCAATGTCCGCATGCTGGCGAGCGTGCCCGGCGGCAAAAGCAAGATCGCCGGTCTCTACAATCTCGCATCGATGACCGGATCGTCATTCGGCGCGATCGCGGGCGGCCTCGCGAGCAAGTTCGTCGCGGTCCAGTCGGTCTTCCTGCTCTGGCTGCCCGTGCTGTTCGGTGCGGCGGCCCTGATCGGGCTGCTGCGCCGGCGCAGAGCGGTCGCCGCGCCAATCGCGTTGGGAGAAGCCTGATCATGTCCGCACGCATCATCGCCTTCGGCACGGCGCTGCTTCCGCCGGTGCTGCTTGTCGGCGCATGGCAGCTCGCATCGTCGACCGGCCTGTTCCCGCCGCAGATCCTGGTTTCCCCGTCCGAAGTGGCGCAGACCATCGCCGAGCTCGTGCGCAACGGCGAACTGGGCGGTCATCTCGGTGACAGCCTGTTCCGGCTGGCTTGGGGGTTCGGCATCGGCGCGTTGGCCGGTCTCGCCTTCGGCACCGCGCTCGCGCTGTCGCGCCTGTTCGAGGCGCTGTTTCAGCCGCTGTTCCAAGCGGTGCGGCAAGTGCCGATCCTTGCCTTCATCCCGATGCTCGTGCTGCTGCTCGGGATCGAGGAAGGCTTCAAGATCACCGTCGTCGCGGTTGCCGCCTTTTTCCCGGTGGCGCTCGCCACCTTCGACGGCGTGCGCGGCATTCCAAAGGGATGGCTGGAGGTCGCGCGCGTCTATCGCACGCCCTTCCCGTCCCTGCTCATGCGCATCCTGATCCCCGCCACCGTCCCGCCGGTGCTCACCGGATTGCGGCTGGGATTGACGCGCGCATGGCTGGTGCTCGTCGCCGCCGAACTGCTCGCGGCCGATAACGGCATCGGCCAGATGATGGAGATGGGGCGCCAGCTGTTCCGGATCGACGTCGTCCTTGCCGGCGTCATCGTCAGCGGCCTGATCGGCTTCGCGCTCGATCGCGGCGTCAAGCTGGTCGAGCGCCGTTACACGCGCTGGAGGGTCGCATGAACCGCACCCTGCCCCGTATCGCGCTCGGCCTGATCGTGCCCGCGCTCATTCTGGTCTGGTGGACCGCACAATCGGGTGGCGGCGGCGCGCGCGCGCTCGCCTTCGTGCCGCTGGGCACGATCGCAGCGACCTTTGCCGAGCTTGCGACGGGCGGCCTGCTGCTCAGCGACGCGCTCACCACCTTGTCCCGCGCGGTGACCGGGCTGCTGCTCGGCAGCCTTGCCGGGGTCGCGCTCGGCGTCGCGATGGCGACGCTGCGCCCCGTCGATCGGCTGATCGGTCCGCTCTACCACGCGATCCGGCAGGTCCCCCTGCTGGGCTGGTTGCCGCTGATCGGGCTGTGGCTCGGCAATGGCGAATCCGCCAAGCTGCTGATCATCAGCCTCGCCGCTTTCTACCCGACGGTGCTCGGCACCTACGAAGGGATCGCGCATGTCGAACGCCGCTATCTCGATGTCGGCCGCGTCTATGGTTTCGGCGCGCTTCAGCGCTTCCAATATGTGCTGCTGCCCGCCGCGCTGCCGCTGATCCTGACGGGCATCACCCAGGCGATCGCCTTTGCCTGGATCGCCACGATCGGCGTCGAGATCCTGCTCGGCGCCGGTGGCGGGCTGGGTGCGACGATGGGAATCGCACAGGCGCAGCAGCGCATGGACATCATCCTGGTCGCCATCACCGTCACCGCCCTGCTGGGCTTCACCATCAACCATCTCTTCGCCCGGCTGCGCGGCCATTTGCTGCGCTGGCAGGGCAATGCCGCGTGAACGGAGACGCATCATGACTGCCAGACCCCGGATCCTGCCCCAGCCGGGCACCGCCGAAGCCACCGCAAAGGGCGCGCTCACGCTTACCGGCCTCTCCAAGAGCTTCGCGATCGACGGCCGCGCGCTGCCCGTGCTCGACGGCATCGACCTGTCGGTCCGCCCCGGCGAATTCGTCAGCATCGTCGGCGCGAGCGGCTGCGGCAAATCGACGCTGCTGCGGCTGATCGTCGGGCTCGACACCGATTATTCGGGCGAGATCAGGCTCGACGGCAAACGCATCACCGGCACCAGCCTCGATCGCGGCATCGTGTTCCAGGATCACCGCCTGTTCCCCTGGATGACGCTGGAGGAGAATATCGGGCTCGCGCTGCTCAACAGCGAAATCCCGAAGGAACAGCGCGCGCGCATCGTTGCCGAGCATATCGCGCTGGTCAATCTGACCGGCTTTGAAAAGGCCTATCCGCACCAGCTATCGGGCGGCATGGCGCAGCGCGCGGCGATCGCGCGTGCGCTGGTGACCGAACCGACGCTGTTGCTGCTCGACGAACCGCTGGGCGCGCTCGACGCGCTGACCCGCGTCCATGTCCAGACCGAGCTCCAGCGCATCTGGATGCGGCAGCGCTCGACTGTGCTGATGGTGACGCACGACGTCGAGGAAGCGCTGTATCTGGGCGATCGCGTCATCGTCATGGCGCCCAATCCGGGGCGCATCCGCCGCATCGTCGATGTCGACCTGCCGCATCCGCGCGATCGCAGCTCGCCGGTGCTCCACCGCCTGCGCGACGAGATCCTGGCCGAGCTCACCGGTGCGCCGGATCCCGAGAACCTTGTCCGCTTTCCGGGACAGGAGGCGCGCTGATGACCGGTCCCATCGCGCGCAAGGCCGATCATCCCATCGAGCCGTTCTTCGTCGAACGCTGGTCGCCGCGCAGTTTCTCCGGCGAACCCGTGCCCGATACGGTGTTGCAAAGCGCCTTCGAGGCCGCACGCTGGGCGCCCTCCGCCTTCAACGCGCAGCCCTGGCGCTTCCTGTTCGCGCGGCCGGGGGATCAGAGCTGGGCGGATTATCTGTCCTTTCTCAACCCGCGCAATACGCTGTGGGCGAACCGCGCCTCCGCGCTGATCATCGTCGTCTCTGCCAGGGCGTTCGAACGCGACGGCAAGCCCGTCGCGATCACCAGCCACAGTTTCGATGCCGGCGCGGCCTGGGCCAATTTCGCGCATCAGGCGCTGCTGCTCGGCTGGCATACCCATGGCATTGGCGGCTTCGATCGCGACGCGGCGCGCGAGCGCCTGGGCATTCCCGACGATCATGACGTGCAGGCGATGATCGCGCTCAGCCGGCGCACCGATCCAGAGGATCTGCACGAGGATTTCCGCGCGGCCGAACTGCCCAACGGCCGCAAGCCGCTTACCGAGACCATCTTTTCCGGGCGTTTCGGTGCGCCCGCATTTCCGACGCCCACATTTCCGACAGGGAGGAACGCCGCATGACGATCCGCATTTATTGGCAGCTCGACGTCGCCGCCGAGAATGGCCGGTCCGAACCGACCGAACGGCCACGCTATCAGCCCGTGGTCCGCGATATCCGGACCGCATCGATCAATCGCTACGATTATTATGCGCAGATCGCCCGCGCCGCCGCGCTGACGGGGTTCGACGGCCTGTTCGTCGCGCATCGCGCCGATGCCGACGACAGCCAGATCGTCGCCGCGGCGGTCGCGCGTTCGGCGCCGCGGCTGACGATCATTCCCGAATTCCCAGCTTCGGTCGGTTCGGCGGTCTATGCCGCCAAGCAGGCGGTCAGCTTCCAGCGCCTCGCCCATGAGCGGCTCGGCTGGGCGATCGCACCCGACGCCGATGCCGCCACCCGCGCGCGCGGCGCAGACCAGGTGGCCGAGGACGATCTGATCGCGCGAACCGAAGAATTCCTGATCGTCGCGCGGGGCGTCCATGGCGAACGTCCATTCAGCTACAAGGGGCGTTTCTTCGAGGTCGAGGGCGGTGGTTTCGAGGCACCGCTCAACAGCGTCGCCTTTCCCAAGGTTTTCCTGCGCGGCACCAGCGAGGAAGCGCTTGCCCTGTCCGCGCGCCATGCGGACGTTCATCTGTTCGACGATGCGCCGATCGACGAACTGCGCGGCCATATCGAGACGCTCGACCGGCTTGCGCTGAAAGAAGGCCGCAATCTCGAATATGGCATCCTCCAGCCGCTCGTCGCGCGCGAGACCGATGACGAAGCGCATGAGGGCAATGAGCCGGGCCTTGCCGGCAGCTATGACGAGGTCGCCGATCGCCTCGCCGAACTGGCATCGCTCGGCATCGGCCATTTCGTGCTGACTGCGCAGCCGGGTTTCGAGGAAGCCTATCGCATCGGCCAATTCGTCCTTCCGCGCCTGCGTGCCCGTGTGGCGCCTGCGCGCGCCGCCTGAACAGGAGACATTTATGTCCATCGATTTCTATTGGCGCCTGCCCACCCATGGGTGCCACGCCAGCGTCCGT
Organism: Sphingobium sp. FW305-3-2-15-F-TSA7; assembly: GCF_058787155.1. NCBI lineage: Bacteria > Pseudomonadati > Pseudomonadota > Alphaproteobacteria > Sphingomonadales > Sphingobiaceae > Sphingobium > Sphingobium sp. FW305-3-2-15-F-TSA7. Next base: position 50,471 of record NZ_JBYSZM010000025.1, on the reverse strand, counting down.
CGCGGTTCGTACGACCGGGGCGACTGGTCGCCGCTGGTACCCGGTAACCAGACGCCGGGTCTGACCGCGTCGGGCGAGGATGACGGCTATCGCTACATCGATCACCTTGCCGAGATCGCGAAGGCAGCCGAGATCTCCGGTTTTATCGGCGGGCTGATCCCGTCCTTTCCCAATACCGACGATCCCTGGGTGATCTCCCCGCTGCTCGCACGCGAGACCAAGAGCTTCCGCTTCATGATCGCCTTCCAGCCCGGCTTCCTCAATCCGGTGCAGGCCGCACGGCTGTCCGCGAGCCTGCAGCGCGCGACGGGCGGGCGGACGGTCTACAACATCATCACCGGCGGCGGCGGTCCTTCGCAGCTCTGGTGGGGCGACAGTTTCAGCCATGACGACCGCTATGGCCGCACCACCGAATTCCTCGACGTGCTGAAGGGTGTCTGGAAGGATCAGGATTTCAGCTATGACGGCCGCTTCTACAAGGTCGAGCATGGCGGCCTTCCGCCCCTGCTCGGCCGCGAGGAGATTCCCGAAATCTGGTTCTCGGGCTCGTCGGACGCGGCATTGCAATCGGCGGCCAAGCACGCCGATTATTATCTCTCCTGGCTCGAACCCTTCGACCAGCTCACAGACAAGTTCGCGCGCGTGAAGGAACGCACCGCGGCGCTCGGCGGCGAGCAGAAATGCGCCGTCCGCGTCGATCTGGTCGCGCGCGCGACCGAAGAGGAAGCCTGGCGCGATATCCGCATCGGTTTCGAGAATGTCAGCGACGAAACGCGTGCGCGCTGGCGTGGCCAGCCCACCGATTCCGTCGGCGCGGCGCGCCAGGCCGCGCTGAAGCCGACCGAGGCGAAACGCTATGACGAACTGATCGTCGCCCCCAATCTCTGGGGCGGCTTCAACCTGCTGCGCGGCGGCCCCGCGCTCGGAATCGTCGGCAGCTACGAGCAATGCGCGGCGAAGCTCGACGAACTGATCTCGCGCGGCACCGATGCCTTCATCCTCGCGGGCACGCCGCATCTCGAAGAAGCCTATCGCGTCGGCGAGGAAGTGCTGCCGCTGCTCGGCCGCAAGGCCGAGACGCTGCTCCAAGCCGCCGAATGACCCGCCAGGAGACCGACCATGACCATTCTCAACACCACCATCACCGATTTCGCGGCGCAAGCCGTGCGCGACGCCGCCACCGCTTTCGCGGGGCTGCGCGACACCCACACCATCTCGCCCAGCGGCACCGTCAATTTCGTCGAGCGCGTGCCCGGTGAGGCCGCGGTCGTCTCGATCGGCTATCCGGGGCCATTCGCGCCCGATGCCGAGCTCAAGCCGACGATCTACAGCCTGGAGGGCGATGTGCTTCAGGGCCCGCCCAATGCCAATCTCGGCGGCGGACGCTATCTGCCGATCTTCCGCGCGCATGACGACATCACCACCGTCAGCCATGTCCACACGCCCTATCTCGGCGCCTGGTCGCAAAGCCACCGCGCGCTGCCGATCCGCTACGTCCCCGTCCAGCGCTGGACGCGGGCCCGCGAACTGCCAATCTATATCGATCGCCGCCAGGGCGAGGCCAATTTCATTCTCGAGGTGCTGGCCGAAGATCCCCAGGTGCCCGCGATCCTCGAAGCCAATGGCGGCTCCACCGCCTGGGGCCGCAAGGGCCTGCTCGCGCTCGCCAACTACATCGTCCTGCTCGAAGAGGGTGCACGGCTCCAGGCGCTCGCCGAGACTTTGGGCGGATCGCAGAATTACGGCCCGGGCGTACTCGAACAGCAATGGAAGATGTCGGGGCTGATCCGCGCGTCCGACCGGTTCGAAGAGGCGATCGCTGCGGAATGAAATAGTGCGATGGCGCGGGGAAGGCCTTCAAGGCCTTCCGCGCGATACGCTTAGAAAGCGGCCGTGACCCGCAAGCCGTAATTGCGCGGCCGATTGAAGCTGGCTGTCGCCAGGGTGCCAAAATCGGTTGCGAAGGTGATGAAGCGATTGTTGGTGAGATTGGCACCGTAGATCTGCGCGGACAGGCGAATGGCGTCTCCGACGGGAATGTCGCTCAATATGATCCGCGCGCTCAGATCCTTCTGTTTGCCCGTGCGGAAATTTTGCAGCGTCGGCGACAGGAAATCGATCACCGCAAGGCGTGAGCTGCTTTTCGTTTCATAATCGCCGCGCAGCGTGAAGACGCCTATCGGCGTTTCGCCCGATTTGAACTGCACGCCGAGATGCGTCGTCCATTTGGACAGATAGGGGAAGTGCGCCGTGCCGGCCACATTGACCGGAACCCCGCCCTGGATGAGCAGATATTCCTTATATTTCGGATCGACATAACCGACATTGCCGTCGATCTGGATATGCTCGCCCAGCAGAAGCGTGCCTTCGACTTCGACGCCCTTGTACGTCGCCTTGCCGGCGTTCACGACGAAATTGGTCAGCGTCGTGCTGTTATACTGGTTCACCTGCAGATTGTCGTAATCGATCCGGAAGATATTGGCATTCAAGCGCAGATGGCGATCGAAGAGATCGGCCTTGAACCCGGCCTCGTAAGCAAGCGCCTTTTCGGGGTCATAGCCCGGCGAGCCCGGTGACACGGCATTGAACCCGCCGGCCCGGAAGCTCGAGGCGATCCTGGCATATGTCATCACGCCCGGCGCCCAAGTGTAGCTGATGGTGCCGCTATAGCCGAAGTTGGTCCATTCGTCGCCGATCGCCTGGTTCGTTCGTGTCGTCGTCGTCGTGGTTTGCACGATGCCCGTCGTCAGTGCCTTCTTGTCCTTCGTGTATCGCCCGCCGATCGAAACCTCGAGCTTCTCGTCCAGTGCCTGTGGTTTGTAGACGAGTTGACCGAACGCGGCGTGGGAACGCGTCGTCTGGTCATAGATCACGCTGCGATTGACCCGCACAAAGGCGGGGCCAGCCAGCGCGCCGAGAACCGTCGTCACATTCTCGTGAACCTTCTCGTCCCAATAATAGAGGCCCAGCAGATAGCTGATATCTTTGAGATCGCCGGAAAACTGCAATTCCTGGCTGAACTGGCGCTGGCGTCCGGGATTGGTGGGCGTCGAATGGACGCTGACCGGTTCGATCGGGTTGCCCGGAACGGCGGGGTTCAACACCTGACCCAGAACGTAACTGCCGCCCAACTGGCCGACCAGAACCTCTTTCAGGCGCGAATAGGACGTGATCGATTTCACCTGCAGCGCGTCCGAAGCGTCATATGTCAGCGTCAGCGTATCGCCATAATTCTCGATCTGCGAATTGCCGCGTACGCGTGGGTCGCGATAGCTGAGGTCCAGCGGCCGGTCGCCGACCACGAAGGGCGGGCCTGAAGGGTTGGCGGCAGCGGCATTCCGATAGGCCGTAAGCGCTGCCGGCGTGCCGCCGACGACCTGCCAGCCGGTGAAGGACGTGTTCTTTCCGTAACGTGCGCGATTGTCGACCTTGATCGGGCCGATCTCGCCCATAATCCCCACCCCGAGGCTGACATCCTTCTGATTGCCGCCCCAGTCCGTCTTGTTGAAGCCGACGGTCCGCACCCAGCCGTCCCGCTCGTGCATCTGCCCGGCAAACTTCACCTTCCAGCTCGATCCTCCGATCAGGCCGGTATGGACGACGGCGGACAGGATCGTCTCGTCATTGGTTCCGTAACCGAACTGCACCCGACCCGAAGCGTCGTCCTTGGGCTCGGTCGTGCCCAGCAGGATCGCGCCGCCGACGGTGTTGCGCCCGAACAATGTCCCCTGGGGACCACGCAGAACCTCTATCCGCTCGATATCGGGCAGGTCCAGCGAGTTGCCCTGGGGCCGCGGCGTATAGGCGCCGTCGATATAGATGCCGACGGATGGCTCGCTGTAGAGCGTGGTCGCGATCGTCCCGATACCGCGGATGAACACCACGGGCGCATTGGCGCTGCCGGACGCCTGCGTCACTTTCAGGCTCGGCGCCAGTTGCGCGATGCCGGACAGGCGGGCGACCGCCAACTGATCGATCTGTGCGCCGGATATCGCCGTGACCGGCAGTGGTGCGGACTGGGCACTTTCGGCACGTCGGCGCGCAGTGACGATGATGTCCTGCAGCCCGGGGCCGGCGGGGTCCTCGGCCGCCGCATCGGCAGCGGCGGCGCCGGCACTTTGAGCGAAAGCAGGTGCCTCCACGGACAATCCCGCCGCAACGGCCATGATCGAGCACGTGGCATTCACTGCGATTTTCGACGAAATCCTCCGCTTCACGAAGCTGCGCGTCATGGTCATCCCCTCTTTGCTCAGCCAGTTGAACCTGGCTCATTGCGGCTTTGGTTATAATAATAGTCATATTGGTACAATGGCCCGTATTTTCGGCTACCAAGCCTTGGCGGCGTCGATAATATGACCTGATACGAATGGGTTATGGCGATTGAATCGTAGCAATGCCGATTTTGCCGAAATCTGCCTTTTTGGCACTTCAGGCATCGCAGATCGGCATCGGACAGAGATTTAATGGTCTGTATCATTATAATAAATATCGGGAGAGGTCGGTGTGGAAGACATGAGAAAGGCGCGACCATGCCGTTGAAGATGACGATCAACGGCAAAATCCATGAAGTGGAGGTCGATCCGGAAACGCCTCTGCTATGGGTGCTTCGCGATCATCTGGGAATGACCGGCACGAAGTTCGGATGCGGCATCGCCCAATGTGGCGCCTGCACGGTGCATATCGACGGCGCCGCGACACGATCGTGCATGATCCCGGCCGGCGAAGTTTCCGGCGCCGTGACGACCATCGAAGGCTTGTCGGCGGATCGATCGCACCCGCTGCAACAGGCCTGGATCAGGAACAATGTGCCGCAATGCGGCTATTGCCAGGCCGGGATGATCATGGCGGCTGCCGCGCTGCTGAAAGAAAAGCCCAGGCCAAGCGACGACGACATCTCGACCTCCGTCGACAATATCTGCCGCTGCGGAACCTATAACCGGATCCGGTCCGCGATCCGCGAAGTCGCCGGCATCACATCGCGAAAGGCTTGAGCGATGAGCGATAGCAACACTCTCGACCGGCGCGCCTTTCTGGTTCGCAGTGGCCTGATCGGCGGCAGCCTGGCGATCGGCCTGGTTCCCTTCCACGCCGCACTCGGCTCCGTGGGGGCGGACGCCAATACCGAACTCACCCCATGGATATTGATCGCCCCCGACGACACCGTCACGATCCGCGTGGCCTCCCCCGAGTTCGGCAACGGCGCCATGACGCAGTCGGTGCTGATGGTCGTCGAAGAGCTTGATTGCGACTGGGCCAACATCCGGACGGAATATGCGTCCACCAACCGCGATTACCGGAGCTATGGCGGCTATTCGCCGATCCATCCCGCCGCGGCGTTTTTCGGTGGCCGCTCAACCATGGGTCAGCGCATCAAGGCGATGCAACAGGTCGGCGCGAATGCGCGGGAACGGATCCGCGCGGCTGCGGCGGCGCGCTGGTCCGTACCATTGGCTGAAGTGACGACCAGCAAAGGCGTCGTCACCCATACGGCAACCGCGCGGACGCTTCGCTATGGCGAACTGGTCGCGGAGGCGGCGAAGGTGAAGCTGAGCGCCGAGCCGGTGATCAAGAAACCCGCCGAATGGACGCTGATGGGCAAGACGAGCCCGTCAAAGCTCACCATCCCCTCGATCGTCGATGGCTCGGCGGAATATGGCATCGATGTGCGCGTGCCCGGCATGGTCTATGCGGCACTCATGCAATCGCCCGTGCATGGCGGCCGGCTGAAAAGCCATGATGCGGCGGCGGTGAAGGGCATGCCCGGCGTGCTGGCGGTGGTCACTGTCGATCCCGACGAGCCGAGAGGCGTGGCGATGATGTCGGGTGCCCCCTATGGCTATTCGCTGACGGCGCCCCGCGCCGCCGTGGCGGTGATCGCGGAGCATTATTGGCAGGCGCGCAAGGCGCTGGAAGCGCTTCCCGTCGAATGGGACGATGGTCGCGGCGCCCAGTGGAAGACGACCCGGCAAATCTACGATGCCGCCACGGCCGCGGTCGAGACCGACGAGAACTCACGGGTCGAGCACGCCTATGGCGATGTCTCCGGCATCGCGACGGCCGCGCGCAAGGTCGAGCAGGTCTATCTGACACCCTATTGCGACCAGGCCCCGATGGAGCCGCTGAACGGCACCGCGCTCGTCACGCCCGAGCGTGTCGACGTGTGGCATCCCGCGCAGAATTCGCAGCAGGCCTTCTGGGTCGCGTCCGACGAAGCCGGCATCGTGCCGGAGCGTGTCTTTTTCCACCAGACCCTGGTTGGCGGCGCTTTCGGACGGCGCCTGGAAAGCGACGATGTGCGCATGGTCGTCGCGATCGCCAAGCGCTTTCCGGGACGACCGGTGCATGTGATCTGGTCGCGCGAGGAAATGACCAGGCAAGGCAAATACCGGCCGATGATGGCAGCAAAACTGAGTGCCGCGCTGGATGTCGAGACCGGCCTGCCCGTCGCAGCGATCGCACGCCAGGCCTCGCGCGGCCATTATCCGCGCTTTGCCGACACCGCCTATTTCATGGGATGCATTCCGGCCGTCCGCGTCGATGCGCGGGAATTGCCGCTGCACGTGACGCCGGGGCCATATCGTGGGCCGGGCTACAACAGCTACACCTTCTTCCAGGAGACGTTCATCGACGAATGCGCCCATGCGGCGGGCGCCGATCCGGTCGACTATCGGCTGCGCCTGCTCGCCGATTTCCCCAATCCGGGCTGGACCAAATCATTGCGCGAAGTGGCGAAGCAGGCGGGCTGGGGCAAGAAACTGCCGCGGGGCACCGCGCAAGGCGTGGCGATTACCGGCTGGGGATTGAACGGCCAGAAAACGCTCGGCACCTGCATCGCGGTGATTGCGACGGTGGCGGTGACCAAAGCCGGTCTGCTCAGCGTGAAGCAGCTCGATTGCGCGTTCGATACCGGCAAGGTGATGAACCGCGACGAGACCATCAACATGATCGAGGGCGGGCTGATATTCGGCCTCAACATGGCGCTTCACGAGGAGATGAACGTCGCCGACGGCAAGATGGTGGAGGGCAATTTCGATAGCTATCCCATATTGCGCATGGCCGATGCGCCGCGGATCAACGTCCATTTCGGTGGGCTATCCGGCGCCGACCGGTATAGCGAGATCGGAGAACCGCCGGTCGGCACCGTCGGCCCGGCGGTGGGTAACGCCATTTTTCGCGCGACGGGCAAGAGATTGCGGCGGCAGCCATTTCTGACACAGGATCTCAGCTGGAGCTGAAGTTTCCAGAGCTGCCACGCAAGACTCCGGGAGCCTGCCGACTATCCGCAGCCCTGCTCCTTCGCCGGCGCGAAAGTCGCGTTCCACCAGCTCGTCCAGCGCGTTTCGAGCGCGTCGAAATCGGCGTCGCTCAGGCCGTAGGTGGTCAGGATGACCATGCCGCGGCCGTCGGGTGTTTCGCTGGTCTTCGATTTGTCGGTGACGATCAGCAACCCGTCTCCCCATTGCGGGACGGTCATGCCGAACTGCCAGGATGTCCGATGCCAGGCGATGCCGTCGATGCGGTCCCCCGTCGCCAGCGTCACCGAGATGGGCTGGCCCGGCGGCGTAGCGAGCAGGGCCGCCAGACCCAGCGCTTCGCTCGGCACCGCGTCCGATCCGCTCAGATAGATGGTCCGCCGCGGGCCGACACCGTGGCTTTCGACGGCAAGGCGAAGCTGCTGGACGAAGCTGATCCAGCCCTCGACCATATCCTCATACACATCGTCCCAGCTTTCGCCGTCGGGCACCGCGCGGATCACGCGAAGCACGGTCTGGCCGCCTCGCGCCTCGACTTCGAAGCGATCGCCCATGCCTTCGAAACCGAAGATGCGCGTCGCATGATCGGGGCGGCCATATTTGACGTAGATGAATTCGACCTCGTCCTTCAGGCTCGGATCGTCCCAGCCATGCCAGTTGTAGATCTTGGCGGGATCGGTCAGCGCATCCCACACGGCATCCGCCGGTGCCGCGATCGTCATTTCCACAAGAACCCGGTCGGCCATCGCATCCTCCTCAGTTCAACGTCTTGCCCTCTGCATCTCCGGTCAATGTGCCCACCGCCGGATGTCCCGTCGCGGTCAGGCGGAATCGGCGGCGATCGCCGCTCGCGGGATAGGCGCCTGCCAGATCGCTTACCGCGCGCGTCAGCGCGGCGGTGAACATATCGATCTCGGCCGGCGTCGCGAAACCGACGTCCGCCTCGATGGTGAAGGTCAGCAGGCGGCGCCCTTCGCGCTCGGCCTCACCGCGCATCCGCCCCACCTCATGCACCATCCGCGCCGCCGTGCGCACGAGATGTTCGGCCGAATGGCGATCCTGCCTTTCACGATGATCGGGATCGGGTGGTGACCCACCGAGCAGCATCGGATCGATCATCATCGCCCCGGGCCGCGCGACATAGAGTTTCTCGACGAAGCCGCGCCGTTTGCGTTCCCCGGCCTCGACGATCAGCCCAGCCTGTTCGAGCACCTTGAGATGATGCCGCACCCGCTGACGCGGCAGGTCGAGCGCGTCGCCCAGCCCCGTTGCGGAAACCGGCTCGGTCAGCCGTTCGAGCAATTGCCGCCGGAGCGGCGACAGGGCCACCCGCGCCGCCACCGGATCGCCGACAAGATTGAGCGATTCACTCTCCACCATAGCCCAATTCTACAATTGACAATATTTACTGTCAATTGGCGGGCCGCTGGCCACTTCCGAACTTTTCCGCCGGTTTTTGCGGGTGAAAACCGGCCTGTGCTCGACTTTCCGCCTCGCCCCTGTCATCCATCGCGGCGATGCGGGAGAAGGAACTCAGGCTGGCGCTGGTCTGCTACGGCGGCATCTCGCTCGCAGTGTATATGCACGGCATCACCAAGGAGATCTGGAAGCTCGCGCGCGCCAGCCGTAACTTCCTCGACGGCAAGCCCGCGGAATCCGGAACGCAGGGTGTCTATCACCGCCTGCTCGAACTCATCGAAACCGAAGCGGGCGTACGGATGCGCGTGTTCGCCGATATCGTCGCGGGCGCATCGGCCGGCGGGATCAACGGCATCTTCCTCGCCCAGGCGATCTCGACCGGCCAGTCACTCGAACCCCTGACCGCCTTGTGGCTCGAATGCGCGGATGTCGAGAAGCTGCTCGACCCCGATGCGCGCCCCTTGAGCCGCCTCACCAAATTCTGGGCGACGCCGATCGCCTGGATGGCCGCGAACAAACCCGGCGGCACCGTCGACCAGACAGTGGATCCCGAGACCCGCGACGAAGTGAAGTCGAAACTCTCCAGCTTCGTGCGGGCCCGCTGGTTCGCCCCGCCCTTTGGCGGGCCGGGCTTCGTCAACCTGCTGATCGACGCGCTCGACGCGATGGCGGCTTCGGAACGGGGGCCGCGCCTGCTACCCGACAGCCAGCCGCTCGACCTGTTCGTCACAGTGACCGATTTCCACGGCCATCCCGAACGGCTGCGGCTCAACAGTCCGCCCGAAGTGGTGGAGACCGAGCATCGGCTGGTGCTCGGCTTCTCCGACCGCGACCGCGATGCGCGCGGTATCGGCCATGCCGCCGAACTCGCCTTTGCGGCGCGCGCGACCGCGAGCTTTCCGGGCGCCTTCCCGCCCTTCACCGTCGGTGAGCTCGATACCGTCCTGGCCTCGCGCAAGCGCGATTGGCCGGGACGCACGGCATTCCTCAAACGTGCCTTGCCGCGCCAAAGCGCTGCCGAGATGCTCGATCGCACAGTGCTGATCGACGGATCGGTGCTTGCCAATGCGCCGTTCAGGCCCGCGATCGACGCGCTCAAGAACCGGCCGGCCCGGCGCGAAGTCGATCGCCGCTTCGTCTATATCGATCCCAAGCCCGGCATCCGCAGCATCGGCCTGCCCCAGGGCGCGGGCGAGGATGCGCTACCCGGCTTTTTCGGCACGATCTTCGGCGCACTGTCCAACCTGCCGCGCAGCCAGCCGATCCGCGACAATCTGGAGGAGATCGAGCTGCGCTCCAGCCGGATCCGGCGAATGCGCGGCGTCATCGAGGCATTGCGCCCCGAGGTCGAGGAATCGATCGAATCGCTGTTCGGTATCACCCTGTTCCTCGACCGCCCCACCCCGGCGCGCCTGCGCGCATGGCGCGCCAAGGCGCAGGACCGCGCGGCAAAATCGGCGGGCCATGCCTATCCCGCCTATGGCCACCTCAAGCTGTCCAGCGTGGTGGAAGAGACGGTGTCGATGCTGTTCGCATTGTCGGGCCAGCATGGCAGCGTCTCTCGCGCCACATTGGACGACGCGGTCTGGGGCGCGCTCCAGACGAGCGGGCTGGACCGGATCAGCGGCCGCAGCGGCGCCACCCAGGCGGCCATCGATTTTTTCCGCTCGCATGATCTGGGCTTCCGCGTCCGTCGCCTGCGACTGCTGGCACGCCGGCTGACCGCACTGGCCGATGCGGAGATCGCGCCGGCGGCGGCAATCGACGGCATGCGCGATGCGATCTATCATTGCCTGGCGCTCTATCTCGACCGTGAGATGCGCGATTTCTATCCGATGGCGGTACGCGAAGCCGCCGCGCAGGCGGTGGAGAATCCGCAGGGCGCGCTCGACACCCTCGCCGCCGCGCGCAACCTGCGGGCGATCGACGACATGACCGACGAACGCATCGCCGAGGCGCTGGCGGCACTGCCCAAGGAGCAGCGCCGCCCCATGCTCCTCGCCTATCTCGGCTTTCCCTATTACGATATTTCCACCCTGCCCTTGCTCCAGGGCGAAGGGCTCGACGAATATGAACCCGTCAAGGTCGACCGCATCTCGCCCGACGATGCGACGGCGATCCGCGAGGGCGGCGCGGAAGCGACGCTGAAGGGCATCCAGTTCAACAGCTTCGGCGCCTTCTTCAGTCGTGCCTATCGCGAGAACGACTATCTCTGGGGTCGCCTTCACGGCGCCGACAGGCTGATCGACATATTGCTGTCCAGCCTTCCCGCCGGCCGGACGCTGCAGCCGGGCGAGGCCGCATCGCTCAAGCGGGCGGCGTTCCTCGCCATCCTCGACGAAGAGGAAGAAAGGCTGACCGCAGTGCCCGAACTGTTCCGCAAGCTGCGTACCGAGATTCCTCCGGCTTGAGTCCGAAGGGACATCCGGCCTAATGTTGTTCTCCCGTTACCGGCAGGATCATCGGCATGCAGTTTTTGAAGACGATCTTCTGGGTGATTCTGGCCGTGGTCGCCGTCGTCTTCTCGCTGGGCAACTGGACGCCCGTCACGCTCGAACTGTGGGGAGACGTCCAGGTCGATTCGAAGCTGCCGGTGCTGATGGTCGGCGCATTTCTGGTCGGACTGGTGCCGATGCTGATCATCCATCGCGCGACGCGCTGGCGCCTGCGCAAACGGCTAGAAAGCATGGAGCGCGCACTGAACGAGGCGCGCGGCATCGTCCCCGCGGTACCCGAGGCGCGCGAATCGATCCCGCCAGCGTCGATTCCCACCGCCGTGCCGCCGGGGGTTGCATGAGCAGCCCGATCTACGTCGCGCTCGACACGCCCGACATCGAACGCGCCAAGGCGATCGCCACCCGCGTCCGCAACCATGTCGGCGGCATCAAGCTCGGGCTCGAATTCTTCTCGGCTAACGGTCGCGCCGGCATCCGTGAGATGGCGACGCTCGGCCTGCCGATCTTCCTCGACCTCAAATTCCACGACATCCCCAACACCGTCGCAAAGGCGGTGCAGGCGCTGCGCCCGCTCGAACCCGCGATCATCACCGTCCATGCCTCGGGTGGCCGTGCGATGATGGAGGACGCCAAGGCCGCGGCACCGCTGGGCACCAAAGTGGTCGGCGTCACCGTGCTGACCAGCCTCGACGGCGACGATCTATCCTCGGTCGGCCTTGCCGCCGATCCGCACGAGCAGGTCATGCGCCTGACCGCACTTGCCCGCGAAGCCGGGCTCGACGGCGTGGTCTGTTCGGGCAACGAAGTCGCCGCGGCGCGGAAATTATGGCCCGGCGGTTATTTCGTGGTTCCCGGTGTCCGGCCGCCGGGCGGCCCGATCGGCGACCAGAAACGCGTGATGACGCCCCGCGCCGCACTGGACGCCGGCGCATCGGTGCTCGTCGTCGGCCGCCCCATCACCCAGGCCGAAGATCCGGATCTGGCGGCGCGCGAGATCGAAGCCACGCTTTAAAGCCTGGAGCGATCGCCAATCAGCCCATAGCTGCAAAAGGGATTTTCAGCGCTTTTGATGCTCATCACGCTCCTGGTCGCGGCGGCAGCACCAGCCTCACCACTCGCGCCGCCTCAGGAGCACTTTGAGGAAGCGATCTGGAACGACCTGCTCATCAACACGATTATCGGGACCGGTGATCAGGTCGCCGGCGCCTGGTATCAGAACGCAAGCGAGAACCCGACCCCGCCGGAGATGCGCATCCTGGATCTTGTATGCCGCCCACGCAGCACAGGGTATCGTTGCAGCTTCACCCTTGTCCGCATCGGCGGCACGGATATGTTTCGCGACGAGCCCTCCCCTGCACGTATATCCTGCCATGCCCGCTTCGTTTCCAAGGGCCTACGCGAGGGCCTGACCCTGGAACACATCCCCCCGCATGGTCGCCGCCGGCACAGCCTCAGCACAATGCGCTGCAGGCCGACCCAATAGCTCCATTCCCGAGCAAAGCGCCGTTGCGGGCAACCGAAGATCGTGGGACCAGCGGCGTGTTCAAAACAGCGAGGGCACATGATCGACTTTCAGAACGGTTCGATCTTCAAACTGAAGCAGAATAACGAATATGCGGGCATGGTTGCTAGCCTGCTCCTTCCAGGCGAGAACATCATCAGTGCATTCAAGGCACTGCGTGACGGCGTTGTCTTTACCGACAAACGCATCATCGCGGTCAACGTGCAGGGCATCACAGGCCGAAAAAAGGACTATACGTCGCTGCCCTACAGCAAGGTCGTGGTATTCTCTGTAGAAACCGCTGGATCCTTCGACTTGGATTCCGAACTTGAAATGTATTTCTCCGGCCTCGGCAAGGTGAAGTTCGAATTCACCGGAGAAACCAATCTTATCGAAATCGCACGGATCATCGGCGGCTTTGTTCTCTAAACTCCATCGATATGCGATCGCGCACGCCACGACGGTCGTGCTTTTGAGCCTTACGCTATCGGGTTTCGCCGCGCCTCCGCCCGATCCGGCCGCGCAGTTGACGCCTCGCTGCGGCGGCCCCTTCCGGCTGTGCGGCTATGTCGAGCGGGACAGCGGCATTCAGCGCATCCCCTTCCGCTTCGAGATCGCTCAGGATTTCAGCGAGGGGCTCGCTGCCGTGAGGATCGATGGGCGCTTCGGCTATGTTGACCGATCGGGCAAGCTCGTCATCCCCGCGCGCTACCGGGCGGCGGGGCCGTTCCTTCGCGGACATGCAGAGGTTCGGACCGGCCGGGGATCGGGCATCATCAATCGCGCCGGGCGCTTTGCGGTACACCCGAATTTCGACCGGATCATGCCGTTCAGCGCTGACAGTTTCATCGCAGCACCCCGGCGCCCCCGTTATGCGACGAGCGATGTGCGTGACGGATCGCTGTCCGGCTTTCCCGATCCGATGGCCTATCAACGGAACGGTGCGGGGCTGTACCATATCACCAAGGGCTGGCTGACCGCGCGAAATCTAAGCTTCAGCCGGTTCGATACGCCAGGCCGCGGCCTTGCCTGGGCGGCAGTGAACGATCGCGTCACTGGCGAAAAATGGGGTCTGATCCGCGCCGATGGTTTATGGCAGGTCCGCCCGCGCTACCGGCACGTCCAAAGCTTGGAGGACACGCTCGCCGTGGTGAGCGGCGTGCCTGATGGCCAGACGGATCGCCGCGATGCTATCCGCTCCGGCGCGGTCGATCGCAACGGCAGTCTCGTTATCCCCTTGCAGTTCGACCATCTGCACTGGCGTGGCCGCTATGGCATCGCCGTGAAGCGCGACCCCGCTAGTCCTGAGGACGCCCGCCAAAATCTGGGCGAAGCGATCGTCCATCCTAACGGAACGCTGCTGGCCCATCGCTATTTCGACAAGGTCGATCTCTCTGGCCCCGACAGGCTGCCGCGTGTGCAGGCCGGCGGTAAATGGTACAGCATCGCGTCGAACGGCGCGCTTCTGCCTGATCAACTCGACGGCGAACGCCTGCTGCGCTGCCCTGGCGGCCTCACCGTTATTCGGCGGGGTGATCTGGACGAAATCCGGCACGACGTGTCGGGCAAACTGATCGGCAGGTTCGATCACGGCTATGGTGCGCGGCGCTGTGACAAAGCACTCACCGTCCGACGCGGCGGCAGATCGAATATTATCTCGCAGGATGGTCGCCTGATCGGCGGCCCGGACGGCTTCGAGGCTCAGTATGATTTCCGCGATGGTTTCATACCCGTTCGAACGGGCGGTAAATGGGGCATCATCAATCGACAGGGCCGATTCACCGCGCCACCCGTCTTCGACCGGCTAACGCCAGAAGACGCGGGCATCTATAGGGTGGGCGACGGCGATGCCGCCCGCTGGATCGATACCCATGCCAAACCCGTCGCGCGCCCACCGGCGCGGCGGCCGGATCCCAGGCGATCGCTCACTTGCCCAGGCGGGTTACGCCTCTTCCAACGGCGCGGCCTTTGGGGTTTCGAAGATGGCAAAGGCCATGTCGTGATCGGCCCACGATACCGTGCGCTCTCCTGCTTCGAACAGGGCATATCATGGACGGCTACATCGTACGGCAGCAGTTGGTGTCCGATCGGGCCCGATGGGGTCAGGCGAACGGCGCTGGGCTGTCGCGAGGAATTTTATCCCATCACCGCGTCTCATAGTCGGCCGGAGTTTTTTGACGAAGATCCCTACGAAAACAGCGTATTGTGGACACGTGCCTTCCTGGACCACCTGGCCGGCAAACGCGCCGGTCCGCCCCGATGGTCGTCCGAGCCTCGCCTCCCACCCGCGACGATAAAAGTTTGGGGCTTCCGCGTGCTGATCGGTGGGTCGATCGCGATCCTCCTCGCCGCCGCCTGGATCTATCGGCTGCGACGGCCAGGCATCGACGCATCCTCGCGGCCCAAGGTTGAAGCCTATCAATCCGGAGGCGTTTGATGCGACTATGCCCCGCCACTGCTCCAAGACGGTACCCCATCACTGGCGCCTAGAGGAATATTGCAGATATATTTAGCGCGGCAACCGCAGCGGCACGCTGCTGGTGAACGACCGTCTCCAAGTCGCTGTTTGCAAGAGCTGGGAGATGCGATCCACTTCCAACGGGTCGGATCTTCCAGCCCAGAGATTGATGCCGCCCCTTGGCGGCCATCCGCGCCTCGAACGGTAGGACAAGATGACCAATCGACAGATGCCAACGCCGCGCTAAGGCCACCCCGATGATCGCCCGGATCCGAGAGTCGCGCCAGGCGCGGGGCCTGTTCGCCCTGCTGCTGATCTGTGCGCTCGCGATCCGCGCGGCAGTGCCGATGGGCTTCATGCCCGTCCAGTCCGCGCAGGGCGTCTTCGTTTCGCTCTGCACCGGGCAGGGAATCGCCAAGGTCTTTCTTCCCATCGAGCGCAAGGACGACCGTTCCGGCGATCACAAATCCGCCGAAGCGCCATGCGCCTTTGCCGCCGGACTGGGTGGTGGCCTTGTCGAACCCGCACCGGTCGAATTCGCATTCCGTTCCGATAGCGGCCATCGTCCGCCGCAGCCGCGCGCGATCGCCGATCTGGTTGTCCATCGCCTAGCCGCGCCGCCGCCACCTGCGCTTGGGCCGCCCGCCCACGCCTGACCGGCCGCGCGGCGCCCCGCATCTCCGATCGCCGCAGAACCGCGTATGGCCCGGCCATGCGCTGCACCGTCTCTTGTCCGGGGCGGCATGGGCGAAAGCACATCGATGTTCACCACTTCAGAGGCGCCCGGCGCCTTTATCGCACGTCTGCGGCGCATCCGCCGGTCGAGCTGGCTGCTGATCGCCGCCTGCACGATCGCGCGCATCGGCGACGCCGCCATCAACGACATGCCGGTGCCGAACGCGGCAGCGACCTCGCAACAGGAAGGAAATTCATGAAATATCTCATCATGCCGCTCGCGCTTGCCGCAACGGCGACAGCGCCGCTGACGGCACAAACCGTCCGCCAGGGCACGATCTCGATCGAGCAACCCTGGTCGCGCCAGACGGCCCCGGGCCAGTCCAATGGCGCCGGCTTCCTGACCATCGCAAATCGCGGCAAGGCAGCCGACCGGCTGCTCGGCGGCACTTCGCCCGCTGCCGCCAAGGTGGAAGTCCACAGCATGTCGATGGCGGGCGGCGTGATGCGCATGCGGCCGGTGACCGGTGGCCTGCCGATCCCGGCGGGCGGCAGCATCGCGCTGAAACCCGGCGGCTATCACATCATGCTGATCGGGCTGAAAGCACCGCTCGCGCCGGGTGCATCGGTGCCGGTGACGCTGCGTTTCGAGAATGCAGGCAGCATCGCCGTCCGCCTGCACGTCCAGCCGGTGGGCGCGACCGGACCGGAGGCGAGCCATGGACGCCATTGATCCGCCCCCGCCACCCGAGCGCTCCAGGCTTGGCCGTCTCCGCATTATGCTTTGGGGGCTCGTGCTGCTCGCCGCGATCGGCGGCGGCGCACTCTATGTCGTGAGCCTGCAGCGGACGCCCACGCCCGCCGATGCCTATGCCGCCGCATTTGGCGGCGACTTCGCCATGACCGACCAGACCGGCCGCACCGTCACCGACAAGAGTCTGCGCGGACGGCCTTATGCGATCTTCTTCGGCTTCACCCGCTGCCCCGATGTCTGCCCCACCACGCTCAACCGCATGGCGCAGCTTCGCAAGCAGCTTGGCCCCGACGGCGGCAAGTTCGACATCGTCTTCGTCTCGGTCGATCCCGGCCATGACAAGCGCGAAGATATCGGACGCTATGTGGAGCTGTTCGGCACACCGATCATCGGCCTGACCGGCACCGACGAACAGATCGCGCGGATCGTGAAGGCCTTCCACATCTATTATGCGAAAGTGCCGATGGAGGGTGGCGACTATACGATCGACCATACCGCCTCGATCTTCCTGATGGATCGCAAGGGACGGTTCGTGACGACGATCGATCACCAGGAAAACGACCGGATCGCGATCGAGAAGCTGAGGCGCGCGATCGTGGAGACCTGATCCCCCGCGCCGGTCGCGCGCTGCCCACGCAAAGGCGGATCGCGCGGCCGGCCGTCACCATTGCCAGATCGCCTGCATTGGAGGAACGTGTTTCGCCCGGAGCATGCGCAATGCCGCGCCGATAGGGAGTGATGGATGGATTTCCTGCGCATCGTCCGCTCGCTGGAGGAATTCCTCTACGAGGTGATGTCCTGGCTGGTCTTCTATCCCAGGACGCTGTGGCGCGCGATCCGTCATCCGCTCGACATATTGCGCTATTCCGAGATCGAGATGACCGACCAGCCGGACAAGCAGTTCACCGATCTGCTCAGCCCGCCGCTGTTCCTGATGATCACCATCCTGTTGTCGCACGCCATCGAAGTGGCATCGCATCAGGCGCTGCCTGCGCCGACGACCAGCATCGGCAAGGATCTGATGGCGTCCGAGCAGAATCTGCTGATCCTGCGATCGATCCTGTTCGCCATCTATCCGCTGATGTTCGCAATGCGCCGGCTGAAACGGCAGAAACTGCCGCTCGACCGCGAGACGCTCCGGAAGCCCTTTTTCGCGCAATGCTATATCGCGGCGCCGGCTGCCCTGGCGATCGGCATCGGGGCGATCCTGGCGCGTGCGCACAGCCTGGAGGCGCAGATTGCCGGGCTGGCAATCAGCCTTGCCGCCGTCGCCTGGTATGTCGGCGTGGAGGCAGCCTGGCTACGTAAACAGGCACGCCTCCGGGCTTTCCCGGCGATCCGCAGCGCGCTGGGGACCTGGCTTGTCGCATCGCTCCTCAATTCGGCGATCAGCGTGATGGTGCTGGGCCTGTAGAACCGGCTCTCCGATCGCAGCTTTTGACCATGATCGGCGTCCGCGACTGGCCGCTTCCGCCCGCACCCGCTATATCGGCGGGCCCTCCCGATCCGGATCGCCCCATGCGGACCAGACTGCTCGACGCCGACGAATTCCAGGCAACCGTCGCCGCCCCGATGCGCGATGGGCTGGCCTGCGCGACGAATGTCATCGACATCTGGCCCTATGTCTCGAATATCCCGATCGACCAATTGTTCGGAAACAGGATTGTCGAGGGTTGCGTAGAGGCCGCCTATCGCAACGCACATGGCAGCTTCGATCATGTTCTGGTGGTTACGCAGGATCCCAATGTGTTCGTGGTCGTCGTGATCGACCTGAAACGGGATACGATATTCGGCCACCATCTGCTCGACCTGAATCATGAATATGGCCTCGGCACCACCCACTGATCGCTTGGGCTCTCGTACGATGAACCTTGCGCAGCGCCAGCTCCGTCGCGGTGCCTCATCCCACCTGCCGGAACGGCTGCTCGGACTTGCGGCTACAAGTCCGGATGGTAAGGGCGCGCAATGACTATCGCCTCGCTTGCCATCCGTGCCGCGGAATTCGCCGACCTTGCGATGCTCCACCCCGTGATCGAGCGCGGCTATCGCGGTGACGCCGCGCATGCAGGCTGGACGCATGAGGCCGATCTGCTCGATGGCCAGCGCACCGACCTGGGCTCGCTCCGCGCCATTCTCGACACGCCCGGCACGCAATTGCTGGTCGCCGAGGCCGGGGCGGAGATCGCCGGCTGCGTCCAGGTCACCGATCGTGGCGCAGGCCGCTGCTATCTCGGCCTGCTCTGCGTCGATCCGCGGCTGCAGGCGGCCGGGCTCGGCCGGCGCCTGATCGGCGCGGCGGAAGATATCGCGCGCGACCG
Organism: Sphingobium sp. FW305-3-2-15-F-TSA7; assembly: GCF_058787155.1. Taxonomy (NCBI): domain Bacteria; kingdom Pseudomonadati; phylum Pseudomonadota; class Alphaproteobacteria; order Sphingomonadales; family Sphingobiaceae; genus Sphingobium; species Sphingobium sp. FW305-3-2-15-F-TSA7. Next base: position 31,637 of record NZ_JBYSZM010000025.1, on the reverse strand, counting down.
GTTCGGCGCCGCAACCATGGAAATGACGGTGATCGAGGCGCGCACCGAACTGGTCGCCTATTATGAGCGCCGGGGCTATCGCGTGACCGGCGAGCGTCGCGACTTTCCGATCGCTGTGACGCCGCCATTGTTCATGACCGTGCTCGAAAAGCCGCTGCCCTGAGGATCCGATGCCGACCCAAGCCAAGATCTGCGGATTGTCGACCGAGGCCGCGCTCGACGCCGCCATCGCCAACGACGCAAGCCATGTCGGCTTCGTCTTCTTCGCGCCCAGCCCCCGCAATCTCGATTTCGGCCAGGCGCGGGCATTGGCAGCGCGCGTGCCGGGGCATGTCCGCAAGGTCGGCGTTTTCGTCGACCCCGACGATGCGCTGCTCGATGCCGCGATCGCGGCCGGGCTCGACGCGCTTCAGCTCCATGGCAAGGAAACACCGGCCCGCACCGCCGCCATAAAGGCGCGTACGGGGCTGGAAATGTGGAAAGCGGTGCCGGTGCGCACCGCCGCCGATCTCGCGCCCGCTGCCGGTTTCCGCGGTGCGGCGGATTACATCCTCTATGACGCGAAGACACCCGACGCCGCATTGCTGCCCGGCGGCATGGGCCTGCGTTTCGATTGGAAGCTGCTCGAAGGCTTTGCGCATCCGCTGCCCTGGGCACTTTCGGGCGGCCTCGACGCCGGCAATGTCGGCGAAGCGATCCGCATGACCGGCGCCGCGCTGGTCGACACATCTTCGGGCGTCGAATCCGCGCCGGGCGTCAAGGATGTGGACAAGATCGCGGCATTCCTTAAAGCCGTGGCCGCATCATGACAGTTCAGCACACCCCCGCGGGAAGCGCCAATTCCCTCCGCACCCAGCCCGACGAACGCGGGCATTTCGGCCAGTTCGGCGGACGCTATGTCGCCGAGACGCTGATGCCGCTGATCCTCGACCTCGAGCGCGAATATCGCGCGGCGAAGCAGGATCCGGCGTTCAGGGACGAATTCGAATATCTGCTCAGGCAATATGTCGGCCGTCCGAGCCCGCTCTATTTCGCCGAGCGGCTGACCGAAGCGCTCGGCGGCGCGAAGGTCTATCTCAAGCGCGAAGAGCTCAATCATACCGGCGCGCACAAGATCAACAATTGCGTCGGCCAGATCCTGCTCGCGCGCCGCATGGGCAAGACGCGGATCATCGCCGAGACCGGCGCCGGCCAGCATGGCGTCGCCACCGCGACCGTCGCCGCTTTGTTCGGCCTGCCCTGCACCATCTTCATGGGCGCGGTCGATGTCGCGCGCCAACAGCCCAATGTGTTCCGCATGAAGCTGCTCGGCGCCGAAGTCCGCGCGGTCGAATCGGGCGCGAAGACGCTGAAAGATGCGATGAACGAGGCGCTGCGCGACTGGGTCGCCAACGTCCACGACACTTTCTACATTATCGGCACCGTCGCCGGTCCGCATCCCTATCCCGAGCTCGTCCGCGATTTCCAGTCGGTGATCGGCACCGAGGCGCGCGCGCAGATCCTGGAGGCCGAAGGGCGCCTGCCCGACATGCTGATCGCGCCGGTCGGCGGCGGATCGAACGCGATCGGACTGTTCCATCCATTCCTCGACGACAAGGATATCGAGATCGTCGGCGTCGAGGCCGCGGGCGACGGGCTCGATACCGATCGTCATGCGGCGAGCATCGCGGGCGGCGTGCCCGGCGTGCTCCACGGCAACCGCACCTATCTGCTCCAGGACGAGGACGGCCAGATCACCGAGGCGCATTCGATCTCGGCGGGGCTCGACTATCCGGGGATCGGCCCCGAACATGCCTGGCTGCACGATATCGGCCGGGTCCGCTACGAACCCGTCACCGATGCCGAGGCGCTGGCGAGCTTCCAGCGGCTGTGCAAGCTGGAGGGGATCATTCCCGCACTCGAATCCGCGCATGCGCTGGCCGCCGCCGAACGGATCGTGCCCGGCATGGCAAAGGACAAGATCGTGATCGTCAACCTGTCCGGGCGGGGCGACAAGGACATCTTCACCGTCGCCCAGGCGCTGGGAGTGGAATTGTGATGTCAGTCCCCACACAATGTCACCCCAGCGAAAGCTGGGGTCCATGCGATCTCAACCACATCACTGTTGCCGTCGACACTGCATGGATTCCAGCTTTCGCTGGAATGACGGGGGGATGCTGATGAGCAGGTTGAGCAGTGCTTTCGCTCGTGCCGCGTCGGACAACCGCGCAGCACTGGTGACCTTCGTCACCGCCGGCGATCCCTCGCCCGACGGCACCGCGGCGGTCCTCGACGCGCTCGTTGCCGGCGGCGCCGATGTGATCGAGCTGGGCATGCCCTTCACCGATCCGATGGCCGACGGGCCGGCGATCCAGCGCGCCAATCTCCGCGCGCTCGGCGCAGGCGTCACGACCGCCGCGATCCTCGACATCGCGCGCGGCTTTCGCGCCCGCCATCCCGATACGCCGCTGGTGCTGATGGGCTATGCCAATCCGATGGTCCGCCGCGGCCCCGAATGGTTCGCCGCGGCTGCGCGCGATGCCGGGGTCGACGGCGTGATCTGCGTCGATATCCCGAGCGAAGAGGACGACGCGCTCGGCCCGGCGCTGCGCGCCGCGGGCATCGACCTGATCCGCCTCGCCACGCCGACGACCGACGTCGCGCGGCTGCCCGCCGTGCTCGAAAGCGCGTCGGGCTTTCTCTATTATGTCTCGGTCGCAGGGATCACCGGGCTGCAACAGGCGGCACAGGCCAGTGTCGAGGCGGCCGTAGCGCATCTGAAGGCGGCGACTGACTTGCCCGTCGCGGTCGGCTTCGGCGTCCGCACTCCCGAACAGGCCGGCGCGATCGGCCGCGTCGCCGATGGCGTCGTCGTCGGCTCGGCGATCGTCGAACTGGTCGAAACCCATGGTGCCGACGCCGCCGGGCCGGTCAGACATTATGTCGCGTCGCTTGCCGCGGCACTCGCGACCGCACGAAAGGAGCTCGCAGCATGAGCTGGATCAACCGCGTCCGCAACGCCATCCCCTTCATCGCCAAGCGCGAAACCCCCGACAATCTCTGGCACAAATGCCCGGGCTGCGCGCAGATGATCTTCGTCAAGGAATATGAGGAAAATCTGTCGGTCTGCCCCAAATGCGGGCATCACGGGCGCATCGGCCCGAAGATCCGTTTCGCCCAGCTTTTCGACGAAGGCCGCTATCGTGCGGTGCCGAACCCGAAAGTGGCGGACGACCCGCTGAAGTTCCGCGATTCGAAGAGATATACCGATCGCATCAAGGCCGCGCGCGCCGCCACCGGAGAGGTCGATGCGCTGCTCAACGCCATCGGCACGATCCAGGGGCATCGCGCCGTCGTCGGCGTGCAGGATTTCGCGTTCATGGGCGGATCGATGGGGCTCGGCGTGGGCGCGGCGTTCGTCGCGGGCATCCGTGCCGCGATCGAGGAGCGCGCACCCTATGTCATCTTCACCGCGGCCGGCGGCGCGCGCATGCAGGAAGGCATATTGTCGCTGATGCAGATGCCGCGCACGACGGTCGCCATCGCCGAACTGCGCGAAGCCGGCCTGCCCTATATCGTTGTGATGACCGATCCCACCACGGGCGGAGTCACCGCATCCTATGCGATGCTGGGCGATGTCCAGATCGCCGAACCCAATGCGCTGATCGGCTTTGCCGGCCAGCGCGTGATCGAAAGCACGATCCGCGAAAAGCTGCCCGAAGGCTTCCAGCGCGCCGAATATCTGCTCGCTCACGGGATGCTCGACATGGTGGCGGAACGCAAGGACCTGCCCGCCACGCTTGGCCGGCTGATCGGATATCTGTGCGGGGATCGGGCCGCCGCCTGACCATAGGCCCCGACATGGCTGATTCCGCTCGCTCCGCCGATCCCGCCGTCCAGCGTCAGCTCGATCGGCTGACGATGCTGTCGCCCGGCCGCGACATTCTGGGGCTCGAGCGGATCACCGCGCTGCTCGAACGCCTCGGCAATCCGCAGGAAAAGCTTCCACCGGTCTTTCATGTCGCGGGCACCAACGGCAAGGGATCGACCTGCGCGTTCCTGCGCGCCGCGATCGAAGCGGCGGGGCTGCGCGCCCATGTCTACAGCTCGCCGCATCTCGTCCGTTTCAACGAGCGCATCCGGATCGCCGGTCAGCTGATCGACGATGCCGAACTCGCGCGGCTGCTCGCCGAGGTGCTCGACTGCTCCGAGGACATCCAGCCCAGCTTCTTCGAAGCGACGACCGCGGCCGCCTTTCTCGCCTTCACGCGCCATCCGGCCGATGCCTGCGTCATCGAGGTCGGACTCGGCGGCCGGCTCGACGCCACCAATGCCCTGCGCCACCCGGTCGCCTGCGGCATTGCGCAACTCGGTATCGATCACGAGGCGTTCTTGGGGGCGAGCGAGGTCGAGATCGCCGGCGAAAAGGCGGGGATCGCCAAATCCGGCGTACCGCTCGTCACCATGGATTATCGCGCGGCGCTCGCCGCGCGAGTCGCCACGGTTGCGGCAAGCGCGGGTGCGCCGGTCCTCGCCCGGCGCGATGCATGGGACGCAGCAATCTATCAGGATCGCCTCCATTATCGCGACTCGCGCGGCAAGGTCGAGGCACCGCTGCCCCGCCTGCCGGGTGCGCATCAGGCGATGAATGCGGCGCTCGCTTTCGCGATGCTGCGACACCAGGACTCCATCGTCATTCCCGACGCCGCGCTGAAGGCCGCGACCGGCTGGGCCGAATGGCCGGCGCGCATCCAGCGTCTCGAAGCCGGGCCGCTGCGCGACCTGCTCCCGGCCGATGCCGTGCTCTGGCTCGATGGCGGCCATAATCCGGCCGCGGGCGAGACCATCGCCGCGCATTTCCGGGAAGCCGGCACGACCGGGCTCCACATCATCCTGGGCATGCTCGCCAACAAGGATCCACAGGGCCTGCTGTCTCCCTTTGCCGGGATCGCGGCGAGCCTGCAGACCGTGACCGTCCCCGATCACGAGCATCACGCGCCCGCCGATCTCGCGCGCATCGGCACGGCGCTCGGCATTCCGTCCCAGCCCGCAACCGACGTCGCGGCCGCGCTGCGCCGGATCGCCGACGACGATGCCGGGCCGGCGCAGGTGCTGATATTGGGATCGCTCTATCTTGCGGGCGAGGTCCTTGCCGCGAACGGCCAGATTCCGACCTGAGACGCGATCGGCCTGGCATTCGATGGATCGGGCGCCGCGCGATCAGGGATTGATCCGGCTGGATTGACGCATCTTTTGTCATTCCCGCGGAGACGCACTGGTGTCCGGGATTTTATTCGGGATGCGCGATGGCGGGATTTTCTCCTCTCCATCGAAGATGGGGAGGGGGACCGCCACGGCGTGAGCCGTGGTGGTGGAGGGGAAATGCGATGCTGACGCCACGCACGGTTTTCGGCGACGTTATCCCGCAATTTCTGCTCGTTGCGGCGGGAAATGACGCATCGAAACTCCCCTCCACCGCGCCGCTTCGCGTCGTGGTCCCCCTCCCCACGCTGCGCGTAGGGAGGAGAGGTTTGGCCCTCCCAGTCCAGATCATGTCTCGACGGTAAGTTCGTGGGCATCCTCTCGGGATTTATCGGACCCGCGAGAAAATTCTGACAGTAAAATCCCGGACAGCAGTGCGCGGAGGCGGGGATGACAGTGGGGAAGCGTTTTTCATCTGCGCCGAAATCCCTCCGACAGAGTCGCTATTGATATTGACTTGCAATAAGCTGGTGCCATGATGGCGCTATCAGCGAGGATAGCGCGATGTCAGATCACAATACCGACGATCTTTCCACTTCCACCCGCCCGCTCCCCAGCGGCCGGAGCGACCGGATCCTGCTGTTCGCGGTGCGGCGTATCGCGGTGCATGGCCTGGATGACGCCCATGCCGCCCATGCCATGTTCGCGCATTTCGGGCTGGGCTATCGCCGACCATTGGTGCTCATCCGGGCGATGATGGCGGAGATCGCGCGCGCGTCGTCGCTGACGGTGATGGTCGCCCCATGCTGCTGCACGCGGATGACGCGCCATGAAGCGGATCTGCTGACCGCGATCGAGGCCGGGCTGGAGGATGCGCCCCGCGCCAATGCGCTGCTCGGCGAATTGATGGGGACGCCCGATACGCTCGGCGTGCTCACCACCGCCCAGGCGGTCGCGCAATCCTTCTTCGATCTCGGCAAGCCGCTTTCGCTCTACGATTCATGATGCGCTTGCCGCCGATATGGTGGCACCCCATATCCGCGCCATGATACCCTTTTCGGTCCTCGACCTCTCCTCGATCGTCGAGGGCAGCAATGCGGGCCGCGCGCTCGCCAACTCACGCGATCTTGCGCGCCATGCCGAAGCGCTGGGCTATAAGCGCTTCTGGATGGCCGAGCATCACGGCATGGCGGGGATCGCGAGCGCCGCGACCGCGGTCGCGCTCGCCCATGTCGCCGACGGCACGTCGACGATCCGGATCGGTGCCGGCGGGATCATGCTGCCCAATCATTCGCCGCTGGTGATCGCCGAACAGTTCGGCACGCTTGCGGCACTCCATCCCGGCCGCATCGACCTGGGCCTGGGCCGCGCGCCGGGATCGGACATGCGCGTGGCTCAAGCGCTGCGCCGCAATCTCAATTCCGACGCCAACCAGTTCCCGCGCGACGTGGTCGAGCTGCAGGCCTATTTCGCTGGCGATCCGCGCATCGGCATCGAAGCGGTACCGGGCAATGGCGAGGATGTGCCCCTCTACATATTGGGATCGAGCCTGTTCGGCGCCCAGCTAGCCGCGGCACTCGGCCTGCCCTTCGCCTTCGCATCGCATTTCGCGCCGGGCGACATGGACGAGGCGATCGCGCTCTATCGCCGCAACTTCATGCCGTCGGCGCAACTCGACGCCCCCTATGTCATGCTCGGCTTCAATATCTTCGCGGCGGACAGCGATGCCGAGGCGGAGCTGCTTGCCAGCTCGATGCAGCAGGCCTTTGTCGCGCTGCGCACCGGCAATCCGCGCAAGCTGCCCCCGCCCCTACCCGGCTATCGCGATACCCTGCCGCCCCAGGCGCGCACCATGCTCGACCATGTCCTCCAGGCATCGGCGGTCGGATCGCCCGAAACCGTGCAACGCCAGGTCGCGGCATTTTTGAAACGGACGGGTGCGGACGAACTCATCATCACCTGCCAGATGTTCGATCATGATGCGCGCAAGCGCTCCTTCTCGATCGCCGCCGAAATACGCGAAAGCCTTGCCGTCGACACACCGGTCTGCTGAAGCACGGCCATGTCGACACATACGCGCCGCATCGGGCCATTGACCGTCTCGGCCATCGGGCTGGGCTGCATGAATCTCAGCCATGGCTATGGCCCACCGCCCGGCGACGACGAGTCGATCAGGCTGATCAACCGCGCGCTCGATCTCGGCTGCACCTTTCTCGACACCGCCGCGATCTACGGCGTCGGCGGCAATGAGCGACTGCTCAATCGCGCCGTGATGCATCGCCGGTCGGAATTCACCCTGGCCAGCAAATGCGTTCTCGATGCCGTCGACGGCAAACGCGTGCTGGACGCGCGTCCGGAGGCGATCCGCAAGACGCTGGACGATGCGCTCGCCCGGCTCGGCACCGACCATGTCGATCTTTATTACCTCCACCGGCCCGACCCGCAGGTGCCGATCGAGGAATCGGTCGGCGAATTGTCGCGCGCGGTCGAAGCCGGCAAGATCCGCACGATCGGCCTGAGCGAAATGTCCGCACCGACGATCCGGCGCGCCCATCAGGTCCACCCGATCGCCGCGGTCCAGAGCGAATATTCGCCCTGGGTGCGCAATCCCGAGATCGCGGTGCTCGACGCCTGCCGCGAACTCGGCATCGGCTTCTTCGCCTTTTCGCCGGTCGGACGCGGCATGCTGACTGGCACGGTGCGCATGGCAGCCTATGAAAAGGGCGACATGCGCAACCAACTGCCACGCTTCCTGGAGCCGCATCTCAGCCACAATCTGGTGGCGGTCACCCGGTTCGAGGCGCTTGCCGCCGAAGCGGGCATGACCCCGGCCCAACTCGCTCTCTGCTGGGTGCTTTCGCGCCACGAGACAATCGTGCCGATTCCCGGCACGCGCAGCATCGCCCATCTGGAAGAGAATCTCGCGGCGGCCGACCATGCCCCGCCTTCGGAAATCCTGTCGCAGGTCGACGCGCTCTTTCTCGGCGACGCCGTCCATGGCGGGCGTTACAGCGCCGAGATGCAGGCGATGGTGGGTACCGAAACCTTCCCCGGTGAGCTCGGCTGAGCGAAGGGGGAAGCGAGATGAGCAAGGGTGGTCCTTTCCTCGCGCGGATGAAGCATGGCTTCGCCAAGCGCTGCCCGATTTGCGGAGAGGGTCCGTTGTTCCGCGGCTATCTCAAGGTCCATGCCACATGCCCGCATTGCGGCGAGGACAATGGCCGCCACCGCGTCGACGATGCCGCATCCTATTTCACCGTGCTGCTGGTCGGCCATCTCGTGCTCGCGCCGATCCTGCTGATCGAGCCATTGTGGCTGATGCCGCTATGGCAGTCGCTCGCGATCGTGTTGCCGGCGATGATCGGCGCCACATTGGTCGCGCTGCCGCATATCAAGGGCGCAGTGCTGGGTGCGCTTTCCGCGGTCGGCAGCAGCGGTTCGGCCTGAGCCTCGGCGCGATCTGCAAGACCAGAGAAATCGAAACATTCAAAGCTCAGGGTTCGCGCACCGCTTCGATCGCCGACAGATTGTTGCGCATGATCATCCGCTCGATCTTGCCGTCCCCGCCCGTCACGAATTCGACCCAGCGGTCCGCATCGCCCAAGAAGATGAAATTGCTGCGGTCGGCCGGCACCAGAACATCGCCGCTGCCGGCGGCGCGGCCGACCCTGAGTGCACCGTCGACCACCGAAACATAAACGACCGGGATCGGCGCCTGCATGCGCATCCTCTCTCCGAGCACGCCCGGCGACGGCTGCAGGCGATAGCTGCCCTGCAATTCGGCCAGCCGCTGGACGGGCAGCGTCACTGCCGGCAGATCCTCGACACCCGTGTCCCGCCAGCCCTCCGCGGCGGCGACCGCGCGCCGGATCTCGGGATAGAGCCGCGCACCGTCGGTGCCGTTGGTGAAGATCACCGCGCCATTGCCGCTGGCCAGATTGCCCTCCATCCATGCGCGGTAGCTGTCGTTCGATCCGCCGTGATGGAAACGGCGCGTCAGACCATGGCCTTCGACGAACGGCCCCAGGCCGACCGTGCCCGGCGCCACTTCAGTCATCATCTGCTCCGCCAGCGCCCGGCTGAGGAATGCGCCCGGCGCGCCACGATAGGATGCGATGAACGCCGCGACCATCCGGGCATAGTCGCTGGGCGTGGTCCACAGGCCCGACGCCGCGGTTTCCGGCATCGTCTCATAGCCGCGCGGCAGCGCGGTCGGCCTGCCCTTCGCGTCATGTGCCATCGCGATATCGCCGAACCGGGGATCGAGCGGCTGGCGATAGGTGCTGCGCGTCATGCCCAGCGGCCCGAACAGATAGCGCCTGGCCGCCGTCTCGAAATCGACGCCCAGCACGTCTTCGACGACGAGCTGTTCGATCGTCACGCCGCCACCCGAATAGCGGAATTGCGTGCCGGGCGTGTAGACCGTGCGCACCGCCTCGGTCCGCGACGGCGGGCGCCCCTCCAGCGTATCGATGATGGTGGGGAGCGCCGCGCCCGGCTGATAGTCCGGAAAGCCATGCACATTGAGCCCCGCCGTGTGGGACAACAGGCGGCGCAGCGTAACCGCACGCCCCTGCGCCAGCGGGCTTGCCGGAACCTTCCAGCGCTTGAGATAGTCGTTGACGTCACGATCGAGATCGAGCCGCCCCTCGTCGACCATGCGCAGCACAACGGCCGCGGTGCCGACCTTGCTGAGCGATCCGACCGAGAACATCGTCTCGGCGGTCACCGGCTCAGGCTTCCCCGCCTGGCACACGCCATATCCGCGTGCCCAGGCAAGCTTGCCGTCGCGCAACACCGCCACGCTGGTGCCGGCCACGCCATGAACCGCCATACGCTCCGCCACGGTCCAGCGGGTTTCCGGGGTGCCTGCAATATGCACCGCCGGCCGCAGGCCGGTCGCCACCGTATCGCCATCGCTGGCAGACGCCGCCACTGCGAACAGGGCCGAAGCGAACATGAAGACAGCGTGCGACCTACGGATCATCGTTACATCTCCTGAAGCCCCGTCACGCCGGCTTGCGGGCGATTGCTTCCACTTCGATCAGATAACCATGGTGCAGCGGACCGGTCGGAACCACCGCGCGCGCCGGACGATACGCGCCGAAGATCTCGGCATAGATGGTGTTGCATTGCCCCCAATGCTCGACGCTGGAGACATAGAGCGTCACCTTGAGCACATCCTCCACGCCGGCACCTGCCGCACGCAGCACCGCGAGCAGATTGCGGAACACCTGCCGCGCCTGCGCTTCAAAATCGGCCTTGGCGAGCGCATGATCGCCAGTCTCGGAAACCGGGAGCTGCCCCGACACGAAGACCAGATCGCCAAAGACGATCCCGGGCGAATAATGCCCCCCCGGGGGCGGAACGTCGGACGGAAAAACAGGAACAATATCGGTCATCACCAACCTCCAAAACGCAACCAGCGATCGACGATGGCATTCTTCGCCTCGTCGGTCACCAGATAGCCGGCATGCTGCCCGGCTGTCGCGCAGGCATGGTTCGGCACGATGCGGACGAGATCGCCGACGGCCAGCTTCGGCAATGTCGCCGTGCTGCCGGGGCGCAGCGCGATCGCGCCATGTTCCTGATTGGCCTCGGTCATGATCAGGTCGGGATAGGGATTGCCATGCACGTCGCAGACCACGCCATAACCCTGATCGACGGGCTGCGACGCGGTTCCACGATCGCGCGACATCGCGGTCCAGCCGGCATCGACGACATAGCGGCCACGCTCGGTCTGGACGGTGTTGACGCTGGCAAGCACCGACAGTGCGATGTCGTCGATCGCGCAGACGCCGATGCCCGCCATCACCAGGTCGAAAAACACATAGACGCCCGCACGCGCCTCGGTGATGCCGGCCATATCCTCCGAATAGAGCACGCTGGGGGTCGAACCGATGCTGACGATGTCGACCGCATGTCCAAGATCACGAAGGATTTCCGCCGCATTCACCGCCCCGTCGCGCTCGAGCACGGCATAGTCGCGGATTTCCGCATGCGATCGTGCCGAATAGCTTTCGCCGGCATGCGTCAGCACACCCGCCAGACGGGCACCACCGGTCAGTTGCGTCGCGATCGCGCCGAGCAAGTCACGATCATGCGGTTTCACGCCCGCCCGATGTCCATCGGAATCGATTTCGATCAGCACCGGGACGGGGCTGTCGTCGACCGCGCCGCTGGCGGCCAGCGCGGCGGCCGTCCCGACGCTGTCGAGAATCACCTTCAGATCGACACCGGTGCGGCGCAGCGCGCGGACCCGCTCGAACTTGTTGGGCGTAAGGCCCACGGCATAGACGATGTCGGTATAGCCCGCCGCGGCCAGCTGCTCGGCCTCCTGCAGCGTCGAGACCGTGACCGCGCCGGACTGCGCGCCCGTCATCCGCCCGATCACTTCAAGGCATTTGGCGGTCTTCACATGCGGGCGAAGAGCGACGCCGAGCCCGGCCATCTTGGCGCGCATCCGTTCGATGTTGCGCGACATCCGGTCGGGATCGAGCAGCAGCGCAGGCGTCTGCAATGTGCCGATTTGCTCCGTCATGGATCACCTTTCATCGATGCTGGATCGCGACAGCTTCTACTATCAGGCGCGGCCACTGCCATGTGACATCGGCTAATTGATGGATTAAGCTGAACCTTAATGCTGTCCGCCGACGACCTCGAATTATTCGCCACCATCGGCGCGTCGCCGTCGCTCGCGGCCGCCGCACGCACTCTGGGCGTGACGCCGCCCGCAGTCAGCCAGCGACTTGCCCAGATCGAACGCAGGCTGGGGCTCAGGCTGGTCGAACGCGATGGCAAGGGCCTCCGCATCACCGCCGATGGCGCGTTGCTGCTCGACCGGTCGAACGACATTCTGACGAGGCTGTCGTCTCTGCAGGAGGAGCTGGCGGAGCGACGCGGCACGGTGTCGGGCCAGTTGCGGCTGGTCGCGCCTTTCGGCTTCGGCCGCCGCCATATGGCACCGCTCGTCGCGCGCTATCATGCGACGCGCCCCGATGTGCATGTCGATCTCACTCTGTCCGACCGACCGGGCGTTGGGCTCGTTTCCGCCTGCGACATACTGATCAGGATCGGCGAGATTCGCGACAGCGATCAGGTCGCGACCGTCATCGCGCCCAATCGCCGCCTGCTGTGCGCGGCACCGGCCTATCTCGAGCGACATGGCGTGCCGGCCGAGCCGTCCACGCTGCGCGACCATCGCTGCATCGCGCTCCGGGAGAATGACGAGGATGTAACGCTCTGGCGCTTCAGCGGCCCGCAGGGCGAACAGTCGAGTGTCCGGATCATCCCCTGCCTGACGAGCAATGACGGTGAGGTCACCAAAAAGCTGGCACTCTCGGGGCTGGGCATCACCGTGCGGTCCGAATGGGACGTCGCCGACGAGATCGCGACCGGACAGCTCGTGCAGCTCATGCCCGGCTGGACGCTTGCCGATGCCGACATCACCGCCCTGCTCGGCCGGCGGGGCGTACGATCGGCACGCGTCGCCGATTTCCTGAACCTGCTCCGGCGCGCGCTGCGCCCCGTGCCCTGGCGCAACTGAGGCGGCTTCATATCAGCGACGATGAATGGATTGGTGCGGGCGGTCGGACTCGAACCGACATGACAATGTCGCGGCATTTTGAGTGCCGTGCGTCTACCAATTTCGCCACGCCCGCGTCGCCAACCAGCACGCTCTACGGGCACTGATCGATGGTGCGGAGCCTATAGGCGAACGTCCGGCCGATTTCCAGAACAGAATCACCTGCAACATCATGCCCGGAACTGGGGGTCGGCAACGCCAGCGCAGGTCAGCGCGCGAGCTGTTCCCGGACGAAGAGCGCGCCATCCTCGATCGCCTCGCGCGCCAGCGCCGATATCTCCATCGCTTCCAGGAAACTGTGGATCGCGCCGCGATAGATCCTGCTGCGGGTTTCGATGCCCGCCGCGCGCAAGCGGGCATCCATCGCGATGCTCTGCTCCGCAATGATATCGCGTTCAGGAATCACCAGGAATACCGGCGGGAATCCGGTCAGGTCCGCGTCGACAAGGCTGACATGGGGATCATCCGCGTCGCTCGGATCGCGCAGATAATTGGCCCAATATTGCGCAACCTCGACCCGGTCCATGATCGATTCAGGCCCACCGAACCGTGCCTCGGCCTCATCGGACAGCCGCCGTGCGGAAAAGCCGCCATAGTTGGACAGCAGCGCCCTCACGATGCCCAGTTCGCTGCGGTCGCGGAGGCGCAACGAAGTCGCAAGACACAGGTTGGCGCCGGCCGAATCCCCTCCCATCGCCACACGCGCGGGATCGATGCCCAGTTCGCCGCCATGATCCTTCAGCCAGAGCATGAAGGCTTCGATCCGGTTCAGGGCTTCGGGATATTTGGCTTCGGGGGCGAGCGGATAATCGATTCCGATCACGGCAAAGCCGCCGCGCGCCGCATATTCGCGCATCAATCGGTCATGGGTGTCGATCGAGAACAGAGTGAAGCCGCCGCCATGAAGATACACCATCACCGGCGCCGGTTCGATCAGGCCCTCCGGCATATATGTCCGGATCCTGAGTGTGCCGGCGCCGGGATCGAAGGTCGTTTCGCGCGTGCTGGACATGACCGGCCCGCCCATGGCCCAGCGCGCGCGCACTTTTTCGGCCACGATGCGCTGCTCCGGGAATGACAGCGTCTCCAACGCCGGATGATCGCGCCAATCGGCACGCATTTCGTCAAGGAACCGGCGGATACCCGGTTCGAGTTCTTCCCGATCGGTCAACAGCATGCCCTTGTTCGTGGCGGTTCTGCAATCGGCTAGCACGGCGTTACGGCGCGTTGCCCGCTGATGCAGGCGCAAGTCCGTCTCGAACGGGCCATGCAATGCCCGCGCCCGGCGACGGCCGACTCTTCATCCGGATGTCAGTTGCGCGGCGCCTGCCGTCGGTAACTCAGCGCCTCGGCGAGATGGATACGTCCGACCCCGTCGCTGCCGGCGAGATCGGCGATCGTGCGCGCGACACGCAGGATGCGGGTATAGCCCCGCGCGGACAGCCGCATCGCCTCCGCCGCTTGCGCCAGCAATTTGCGGCCGGCTTCATCGGGGGTGGCGACGGCTTCGAGCAGGTCGCCATCGACTTCGGCATTGCTGCGCACGCCCTTGTCGGCATAGCGATCGGTCTGCACCGCCCGCGCCTCAGCAACGCGCGCGGCGACTTCGGCCGATCCTTCGGCGGGCGGCGGCAGGACGAGATCGGCGGCACTGACTGCCTGGACCTCGACATGAAGGTCGATGCGATCGAGCATCGGGCCCGAGACCTTGGCCTGATAATCCGCGGCGCAGCGCGGTGCGCGGGCGCAGGCGAGCGCCGGATCGCCGAGATGACCGCAGCGGCAGGGATTCATCGCCGCGATCAGCTGGACGCGCGCGGGGAAGGTGACATGGGCATTGGCGCGTGCCACGCTGACCGTGCCCGTTTCCAGCGGCTGACGCAGCGAATCGAGCACGGCGCGCTGGAATTCGGGCAGCTCGTCGAGGAACAGCACGCCGAGATGCGCCAGGCTGACTTCGCCCGGCCGCACTTTCAGCCCACCTCCGGTCAGCGCCGCCATCGACGCGCTGTGATGCGGACTGCGGAAGGGACGCGCACGCACCAGCCGGCCATCGGTCAGTTCGCCCGCGACGGATGCGACCATCGAAACCTCAAGCGCTTCCACCGGAGTCAGATCGGGCAATATGCCCGGCAGGCATGCCGCCATCAGCGACTTGCCCGCCCCCGGTGGGCCGATCATCAGCAGATTATGCCCGCCCGCCGCCGCGATCTCCAGCGCGCGCTTGGCGGTCTCCTGCCCCTTCACCTGACGCAGGTCCGGGCCGGACCGCGCATCGGACACCGCACCGGGCTGGGGCGGCGGCAGCGCGCGACTGCCCTTGAAATGGTTGAGCAAGGACAGCAGGTCGGGCGCCGCGATCACTTCGACGTCGCCCGCCCAGGCCGCTTCCGGCCCCTGTGCCGCCGGGCAGACCAGCCCCAGGCCGCGCTCCGAGGCATGGAGGGCGGCGAGCAGAACGCCCGACGAACTCGCCACGCGCCCGTCCAGCCCCAATTCTCCGACGACCAGATAGGAGGACAGCGTTTCGGCATCGATCACGCCCATCGCACCGAGCAATGCGAGCGCGATCGGCAGGTCGTAATGCGACCCTTCCTTGGGCAGATCGGCGGGTGACAGGTTGACGGTGATCCGCTTGGGCGGCAGCGCCAGTCCGATCGCAGCAATGGCGGCACGAACGCGTTCGCGGCTTTCGGCCACCGCCTTGTCGGGCAGGCCGACGACGATGAAGGCCGGCACGCCGGCGGCGACCTGCACCTGCGTTTCGACGCCGCGCGCCTCCAGCCCCAGATAGGCCACGGTCGAAACGATCGAGACCACGAATACCCCCCTTTTGTTCCGCTTCTTCTACGATCTTGCGCCCGTGAGTCGAGACGAAATATCGCGAACGTGTCTTGCACGACTACAACAGCGCTCCCACATCGCCCGTCATGACGATGCGACATCGGATCAGGGTGTTCATGGCCGGCGAACCGATGCGCTGGGCCATGCTCGTCATCGGCTGCCTGTTCATCGCGATCACGCCCTTGGTCGGACCCATCCCAGGCCCCGGCGGCGTGATCACCTTCGCAATCGGCGCGGGGCTGATCCTGAAGAACTCGCGCTGGGCGAAGCGTCGCTATGTCCGGTTCAAACAGCGTCACCCCAAATGGGGAAGCTGGTCCGACTGGAGCCTGCGCCGCGCCAGCGCGCGGCGACGCGACGCGATCGCGCGCGAAACGCCGACCGAGAGCGATTGACTTGCCGGGTGCTTTTCCGTATCGGGCCCGCAACAGCGGCCGCTCGCAGAGGCGGCCCTTTTCCGTTTTGACGAATGAGGACATGAGCGATGAAGCGCACCTTTCAGCCGAGCAATCTCGTGCGCGCGCGCCGGCACGGCTTCCGGTCGCGGATGGCGACCCCGGGCGGACGCAATGTGATCCGTGCGCGTCGCGCACGCGGCCGCAAGTCGCTGTCGGCCTGAAGCCACCCAGTTTCAGCATATTGGGTCGCCGCGCGGATTTCCTCGCGGCGAATTCGGGCAAGCGCGTGGCAATGCCCGGTTTCGTCCTGTTGGTGAAGAACCGGGAGGACGGCGATCCGGCGATGCGGATCGGTTTCACCGTCACCAAGAAGATCGGCGGCGCTGTCGTCCGGAATCGGATGAAGCGCCGTTTTCGTGCGCTTGCGCGCGAACTGCTGCCGCAAGGCGGCATCGCGGGCGCCGATCATGTCCTGATCGGCCGCGCCGGCGGTGTCGAGCGCGATTTCTCCGCGCTGCGCCAGGAACTTGGCAAGGCGCTGGAACGGGCCACGCGATGATCGCGAAGCTCATGATCGGCGTCGCCCGGCTGTGGCAGATCGGCCCTTCGCGCATCCTGCCGCCCAGTTGTCGCTACACGCCATCCTGTTCGGCCTATGCAATCACCGCACTGGGGCGCTATGGAGCGCTCAAGGGAGGCTGGCTATCCGCCAGACGGCTCGCCCGTTGCCATCCCTGGGGCGGCTCCGGCCACGATCCGGTTCCTTGAGCCCGCTGTTTCCATGATCTTGGGGGAAGACACTTGACCGATAACCGCAACATGATCCTCGCGATCGTGCTGTCGCTGGCGGTGCTGCTCGGCTGGAGCGCGCTTTCGAGCCGGTTCTTCCCGACCGCCAACCCGCCGGCGACCAAGATCGTCGACGGCAAGCAGGTGCCCGTCGCCAACCCAACGGCCAGCCCCGCATCGAACGCCCCCAAGGCATTGCGCGAGCGCGCGATGGTGCTGGCGGAAGCGCCCCGCGTCGCGATCGACACGCCCGCGCTCAAGGGCTCGATCAACCTGAAGGGCGCACGGATCGACGATCTGACGCTGACCCGGTTCAACGAGACGATCGCCAAGGATTCCCCGCCGATCCGCCTGCTTTCGCCGGCCGGCGCGAAGGACAGCCAGTTTGCGGGCTTCGGCTGGACCGGACAGAATATCGCCCTGCCCGGCCCCGATACCGTCTGGACGCCAAGCGCGTCGACGTTGACCCCTTCGACGCCGGTCACGCTGGCCTGGGACAATGGCCAGGGCCAGCGTTTCCAGATCACCTATCGCGTCGATCCCGACTATATGTTCACCGTCGAGCAGTCGGTTGCCAACACCGCGACCGGCGCGATCGCCGTCCAGCCCTATGGCTTTATCAGCCGCGACGGCGTTTCCAAGGATCCCGACAGCTGGACGATCCACACCGGCCCGATCGGCGTGTTCAACAAGCTGGTCGATTACGACATCAATTTCTCGACCGTCGACGAAGCGGGCAATGCCGGCGTCGCGCGCAGTTCGACCGGCGGCTGGATGGGCTTCACCGACAAATATTGGCTGACCGCGTTGATTCCGGACCAGGCGGCAACGCTGCAGGCCTATTTCCGCGTCGGTGCCGATCGCCATTACCAGGCAGATTTCACGCTGCCCGCCACCGTCGTCCAGCCCGGCAAGGCCGTGCGCACCACCGCGCGCCTGTTCTCGGGCGCGAAGGAGGTCAATCACCTCGATCGCTATGAGGATACGCTCGGCATCCCCAATTTCGGCAAGGCCATCGACTGGGGTTGGTTCGAAATCTTCGAGAAGCCGATCTTCAAGCTGCTCGATTTCCTGTTCAAGCTGTTCGGCAATTTCGGCGTGGCGATCATCGGCCTGACCGTGATCATCCGCGGCCTGATGTTCCCGATCGCGCAGAAGCAGTTCAAGTCGATGGCCGGCATGCGCGCCGTCCAGCCCAAGATGAAGGCGCTGCAGGAACGCTTCAAGGACGACAAGCAGAAGCTGCAGGCGGAGATGCTGAACCTGTACAAGCAGGAGAAGGTGAACCCGCTGGCCGGCTGCCTGCCAATCGTGCTGCAGATCCCGATCTTCTACGCGCTCTACAAGGTGCTGCTGCTCACCATCGAAATGCGGCACCAGCCCTTCGTGCTGTGGATCAAGGACCTGTCGGCGCCCGATCCGCTGACGCCGATCAACCTGTTCGGCCTGCTCGACTTCACCCCGCCGCACATCATCGCGCTGGGCGTGCTGCCGATCCTGCTGGGCGTGTCGATGTGGCTTCAGTTCAAGCTGAACCCGCAGGCGACCGATCCCGTCCAGCAGCAGATGTTCTCGATCATGCCCTGGGTGCTGATGTTCGTGATGGCGCCGTTCGCCGCCGGCCTCCAGCTCTACTGGCTGACCAACAACATGCTTTCGATCGCGCAGCAGAAATGGCTCTATAGTCGCCATCCCTCGCTCAAGCAGGCGCCGGCGAAATGACCGCCGACGCCCCGGAAACGGGCGCAGACCCGGAAGCGATCGAAGCGGCGCGGAAGATCTTCGCCGGGCCGATCGCGTTCCTGAAATCGGCGCCGGCGCTGAAATTCCTGCCTGGAATGGATGCGCCCGAAGTGGCCTTTGCCGGGCGTTCGAACGTCGGCAAATCGTCACTGCTCAACGCGCTCACCGGGCGCAACGCGCTGGCGCGGACGTCGAACACGCCGGGGCGGACGCAGGAGCTCAATTTCTTCGATATCGGCGATCCGTTGATCTTCCGGCTGGTCGACATGCCCGGCTATGGTTTCGCCAAGGCGCCCAAGGATGTCGTCAAGCAGTGGCGCTTCCTGATCAACGATTTCCTGCGCGGTCGCGCCGTGCTCAAGCGGACATTGGTGCTGATCGACGCGCGGCACGGCATCAAGGATGTCGATCGCGACGTCATGAAGATGCTCGACGATGCCGCCGTGAGCTATCGGCTGGTGTTGACCAAGGCCGACAAGATCAAGCCCAGCGAACTCGCCGAGACCTTTGCCCAGACCGAAGCGGAGGCGCGCAAGCGCCCCGCCGCACATCCCCAGATCATCGCGACATCGAGCGAAACCGGCCAGGGCATCCCCGAATTGCGTGCCGCCGTGATCGAGGCGGTGACCGACTAGAGCATGCTGTGATCCGCTGGAAGCGGATCGCATGCCCCAGGTTTTTGTCTTGTCGCGATTTCAGCTTCGCTGGCCTACGGCTCGAGTCGTTCGATGATTCCATCGAACTACAAATCGCTCTAGCGGCAGAAACGGGCGAGACACGCGCCTCTTCACCATCCCGGTCCCGCTTGCTAACAGATCGCCATGACCACCCGATCGAAGAAGCGCCCCCTCCCCTACAAGATCGGCTGGTGGATCGGGCGCGGCATCGTCTTCTTCGTCGCCGGATCCGTTTTATGGGTGCTGATCTATAAATTCGTGCCGCCGCCGATCACCGCCACGATGATCGGCGATGTCGTTGCCGGGCGCGGTCTCAGCAAGGACTGGATGAGCCTGTCGGCCATGGATCCGAACATGGCGCGCGCGGCGATTGCCGGCGAGGACGGCAAATTCTGTTCGCATGGCGGCTTCGACCGCGACGCGATCGAGGACGCCATGAAGCGCAATGCGAAGGGGGGCCGGATCCGCGGCGGATCGACGATCAGCCAGCAGACCGCGAAGAACGTCTTCCTGTGGCAGGGTGGCGGCTATTTCCGCAAAGGGCTGGAAGCCTGGTTCACCGTGCTGATCGAGACGATCTGGGGCAAAAGGCGGATCATGGAAGTCTATCTGAACGTCGCCGAGACCGGCATCGGCACCTATGGCGCCAATGCCGGCGCGATGCGGTATTTCCGCCACGACGCCAGCAAGCTGACGCCCGAGGAGGCAGCGCGGATCGCAGCGGTATTGCCGCTGCCCAAGAAGCGCGAAGCGGTCGATCCGTCGGGCTTCACGCGCCGCCACGGCAATCGCTTGGCGCGCTGGGTCGGCGTGGTCCGCCGCGACGGACTGGATAGCTGTCTGAAATAGCCCGTCGCGTGAACCGGGCGATTATTTATTGTCGCCCGTCAGCTTGTCCGCGGCCTTTTCCGCCGCATCGCCGATCTTCTTGGCGCTATCGCCCACTTTTCCGGCGGCTTCCGCGACCGCATCGTCCTTGCGAGTCTCGCCCTTGTTCATGTCGAGCAGGAAGAAGGCGACCACGGCGATCAGCGCGATCGCAATAATACCCAGAATGACGCCGCCACCGCCGCGGCGCTCGACCACGGTCGTACCTGGCTCTCCGCGTTCGATGATTCGCTCGGTGACGTTCCCCGCAGCGTCGGTCCGTTCGGTGATTCTTTCTTCAGCCATTGCAATATCCTCCAAAGCCTCCCGCGCATTCAACGCGGCAAGGCTCCGGGACGTTCCGACTGCGTTACGGCTGCCTCAGATTCAGAATGGCAGCTTGAAGCCCGGCGGTAGCGGCAAGCCACTGGTCATCTTGCCCATTTCCTGGCTGGATGCGGCATCCGCCTTGGCGCGCGCGTCGTTGAAGGCAGCTGCCACCAGATCCTCGAGCATCTGCTTTTCGGACGGTGCCAGCAGGCTTTCGTCGATATCCACGGCGATGATCCGGCCCTTGGCGGTCGCACGGACCTTGACCATGCCGCCGCCCGAAATGCCCTCCACCTCGATCGTATCGAGATTGGCCTGTGCCTTCTCAAGCTCGTCCTGGACATTTTTCGCCATGTTGAGGATTTCGTCGAGGGATTTCATGTCTTTACTCCATCATACGCGATCTCGAAGAGGCCGACGCATCCAAGATCGGTTCGCTCAAGCGCCAAGCAAGCTCGGCTCATAACACGATCCGACGAGTCATGCTCATCGGGTCGCGCTATTAGAGCATCGTGCGGAAAAGTGGGAACCGGTTTTCCGCAAAAAACGATGCAATCACAAACATCTGAAGCAAGCTGCGCGATTCACATTTCGTGCGGCTTGCTCTACCCGGCCCGTTTCCATTCGACCAGTTCCGCCTCGGGAAAGGCGTCGAACGCGGCCTTGACGAGCGGCGTCGCCAATATGGCGTCACGCGCACGATTTTCATCCATCCGCTCCTGTTCGAGCAAAGTCGGCTCGGCCGGCCCATCGGGTGAACTGACCTGCCAGGTCTCGCCGGTGATCGCTTTCAGCGCCACCGCGAGATCGCGGTTGAATTCGCTCGCCATGGGTTTGGCCGGGCGGATGTCGAGTTCGGGCGGCGCATAGCGCATCAGCCCAACATAGTCGTGAAGCTGCTGGGCCATATGCGCCTTGCCCTTGTCGGCGAGCAGCGCGATCATCGCGGGAAAATCGGCGGGAAGACGCTGGACCGGGGCATGCGGCGCAACATTGCCCGGCGCCGGCGCGGATGGCTGGCCCGATGCCGCGATCCCCTCTCCGCTCGCCAGTCGTTTCATCAATTCGCCGGGGTCGGGAAGCTGCGCGGCATGGATCACGCGCAGCAATGCCATTTCAGCCGATTCGATCGGCAGCGCGGCCCGCACCGTCTCGTCATGCCCCTTGAGCAGCAATTGCCACAGCCGGTGGAGTGCTGCGAAGCCGAGCCGGCTCGCCCAGTCCGCCAGCGCCTCGCGCTCCTCGACGGAAAGCGCCGGATCGTCACCGCCGCCCACCTTGGCAAGCGTCACACCATGCACGGTCTCCAGCAGCGCGCGCAGCACCGCGACCGGATCGACACCCAGATCATGCTGCTCCCTCAATGCCGCGAGCGTTGCCGGCGCATCGCCCGACAGCAAATGACCGAACAGACGCCGGATCGCACCGCGATCGGAAAGTCCAAGCATATCACGCACTTGATCGGCCGTGACGCCATGACTGCCCTCCATGTCGGCATGGGCGATGGCCTGATCCAGGATCGACAATCCGTCGCGCGCCGATCCCTCGGCCGCGCGCGCGACAAGCGCCAGCGCTTCGGGTTCGGCATTCACCCCTTCGGCGCGCGCGACGCGTTCGAAATGCGCGGCCAGCGTCTCGGCGGGAATCCGGCGCAGATCGAAACGCTGGCAGCGCGACAGCACGGTCACGGGCACCTTGTTCACCTCGGTGGTGGCGAACAGGAACTTCACATGCGGCGGCGGTTCCTCAAGCGTCTTCAGCAACGCGTTGAACGCGTTCTTCGACAGCATATGGACTTCGTCGACGATATAAACCTTGTAGCGCGCCGAAACCGCGGCGTAGCGCACTGCCTCGATGATCTCGCGCACGTCGTCGACGCCGGTATGGCTGGCAGCATCCATCTCGACGACGTCGATGTGCCGTCCCTCGGCGATCGCGATACAGGGCTCGCAGACGCCGCAGGGCGTGATGGTGGGGCCGCCCTGCCCATCGGGACCGATACAGTTGAGCGCCTTCGCGATCAGCCGCGCGGTCGAGGTCTTGCCTACCCCGCGAACGCCGGTGAGCAGAAAGGCATGGGCCAGCCGGTCGCGCTTGATCGCATTGCCGAGCGTGGTGACCATCGCATCCTGGCCGATCAGTTCGGCAAAGGTCTGCGGCCGGTATTTGCGTGCAAGGACGCGATAAGGCTGGGGAGATTCGGACATTGCCGGCAACCTACCCAGTCTCCCCCCGTCATGCCAGCAAAGGCTGGCGCCTTCCGACCGGATCGCGTTCGAATGTCGAGCCTGCTCCGGTCTTCAGCGGACTCAGGGAAGCCTGTCGCCGAACTGGGGCGGTGCTGGATAACAATGGGATGAGGTGGGAGCCGGAACGACCCGGGGCGAATTCGTTACGGCTGCTTCCTTCCGGACCTGACCGGGTTGGCGAGAGCACCGTCCGCCCGACTCCCGCGGCGCATATGGACGTCGCGCGCCACAAACGCAAGGTCAGCCAAGATGCCGGTCATGATCCATATGGGCATGGAGAATACGAACGACGCCGAGATAGTCCGCATGCACTTCATAAACGATGCGATGAACGCCGGCCTTGATGGAGCGCAGATTGCCATGACGACCAGGATAAAGCGGCCCGAGATGCGGAAACGCGCGCAAACCATCAAGGGTTCGACGCAGCATCGCGGCGTATCGATCCGCCTGCTGCTCGCCCCATCGCTGATTTCCCTCAAGCCATATTTCGCGCAAATCTGAGCGCGCAGCCTCTGAAAATCGCAGATTGCGGGCGATTATGCTCGAGCCTTGGCTTCTCCGATGATCTCATCGAAGGCGAGTTCGCTCCAACCACTATCGAGCCCGTCCTGGATCAGCGCATCGAGCCGATCGAGCGACTCTTTCCGGCTCCGGATCAGATCTCGAACAAAGTCGCTGGCATTGGCATAGTTGCCCGTCGCGACCTGGGCCTCGACATAGCGCTTTAGTTCGTCCGGAAGAGAGACGTTCATGGTCGCCATCACCGCAAAATGTGGTCGATGACAAAGTTTGTCAACGCCCTTGCATATTACGCACTTCGCCGGGGATGCGGACGGTCAGGCTATCGAGCGTTTCGGTGAGCCAGATCTGGCAGGAAAGCCGGCTGTGACGCGTTGCGCCGGCGGCGAGATCGAGCATATCCTCCTCCATCTCGGATGCGCGCGGCAACTTCGCGAAATCCTCCGCGTCGACGATGACATGGCAGGTCGAACAGGCCATCTGGCCCTCGCACGTCCCTTCGAGCGGCTGGCCGTCATTCTGTCCCAGGGTCAGCAGATTGTCGCCCGGCCGGCCGTCGACCTCACGCACGGTCTCTCCATCGGCACTGACGAAGCGGACCAGGGTCACGCGGCCAGCGCCTGCTGGCGATCGGCCGCCTCGACGATCAGACTCGCGGCACGCTCAATCTCCGCCTCGCTCGTATAGCGACCGAAACCGAGCCGCACGCTGGAGCGCGCCTCGGCATTGGTCAGGCCCAGCGCCGACAGCACATGGCTCGGCCGCCCCGAGCCGCTGGCGCAGGCCGAACCGGCCGAAAAGGCGACCGTCCGCACCTCCGAAATCAATCGGGATGCGTCGACACCATTACGACGAATATTGAGATTTCCGAAATAACGCTCTGAAATAGAGCCATTAATATCCCAGCCCGCAAAATATTTCCGCGCCAGTTCGGCCAGCGATGCGACATGCGACATATCTGCCGTCCGCCGTTCGACCATCAGCGCGGCGGCGGCACCGAAGCCGGCGCAAAGCGCGGGCGACAGCGTTCCCGAACGCAGTCCGCCTTCCTGCGCACCGCCATGGATGATCGGCGCGATCTCGACGCCATCGGCCAGCCACAGCGCGCCTATCCCTTTCGGACCATGCAGCTTGTGCGCCGAAAGCGCGATCATGTCGCAGGCGTCGGGCACCAGATCGACGCGACCGAAACCCTGGACGGCGTCGCAGAAGAAGCGGGCACCGCTGGCCCGGGCGAGCGCCGACAGCGCCGCGATCGGCTGGATCACACCGATCTCGTTATTGACCAGCATCGCCGCGACCAGCGCGGTGCGATCGTCGATCTCCTTCGCGGCCGCCTCGAGATCGACGATTCCATCGCCATGAACGGGCAGCAATACGCATTCATAGCCGCGGCTGCCGAGCCACAGCGCCGTATCGCGGACACAGGCATGCTCGGTGGCGATGGTGACGATCCTGGTCCGCCCCGCCGGTGCGGCGAGCATCGCCCCCTGGATCGCCATATTCGCGGCCTCGGTGGCGCCCGAGGTGAAGATCAGCCGTCCGCCCTGCCCGGCGAGCGCGGCCATCACCTGATCGCGGGCGACCTCCACAGCGGCGCGTGCCGCCCGGCCCGGGGCATGGGGGGAATGCGGATTGGCAAAACCCGATTCGAGCCAGGGCGTCATCGCCGCCAATGCTTCGGGCGCCAGCGGCGTGGTCGCCTGATAGTCGAGATAGATGGTGCGATTCACGCCGCGCGGGCCCTGGCTTCGCGGGCGAGCCGCTGCCATTGATCGACGAAACGATAGACGTTCGAGCGTGTCGTCTGCGCGCCGAAACTGACGCGGATCACTTCGGCCGCGTCGCGCTCGTCCCAGCCCATCGCGGCAAGGACATGGCTTGATTTCAGCGTGCCCGACGAACAGGCGCTGCCCGCCGACACCGCGATCCCGGCCATGTCGAACTGGATGAGCTGTGCCGACGCCGCCATGCCCGGCATGCGATAGGATGCGATGGTCGGAATGCGCGGGCTCTTGCGCGCCACCACCTGGCCGCCCGCGGCCTCGATGGCGCCGTCGAGATGCGCGCGCAGATCCTCGGCGCGCTTGAGCCAGGCCCGCGATGCCTCGAGCGCGGCGACGAAGCCGACCGCGGCCGGCAGATTCTCGGTGCCGCCGCGATAGCCCTTTTCCTGGCCGCCTTCGGGCGCCAGATCGCCGAGATCGCGCACCAGCAGGGCGCCGATCCCCGGCGGCCCGCCCAGCTTGTGCGCCGAGATCGCGATCAGGTCGGCATCGGGCAGCGCCAGCTTGCCCGCCGACTGTGCGCAATCGGCAAAGACCAGCCCGCCCTTGGCGCGAATGATCGGGATCAATTCGGCAAGCGGCTGCAGGACACCGCTTTCACTGTTCGCCGACTGGACCGCAACCAGCGGCCGTTCGGCGCCGAGCGCGCCGAGTCGCCCCGTCAGCGCATGGCCCGCAACAGTGCCATCGCCCTGGACGGGGAGGAAAAAGGCTTTGGGCGCGGCACGATGAACGGCGTCATGCTCGGTCGCGGCAACCAGCACCGCATCGGCCTTGGCGCGGGCCAGCGCGATCCGAATCGCTTCGGTCGCGCCGCTGGTGAAGATCAGTTCGCCCGTCCAGCCCAGCGCCGCCTTGGCCCGGGCACGCGCATCCTCGAGGGCCGCGCGCGCGGCGCGGCCCTCGGCATGCGGCGAGGACGGATTCGCCCATCGCGTCATGGCGTCGTTCATTGCTGCCTGTGCAGCGGAAAGCACGGGCGTCGTTGCCGCGTGATCCAGATAAAGGCGGTCGCTCACCCGCTAAAGCTCCCGACGATTGCGAAACCGTGAGGCGCATCTATATAGGCTGGCGCGACCGCGCACAGCCCCATCCCGCATGGAGCCACGCACCCAATCCAATTTCAGCACGAAGGTGCCATGCCAGAAGTCATCATCCCCGGCCCCGAAGGGCGCCTCGAAGGCCGCTTCAGCCCACCGCCCCGCCCACGCGCACCCGTCGCCATGATCCTGCATCCGCACCCTCAGGGCGGCGGCACGATGAACGACCGGATCACCCAGGCGCTCTACAAGACCTTCCAGCGCCGCGGCTTCGCGACGCTGCGCTTCAACTTCCGCGGCGTCGGCAAGAGCCAGGGCACGTTCGACAACGGCGTCGGCGAGCTTTCGGACGCGGCGGCGGCGCTCGACTGGGTGCAGAGCTTCCATCCCGAAGCCCAGACCACCTGGATCGCGGGCTTCAGCTTCGGCGCGTGGATCGGCATGCAGTTGCTGATGCGCCGCCCCGAAGTGCGCGGTTTCATCTCGATCGCGCCGCCAGCGAACATGTACGACTTCACGTTCCTGGCACCTTGCCCGGCCTCCGGCATCATCGTGCAGGGAACCGGCGACGAAGTGGTGACGCCCGGCGCGGTGCAGAAGCTGGTCGACAAGCTGCGCACGCAGAAGCACATCACCATCCATCACGACGAGATTCCGCGGGCAAACCACTTCTTCGAGCATGAGCTCGACGAGATGATGCGTGCCGTCGACAATTATCTCGACATGCGTCTGGACCCGAACTCGCCGATCAAGTGATCGGCCGGACCGCGATCACTTCAGGCTGTAACAGCCTGAAGTGTGAAGCGTTTCCACCGGAAGAGATCAGGCTTAGACCAAGATCACTTCAGATTGAATCAATCTGAAGTGTGAATCTTGGTCTCAACCATCTGAATAGAGCCTGATTCACGCCATCGGTGGAAGCGCGTAGCACTTCCACCTCAAGCGATCAGGCTCTAGGCCCGCCAGCGCAGCGACATGCAGGACAGGCCGGCGTCGATCTTCGCGATCTCCGACACGGCCAGCGGAACCACGGACAGGCCGCGCGCTTCGATCAGCGCGGCCGTCGCCGGATAGGCCGCGCCGACCAGCACCGTTTCATTGACGCGCAACAGGTTCGCCGCCGCCTCTTCGCCCTCGGGCGTCGTCACGACATCGACATCGCCGAACAGATCAGCCCCGGCCAGCGCCGGGGTCGCGATCACCGTCCGCTCGTCGATCAGCGACGAAGCGGTCTTCAGATGCAGCGTGCCCCTGGGCGGCTCGACGATACGGACCCGGCGCCCCAGTTCGCCCGCCAGTTCGGCGAAGCGCTCGGCACCCTCGCGATCGGTGCGGGCGGACAGCCCGATCAGTATCTCGTCAGGCAGGATCAAGATATCACCGCCATCGGCATGGCCGCGATCGAGCGCGAGCACCACACCGAATCGCCGCCGAAGCGCGTCGGCGATCTCCGCACGTTCCCCTGCGCGGCTCGGCGTGCCGGGGTGCAGCAGGATCGCCCCTTCGGGAATGACGAAAGCAGGATCCTCGACGAAAACCGAATCGGGATAGGCATCGAGCGGCGGCAGGATCTCGACCGAGACGCCCGCCGCGCGCAATGCCGCGACATAGCCGCCATGTTCGGCCAGGACCGCCGCATAGTCCGGATCGTCCTGCGCCCCGGCACGCAGGCCGTTGGCGACGCTCGGCGCGGGCGTCCGTACCAGCGCGTCGGTGAAATCGAAGATTCGGGCGCCGCTCATGCCGTCAGGATCGCGACATTGGCGACGAACACAGCGGCACAGACAATCATCAATATCCCTTTCTGCCGATTGCCCTTGCGGATCAGGCTGACACCACCGATCGCCAGCGCGAATGCGGCGATCATCAGGATTGCGGGGCCGACCGCAACCGCAAAGGATGCGACCGAGCCATAAACGCCGCTCACCCCGCCAACACTGCCGCGAACTGAGCGGCATCGACATTGCCGCCCGACAGGATGATCAACGTCCGCTCGCTCGCCGCGACCTTGCCCGCCAGCACCGCCGCAAGGGCGGCTGCGCCGCCCGGCTCGATCACCAGGCGCAGCGTATCGAACGCGAAGCGCATCGCCGCCGCCACCTCGGCCTCGCTCACCGCGACACCGGTCGCGCCGCGCGACCGCAACACATCGAACGTCAGTGGCGAGACGCGCAGCGTCTGGAGCGCGTCGCATGCGGTCGGCGGCGGATTGGGGCCGACGGGGATGATCTCACCCGCCGCGAGCGACTGGCACATGTCATCCCAGCCTTCAGGTTCTGCGATCACGATCTCCGCTTCGGGGCAGGCCAGCGCGATTCCGGCCGACAGACCGCCGCCGCCGCAGGGAATGACGATCCGGTCGGGGCCGCCGCCGGCGATTCGCTCCAACTGCGCCGTCGCTTCGATGCCGGCGCTGCCCTGCCCCTCGATCACCCAGGCATCGTCGAAGCTGGGCACGAGCGTCGCGCCACGCTCTGCCGCCAGCGCTGCGCCGATCACCGCCCGATCCTCCTTCATCCGATCGTAGAGCATGACCTCGGCGCCAAGCGCGCGGGTGTTCTCCAGCTTCTTGCGCGGCGCATCGGCCGGCATGACGATCGTCGACGGCATGCCGAGCCGCTTCGCCGACCAGGCGACCCCCTGGGCATGGTTGCCGGAGGAGAAGGCGACGACGCCGGCCGCGCGCTCATCGGCATCGAGATCGGTCAGACGATGCCAGGCCCCGCGCAGTTTGAACGCGCCCATCGGCTGAAGCGATTCGGCCTTGCACCAGAATTTGTGCCCCTCATGCTCGAACGACAGCAACGGGGTTTCCGGAAGGATTTCGGCGATCTTCGCGGCGGCGGCGAGGACGCCGTCTCGATTGGGCTTGCGCATCAGGGGGGCTCCAGGGGTTCGCATCGACGTGATCGTTCCAGCGCATCGTCATGTCGTACTTTGCCCTGTCACGAAGCATCCCTATATAGCCGCCCTTTCCCCCGGCAAATGGAGATGGGTGTGAGCAAGGTTCTGGTGATCGGCGCAGGCGGCGTCGGGTCGGTCGCGGTGCACAAGATGGCGATGAACACCGACATCTTCTCGCACATCACGCTCGCGAGCCGCCGCAAGGCGAAATGCGACGCGATCGCCGAGTCGGTGAAGGCGCGCACCGGCGTCACGATCGACACTGCCGAAGTCGACGCCGACGATGTCGAGGCGACCGCCGCGCTGATCGAGCGCGTGAAGCCCAAGCTCGTCGTCCATCTGGCGCTGCCCTACCAGGATCTGTCGATCATGGATGCCTGCCTCAAGGCCGGCGTCGATTATCTCGACACCGCCAATTACGAGCCGCGCGACGAAGCGAAGTTCGAATATGGCTGGCAATGGGCCTATCATGACCGTTTCAAGGAAGCCGGGCTGATGGCGCTGCTCGGATCGGGCTTCGATCCCGGCGTTACCTCGGTCTTCGCCAGCTATATCAAGAAGCACCTGCTCGACCGCATCGACACGCTCGACATCCTCGACTGCAATGGCGGCGACCATGGCCAGCATTTCGCGACCAACTTCAATCCGGAGATCAACATCCGCGAAGTCACCGCGCCGTCGCGCCACTGGGCGAACGGCGAATGGGTGGAAGGCCCCGCGCTCAGCCATAAGCAGACGTTCGACTTCGAAAGCGTCGGCGAGAAGAACATGTACCTCATGTATCATGAGGAACTGGAATCGCTGGCAAAGCACTATCCCGAGATCAAGCGCATCCGTTTCTGGATGACGTTCGGAGATGCGTACCTCAAGCATCTGGAAGTGCTGCAGAATGTCGGCATGACACGGATCGATCCGGTGATCTACGAAGGCCGCGAGATCATTCCGCTACAGTTCCTGAAAGCCGTGCTGCCCGAACCGTCCAGCCTGGGCCCGACGACCCACGGCAAGACCAACATTGGCGACATCGCGACCGGAGAGAAGGACGGCGCGGCGAAGACGGTCTATGTCTACAATATCTGCGACCATGAGGACGCGTATGAGGAAACCGGCAACCAGGCGGTAAGCTACACCACCGGCGTTCCCGCGATGATCGGTGCGGCGATGATGCTGACCGGCAAGTGGCGCGGCGACGGCGTGTTCAACATGGAACAGTTCGATCCCGATCCGTTCATGGACATGCTGAACCTCCATGGCCTGCCCTGGCAGGTCAAGGAGTTGGACGGGCCTCTTCAGTTCTGAACTCAGTTTTCCAGGCCCGTTTGGGCTGAGCCTGTCGAAGCCCTGCCCTTCTTTACCTCAGTGCAGAAGAAGGACAGCCCTTCGACAAGCTCAGGGCGAACGGGTCTCTAAGGGCCCTGAAAATGGAAACCAAAGCCGGCGATCCCGGAGCCTTTGCGCATTTCGACCTGAGCCGTGTGCCCAGCCCGTGCTTCGTCGTCGATGAGACAGCGGTGCGGCGCAATCTCGCGGCGCTGAAGGATGTTCGCGACCGTTCGGGCGCAAAGGTGCTGCTCGCGCTCAAGGCGTTCTCGATGTGGTCGCTGGGCGATGTCGTCGGCGAATATCTCGACGGAGTCTGCGCCTCGGGCCTGTGGGAAGCATTGCTGGGCCGTGAGAAATATCACGGCGAAGTCGCGACCTATTGCGCCGGCTACAAGGCTGAGGACATGCCGGAGATCCTACGGCTGTCCGATCACGTCATCTTCAACAGCCCCGCC
This sequence comes from Sphingobium sp. FW305-3-2-15-F-TSA7, assembly GCF_058787155.1. NCBI lineage: Bacteria > Pseudomonadati > Pseudomonadota > Alphaproteobacteria > Sphingomonadales > Sphingobiaceae > Sphingobium > Sphingobium sp. FW305-3-2-15-F-TSA7. The sequence goes on along the minus strand of NZ_JBYSZM010000025.1, from coordinate 946 downwards.
CAGCATGCCCGCTTCCTGCCCGAGATCGCGGCGGCACGCGCGGCGGGCGACGTGTTCGATATCGGCCTGCGCATCAATCCCGAGCATAGCGAGGGCGAGGTCCCCAAATATGACCCGTGCCAGCCCGGATCGCGGCTGGGCTTTCCGGTGTCGCAGCTGCGCTCCGAACATCTCGATGGCGTCGATGGCCTGCATTTCCACACCCTGTGCGAGCAGGATTTCGAGCCGTTGCGCCGCACCTGGCAATCACTCGAACCGAAATTAAATTCTCATTTCAAATCACTGAAATGGCTCAATTTTGGTGGTGGGCACCATATCACCCGCGCCGATTATCAGCGTGACGAACTGGTCGACTTCATCCGTGGCGTGCGGGCATCGACCGGGCTCGAACTCTTCCTCGAACCCGGTGAAGCGACCGCGCTCGACGCAGGCATATTGGTCGGCGAGATACTCGATACGTTCGAGAATGCCGTGCCGATCGGCATCACCGACATCTCCGCCACCTGCCATATGCCCGATGTGATCGAAGCCCCCTATCGCCCGGCGCTGCTCGGCGAAGCCGAGAATGGTGTGGCTGTGCGGCTCGGCGGCCCGTCCTGCCTGGCCGGCGATATCATCGGTGACTATCGATTCGCCACGCCACCGGTTGCCGGCGATCGCATCGCCTTTCTCGACCAGGCGCATTATTCGATGGTCAAGACCAACAGTTTCAATGGCGTGCCGCTTCCCGCGATCGCACTCTGGAACAGCGAAAACGACTCACTGAGGATCGTGAAGCGCTTTTCCTACGAGGATTTCCGCGACCGGCTGTCCTGACCGGGCATTCCCGACGGGCGATTTCGTCGCACGTCATCCCCGCTCCGCCCCGAAAACAGGCCTGTTTGGGCACAGGTGCGCAATAATCGTGCGAACGGTCTTTACACCCCCGCCCCCCCCACATATATCG